>CAYJAG010000001.1:0-3985 GCA_964368385.1 uncultured Muribaculaceae bacterium
GCGTTTTTTATTAAAAAATTCTGTTAAGAATAATTATTAATACATCCTTAACCAAACCCAACCATTCACATCCTGGGACAAGACGCAGTAATTCACCCCGCCCTCCATACAAGTTGGATCCAGTTGGGGAATCTGCAATGCTGATATCGCATCTGAAACCGCACCACCTGTCGTAAGGCTTGTATTACCAGTTGTAATTCCGGCCATGCTGTTTGTAATTCCAATCTGGGCGCCAGTTTGATACTTGCCAGTACCATCACTGGTCCATAACGCTACATTCCCAGATGTCATGCCAGTGGCTTTATCTTGTTTGCCTGTAAGATCGGTGGTAGTTGCCAAACCTGTTGTCGCAGTATCAACATATTCTTTGACTGCCTTGGCCGAAGTGTATTGAATCTCTTCTTGACCAATCAGGTATGACGCTTCAATATCCTGGGTTTTATCTTTTATAAATTCCACACCATCCAAGTTAATGCCAGCTTCTATATTTTGGATTGCCTGATTCAACTCGTTAATCGCCGGCACGATTACCTTGGCTTCCGTGGTAAGGGTTTTTTCATCACCCACTTTTTCATTCAGGGTGCTTGTTCCTACAACACCGCCTTCGGGAAGCAGCGCCGCATTCGCCGCACCTGCCGCAAGCAATGCAGTTATCGATACAAGAGTTATTTTTTTCATTTTACATTCCCTCTTAATTTTCATTTTATTAAAAAACTCAATAAACCTTCATATATGTCGGACCACCGACACCAGTTCCACTTTTATCAACTGTAATAACATATCCCCCATCTCCTTGGGTCAGTTCAGAAGAATCTGGAATTGTTATAACTTTGTCCGCAGCGATTCCTGAATCGGTCAAGTTTCCTTCGGTATTGGTTAATCCCGCCAAATTACCACCAGCAGCACCTGTAACTTTGTCTGCTTTGCCTGATATATCAACATTGGTAAGGGTTGCAACATCTATAAGATTCAACCAAAGTTCATCCCCGACCAAGCGCCATTGAACATAGCCAGAAACAGAATCAAAACGCATTTCAACTTCACGTCCATTTGTACCGGCCGCACCATCAGCACCATCGGCGCCATCAACACCATCCACCCCATTTATTCCGTCGGCCCCTTGCAAGCTGGAAAGGGCAATTAAATTAGTCCAAGCCACATCTCCATCGTATTGCCACTGCAAATAAGTCCCATCATTACGAATAATAATATCACGTCCATCCGCACCTGCCGGACCTGCTGGGCCCTGTTCGCCTGCTGGACCTATCGGGCCTTGCACGCCCGTATCACCCTTGGCCCCCAAGCCGGATGACGAAATAATTTTCTTTCCGGTTAAGTCTTCGGAAATTGTTATATTATCGCCAGCAACCAAATCATCCCTGAACAACTTTTCATCTAAAAGAGTGTCGGTTTCAGGAATGTCATAATAATTTGACAAGTCTACCTGGGGCTCTAAATTATTCACTACGTTTTCCAAATAATCGTATTGCTGCTGGGTAACATAGTTAGAAAGATCTATATTGGTTGTTCCGCCACCACCAGTGGTTGGAATCTTGATTGAGGCACCTGGTTTAAGCTGATTGACGCTGCCGCCCAAAAATTTTCCGATTGTGTTGTATGTACCCGCGCGAGTGGTAGATACCCGATTACTGGGAAGAGTCGTCGTCCCAATACGAATAGGCGCCGAAGCCCGAATTGGAACAACAACACGTGCAGATGATGGCGTACCAGACGAAACACCCATACCGGTCGCAGATTTGATTGTGACGGCCGCATTCGCATTACCAATAAAACCAAAGATGCAGGCAGCAACCGCAACAGCCGCATTGCACAAAATAGTTTTATTTTTAATATACAAACCTAGCGAACTCATTATCTTCTCTTTAATCCTTCCTTTTGCCGCTTAACTAAAAACCCTAGAAATAATACCGCAGCCCTATACTGATTCCATGATTTGTCAGCCATCCAGTATCAGCAGTAAATGTGGTGACTTGTGCTGTATCTGGGTCTATGCCATCCCAAAAGTTCAAGTCTCGTTCATGCTTTGTCCCACTGAATGTATAGAATTTATATCCTATATCCAGCGCAAGATTTTCTTCTATAAACCATTGGAATCCAGCAACAGCCGCAAACATTGGTGAAAATTCACGCCTGGTGGTATCACCATGTAGGAACCAAACAGCGTCCGGTCCTTCCGATGAAATTTCCGTCATTGGAAATGCCATCCCCAACCCCGGTCCAATATAAAATCCAGTCTGGTTATTACCAGCGAAGTTATATAATGCATTAAAAGTCAGATAAGGCGCAGAAATAGCAAACTTCACACCATCAGCCGAATCGGAATATTCCCCGGTGTATCCGCCTTCTAACTCAACCCGCCAGTCCGCGTTATAATTTTTTCCAACCGATACCGCAAAGCCCATCATTGTTTCCGTAGAAAATTTATCAGACCAGTTTTCATTAAATGGTGTTAAACTAACTGGGGTAAGTCCAGTCCAATTATAATCCGAAGTAAAGCTGGTCATAGTATGAACATATTTAATTGCGGCATACCAATCATTGGCTAAAGGTCTGGTATTATATGCCCTCTGGCGGATTGCTGGTGATGGCTTTGCTTTACAGCAAATAGTTTCTTCGACCTGGGATGGTGGTAAGTTTGGGACATACATGGGTGCGGCAATTAAAACCGGTGGTCTGGAATAAGCGACTTTATAATTAAAATTATTTGCGACTTTCAGCCCGTTGTCAGAACCAACAGCGCCAAAAGCACCAGGCAACCAGGTACATATTCCCAGTGAAACAGCAGTAAAAATCAATTTTTTCATTGCTAAATACTTCCTATATTTGGGTTCATTATATCACAAAAAAGGATATAAAAAAAACACAGATAGCAAAAATTGCCGAAAAAATTATTTAATAAAATAAAAAAATGGAAATTATTTTGATTTTTTAATTGCCCGCCATACTTTGCGGTTCGCCATATGACCGGCATAATCTTCTGAAAAATTATGACCGCCCTGCCCGTCGGCTACAAAAAATAAGTAATTTGTATCTGCAGGATTTAATACGGCTGTAATCGCCTGGCGCCCAGGGTTTGCAATCGGGCTGGGTGGCAAGCCAAAATGTTTATAGGTATTGAATGGGCTGTCCACCTGCAAATGACCGCTCAGCAATGGTGCGCCTTGCATGTCGCCCAACTCTTTGGTCAATGCATAAACGATTGTCGGGTCGGCTTGCAATTTCATACGTTTGTTTAATCTATTCAAATAAACACTGGCAACGATGGGCATTTCATCGGTTTTTGGTGTTTCTTTCTGAACTATGCTGGCCAATGTTATGACCTGGTTCCAAGATTTTAATGGTTTTGGCGCATGACGCCCCGACACTTCCCAACCACGCTGAATTTCCGCCATTTTATTTTTCATCATATCTATTACTTCGGCGCGTGGAGTGCCCTTGGACACACGATAAGTATCCGGGAACAGCTCACCTTCGGGCGGACAAGCCGTGTTGCACGCCGATCCAGTCAAGAATCCGTTTTCATTCAAAACTGCAACTATCTGCTTGGTGGTCAATCCTTCGGGAATAACGATTGTTGTGCTGGCTATATCACCACGCGCCAACATTCTTGCAATACTCCAAACACTGGCACGCGCAGGCAAATCATAAACCCCCGCCTGAACTTCGCCACCGAACCCCATAACCATCAACTTGAATGTGTCAGATGAATTAATCCATCCGCGTTTCTTCATTTGCTGGGCAATGCTGCCAACGGACTCGCCATGCGCAACCTTAAACGATTCGGGTGTCAGCATAGGGCTGTGCACGCCGACGAACCAAAAGCCCAGCAAAAATGCAACAAACGCCAAAGCAACCGCAAAAAGCAGACCTTTTCGCTTTGGTAAAGACTTGGTTTTTTTGCGCGGCATTAAATTTTCTTTAATACTACGCTGGCGTTTGTGCCGCCAAAACCAAACGAGTTGCT
>CAYJAG010000001.1:4085-14967 GCA_964368385.1 uncultured Muribaculaceae bacterium
CCAACGTCGCCCAATCCTGTGCTGGTTCCGTGCGCATTGATATAATCAACCGATTCGGGCGATATATTTGCATCTTTTAATGCTGCACGCATTGCACGCATTCCGCCTTCGCCGCCTTCGGCTGGGGCAGTAATATGATGGGCGTCGCCACTCATTCCGTATCCTGCAACTTCGGCATAAATTTTTGCACCGCGCGCCTTGGCATGTTCATATTCTTCCAGAACCAAAACACCTGAACCTTCGGCGATTACGAAACCATCGCGACCCTTGTCCCAAGGACGCGACGCCCCGGTCGGGTCATCGTTTCGTGTTGAAAGTGCACGCATAGCACAGAATCCAGCCATTCCGATTCGGCAAATTCCCGCCTCGGTCCCACCACAAATCATGACATCAGCGTCGCCATGCTGAATCAGCCGTGCACCCTCGCCAATAGAATGAGTACCGGTTGCGCAAGCTGTAACAATTGAAATGTTCGGGCCCTTGAAACCATGTTTTATCGAAACCTGTCCAGCAGCCATATTTATTAAAACCTTTGGAATAAAAAACGGACTTACATATTTTGGGCCATTTTTTTCTAACTCGACTGAAACCTCATACATATTTTGCAGTCCACCGACACCACTGCCGATGCAAACGCCGATGCGTTCTGGATCGCCCAGTTCGCCGGCATCACGAACTGCCTGGTCGGCTGCAACCAATGCAAACATAGTTGATTTATCCAATTTGCGCTGTTCCTTGGGTTCGGCAATCAAATCGAAATCACATTCGCCATCGCCCTTGCCCAATGTCGGAATGCCAGCAATCTGGGATGGTATATCTGAAACATCAATTTCAGTAATAGTTCTTATGCCAGATTTTCCAGCAATGATATTTTTCCAGGCAAATTCAACACCTGTGCCGACAGGGGAAACAATTCCCATACCGGTAATGACTACTCTACGTGTCATAAGAAATCCTTTCGTTTTTTTATAAACTCATTTGGGATTCTACATGAATGGCGAAAAAATTCAAGCAAAAGCGCAAAAACGAAATCAAACAAAAAAACATTTAAAAAAGTCGCGCCGGGGCGCGACCATGACTAGTAAAAAACCCGCTTGCGCGGGTCTTTAATTATTTAACGTTTGCGTCAATGTATCTGACTGCATCCCCAACTGTTTGCAATTTAGCAGCGGCATCGTCTGGAATTGTGATATTGAATTCTTTTTCAACTTCCATAACGAATTCGACAACGTCCAAGCTGTCTGCGCCCAAGTCTGCAACGAACTTTGCGTCCATAACGACTTTCTCTTTGGCGACGCCCAATTTATCAACTATTACTTCTTGAACTTTATCAAAAGTGCTCATTTTTTATCCTTAAGTTTAGGTTAAACCTTTGTGCCCGTTTTTGTGTTTTGGTTTATGGGCGACTTGCCATAAGATACCATCCCCGGACACCCCCTGTCAAGTTTTATAACAAATTATAACACAGGGATATTTGTCAATATATTATTCATATTTTCGCGTAGTTGTTCACGATCGGCTGACCAAACCAGCTGTCGCGACAGATATTTGCAAACATCATTCATTTGAATTCCGGGAAGTTTTGCGGCGGCAACAATGTCGCACCATGCCTTTCGTGGATCTGTCAAATGCCGGCCGCGCGATGGGAAAACCCACGCACCACTTTGTGAAATGTTTCGCAGCAGAACAACCGCTGGATCAGATAAAGGACGCGACAACCATGTATCATTATTAAAGTCCAGATCACGCCAGCGCATGGAAAAAATCTCGGACTTGCGGGCGAACCCGAAAACCAGCATTAAAAAGGCATTACGCAATACGGGATTTTTTTCTTTCTTTATAGCAGACAACAATCGGGCAAATTCATTCGCGCCAAATTTAGGCTTTCTGCGACACTCTTGAAATTTTTGTAAATTTTCCGCAGGATTTTCGCGAATATGCCCACTTGCTATCGCGAACTTGAACATGCTGTTTAAAATTTCCAACATTCGATTTGCGGTCGGTGCGCCACCGGTTGCGCAGATTTTTTCATGAACGGCGACCAGCTCTTGTGGGGTGATTTCTGAAACTTCACGATTCATTAATGGTGCCCAATGCTTGGCCGCGGCGCGCTCTAACTTTTTAATTCCATCTGCCGAGCGTTTAATTTTCCGGACCATAAAGACCTGGAATAATTTATCAAAAACTATGTGATTGCGTCGAACAGGAATTGGTGTGGATGCCCCGACAATTTTCTTGGTAACGGCCGCGCGGGCATCTTCTATTGAAACTTCGGGCCAGCGACCAATTATTATACGCTCGTCTTTGCCATGAACCCTTTTTCTGGTAAAAAAGGTTTTTGCACCCCGCGCCGTAATATACAAACGAAGTCTGGGTTCAGAAATGTCTTGTACGACATCAAAGCCTGTTTCTGGCACTAACAGGTTGTCCAAAATATGCGGTGAAAAGAAAAATTGATGACTCATTGATTTCTTCTTTGCTGGCAAAGTGATAGCAAAAACATGCAGCCGAATAAAATGGTTTTTATTCCCCTTTGCTGACAAAGGGGAATTTTATCAAACCATCAAAACTAGCAAAAATACTCTTTGACTGAAAATCTTGCCATGAATAAATCATTTTTTATATTTTTCATGATTTTTGATTTTTCGTTATATTCTTTCAACGCATTGTTATAGGCCAAATAATCTGCATACAGCCTGCAACCAGTTTCCTTACAAGGTTTGTCTTTGTTAAAATTTTTGCACTGCCAAATCACCGTAAAACCTGATGGGGTGCCAGGTTCGGAAACATGTAATTCGGACCAAAAGTGATGGATGCAGCATTTGTCTTTCATCGGTGCATCAAAATCATTTACCGATCGGACGTTTTGTATTCTGTTTTGAAAAATTCCGGTTACACATTGTCCTGTTTCATCAATGATGCCGGTCTCGGTTATCTTTGCCATACAAATCGAGTAGTTTTTGCGCGCGGCTTTACAATCTGACTTGGCTTTGTCATAAATCTTTTTTTTGTTTTTCAGGATGTCATTATAATTTTTTATGTTTCTTAAAATGCTCATTTTTAAGCTCCTTTTTGGTTATACATTCCCTACTGCCATAAAACTTAGTTTCCGACTTTCAGCGCGTTTATGAATGCGCTTTGTGGTATTTCAACATTACCAAAACTGCGCAAGCGCTTTTTACCCTCTTTCTGTTTTTCCAACAATTTCCGTTTACGTGAAATGTCACCGCCATAGCATTTTGCCGTAACATCTTTACGAAACGCCGCGACGGTTTCACGTGCGATTATTTTTCCACCGATTGCTGCCTGGATTGGAATTTTGAATTGATGTCTGGGGATTAAATCTTTTAATTTTTCAACAATTTGCCGACCGCGCTTTTCCGCAAATGCACGATGACACATAAATGATAATGGTTCGACAGGCTCGTCATTTACCAAAACTGCAACCTTGACCAAGTCTGCAACTTCGTATCCGGCCAGCACATAGTCAAAACTGGCATAGCCCTGACTGGCGGACTTTACGCGATCATAAAAATCAAAGACTATTTCAGCCAATGGCAATTTATAAACCAGAACCGCCCTGCCCCCGACATAGCTGATGTTTTCTTGGACACCGCGTCGCTCTATACACAGCGACATCATTGCGCCCAGATATTTATCTGGTGCCATTATTGTTGCGCGAACCCATGGCTCTTCTATGCTTTCAATCATAACTGGATCTGGCATATCGGCCGGATTTTCCAAATCTATCGCTTCGCCACCACGCAAATGCAATTTATACAACACTGATGGAATTGTGTTTATCAGATTCAGATTAAATTCACGGGTCAGTCGTTCGGATATAATTTCCATGTGCAGCAAACCCAAAAATCCACAGCGCAAACCAAATCCCAATGCCGAAGACTTTTCAATCTGGAATACAAAACTGGCATCGTTCAAAGCCAATTTTTCCGCGCCATCACGCAGGTTTGGATAATCGTCAGCCTCGACCGGAAAGAAAGAAGAAAACACAACCGGAATAGATGGCTTGAATCCTGCCAACATTTTTGTCCCAGATTCTTTTGCGTCTGCGATTGTGTCCCCAACCTTGCAATCGCGAATTGTTTTCATACCAGTAATAATAAATCCAACTTCGCCAGTATTAAGTTCTTCGGTATTTAACATCTTGGGCGTAAAACAACCAATTTTATCAATAACGTATTCCGCGCCGGTTGCCATAAACTTTATTTTCTGACCACGGGATAATTTTCCATCCATAACTCGAACCAATACAACCACGCCCAGATAAGAATCATACCAAGAATCCACCAGCAGCGCGCGCGTCATGGCATTCGCATCACCATGTGGTGCTGGTAATTTTTGCACAATGGTTTCCAATAATTCCGAAACACCCGCGCCGGTTTTGCCCGACACACACAGCGCATCATTTGCGTCCAATCCAATTACATCGGCAATCTGTTCACGAGCAGCGACAACATCGCTGCTGGGCAAATCAATTTTGTTCAATACGGGTAAAATTTCCAAATCATTGTCAATGGCCAGATAAGCATTTGCCAAAGTTTGTGCCTGGACACCCTGGGTTGCATCAACCAATAAAATTGCGCCTTCGCACGCGGCCAAAGAACGCGATACTTCGTAAGTAAAGTCCACGTGTCCGGGGGTATCCATTAAATTCAGTTGATATTCTTGCCCATCTTTGGATTTGTAATTTAAACGAACTGTTTGGGACTTTATCGTAATTCCGCGCTCGCGCTCGATATCCATAGAATCCAGAACCTGGGCCTTCATTTCACGTGATTGCAGGCCGCCAGTATATTCAATGATTCTGTCGGAAAGCGTCGACTTGCCATGATCAATGTGTGCAACGATAGCAAAATTTCTGATGTTTTTTTGATTCATGTTGCGGCAATAATACACCAGTATTTTCTGATATGCAATCAGATTTCTAAATTATTTAACAGCTTTTTAATTCTTTCTGATTTTTCCAGCGTGTCGTCATAAACAAAGCCTATATCAGGTGTATATTTTTGGTCTATCTTGGCGGCCAATTCATAACGAACTTGTGACTTTATGTTATCTAATTTACTTTGCACTGACTTGTCGCCTTGGTAATACAAGCGCACAAATTGCAAACCGCCATGAGATTCCGAACCGGTCAAAGTTATGTTAATTTCCGGATAATTATCGCGCAAAATTTCTGCGACCAAGGACTGAACCTTGGCCGCAATACGATCACCACGAGCGAAACCTTTATTACTTTGTTTTTTCATTTGCCGATTTTTTTATTGCTGTTTTTGTTTTTTTAACCAACGCTTTTGCTTCTTCATACAAATCTTCTGCGGTTTTTTCTTTTCTGATTTGTTTTTCGGATTTACCTTTCATTTCTACCACGTAATCATCCAACATACCTATCTCATACCCTTGGTTTGCCAGATAATCTATAAAGAAGTTTGACCCATTTTTTTCATTATGTATTGCGCCGATAAAATAAATGTCCAAGCATGCGTCCATCGCAAACCTGAGTATAACATCCAGCGTTTTTGGATTGTTAATCTTATGAACATCTTCAATAACCAAATCACGTGCCGTTTTTTCACCCAAATGATTCATCAACCATGCATATGACAGATTTTGAGTGTAAATCACTTTTGATTTTGCGCCATTTCCAGGAACAGCGCCCGGGCACAAAGCTATCGGCTTTTTAAGTTCTTTAACAAGTTTATTCAGATAAAAATCGCGAGATTCTTTGTTGTCACTTACATTTATAATAACTTTGTTCGGCATGGAACATCCTTTTTTTATTTTTGCCTTTACTCCCACCTGTTTAACATTCTAGACTGCTTTTCATGAAACTGCAAGACTACTTATTAAAAAAAGCTGACAGCACGGCGGCGCTGTGGCTGATATTTTTTGGAACCCTGTGCGATTCGATTTTTCTTTTTATCCCGCCCGAGATTTTTATAACCCCACCCATTATCGCCAATAAAAAGCGCGCATTGCCCGCAGTAGTGGCTGCGGCGATTGGATCTTTGATTGGCGCGATAATCGCATATTTTATTGGTGTTTGGCTTTATGATTCTGTTGGACAATGGATTATCAATACTTTCAGTAATCCACAACAATTTGCATTTGCGCGCGAAATGTTTGCTCGCCATGGGTTGTTGATAATTGTAATTGCTGCATTCACGCCGATCCCGTTCAAGCTGTTGACAATCTGCGCAGGCTTTTTAGGATTTTCCCCATTTCTTTACTTGGGCTTTACAGCCATCGGGCGAACAATGCGCTTTGCGATTGCAGGATGGTTGGTATGGCGATTCCAAGGACTGGCAAATAAATTGGTGAAAAAATACTTTTGGTGGCTGATTATTGCCGCCATCCTTGCGGTGACATTGGGTGTTGGCTTGATGTATTTGATATAATCTAAATTTAATCTGACGACTATTGACTAGTGGATAATAATTGCTCTATACTGGCAGACATGGAAGCGGGAACTGCAATTTCTTTTGCAAATGTGGCGGCACGATACGAAGGCGGCCGCGAAGTCCTATCTGATGTGTCATTTAACATCAGTAATGGATCATTTTATTTTTTATCTGGGGCATCTGGTGCGGGCAAAACAACATTGCTGCGTCTGATTTATATGCTGCATCCCGCGTCCCGCGGACAAATTAAGTTATTTGGAAAAACCGCAAATGGTATGTCGCGCGATGAAATCACTGCGCTTCGTCACAAAATGGCTATTGTTTTCCAGGAATACTCGCTGATTTCGCATTTATCTGTATTTGATAACGTCGCCCTGCCCTTGCGGGTTCGTGGTTCAGATGAAAAGTACATAAAAAAGATTGTGGCAAAAACTTTGGAATGGGTCGGACTTGCACAATATGCTAATCAACGTCCATTAAACCTTTCTGGTGGCCAACAACAACGGGTTTCGGTTGCACGCGCAATTATTACCCAGCCACAAATTCTGCTTGCGGACGAACCAACTGGAAATCTGGATGACGATTCGGCAGCACGCTTGATGGAATTGTTTTTGCAAATGAATAAAAATTTTGGCACGGCAATAATTCTGGCAACACACAGCCAAAAGCTGATGAATACTTATAAATTTCCAAAGATTTTGGTCGAAGATCATCATGTGAAATTTATGGAAGGCGAAGAAAATAAAACAAAAATCGGTGATGTTAAAAAAACATCTTCGGTATCTGGTCTTCGTGCCGATAACTATTTTGGGGATCTGTCTAAAAAGTTTGCAGAGATTGCGGGGGAAGAATGATAAAACGGCAACCACTGGTTTTTTCTTTTGTGAAAGAGCAAGCGGTTTTTCTGACGGCTTTGATTGCGTTGTTGTCGTTTTTGGCGACACTCAGTCTGGGGGTCACTATTGGAATTGGCGCCGGGGTCAGCCGATGGAATTCCGGATGGGATAATCTGGCAACAATCCAGATTTTACCTGGCGGCGATTTTGATGCAGCGGTCAGTCTTTCTAAAACCGCGCGTCGGGCAACGATTATTCCGGACGAAGATGTGGCAAAAATGCTGCGGCCATGGATGGGCAATGACAATGCATTGCAACAATACCTGCCAAAGATGATCGAGGTTGAGTTCAAGAAAAGTTCTGAACTTCGCGCATTTGGCGATCAGGTCGCAACTATGCCCAACGTGCGGTTTATCACGCATGCGGCGGGTGCAAAAAACATTACCCGGGCTGGCTGGCAAATTATGGGTATTTCAGTTATTGTGATGCTGATGATTTTGTCGGCAATAGGGTTGTGCATTTCATACATAACCAGAAACATCACACTTATACACAAGCGAGAGTTGGAAATACTGACACAAATTGGTGCCAGCGATTCGTTCGTAGCGCGCCAGATGCAAATCATAATTACAAAAATCAGCGCATTGGCGGCGGCAATCGGACTGGTCGTCGCGGCACCAATGATTATGCTGATTATCGCAATGGCCAAAGGGACACGAATTGGTCTGATGGCTCAAATGCATGTGCCGGTCGCTGGATGGATAGCGATTGTTTTGCTTCCTGTCGGAATTATATTTCTGACCACATGGTTGGCACGTAGAACAACAATAAGAATTTTATCAGATCATAAGGCATGATGCCTTATGCCGTGTGCTCGAATGAAACTTCTTACACCATCTTTAATTGTTCTTGTTTTATTGGCGGGCGGCGCAACTGCGTTCAAGCTGGGTACCCCGAACAAGTGCGCATGGGTGCGTGCAGACGACACACTTTTCGTACTGACCGGCGATGCACGCAGAATTCCCTATGCAATGAAGTTGTTGGAACATCATCCTGAACGACATCTGGAAATAATCGGTGTTGGCGGTCATGAATACGCATCATTGATTCCAGAAAATCTGCGCGGCCAAGTTGAATTAGAAATGCTTTCGCGATCTACCTATGAAAACGCACAGGCGGTCCAAAAGATTGCAAATGAAAAAAATCTGACCCGGATTGTAGTGGTAACAACCGAAGACCATATGAACCGATCGCTGCTGCTTATTAAAAGACAATTGCACGACACGACAATTATTCCCTGCCCTGTTCGACTGCAAAAGATGAACTCCCACGAAAGATTAGTGCGCTGGGGTATGGAATACATAAAATATATTGCCAGTTTGTTTGGGCTTGAACGGAAAGCATAAAACAAATAATCAGCATTGATTCATAATCAAAATTAAATTCCGCCAGCTTTGGCGGATTTTTTTCAACACAATCATCCACACAAAAGTCCATGCAACCGCACATACGGACGACATCACAAATGTATTGACAAGTGTAAATACACTGGTATAGTTCTTTGTATCGGCGTCGGTATGTGCGCCCGTGTGTGCAAATGTATTGCTTGTCAAAGAGGTGGAGAAATGCCCAACGTAATGCAGCAACTGTTCGTTATGAACATAGAAGTCTTGCTGAAAGAGTACGCTGCCTATCGCGCGTTCAATAAATCAAATTGTGTAATCAACATGCGTATCCCCGAAGAAATTCTGACGCGCGTAAAAAAACTGGCCGATGAACAACATGTGCCCTATCAATCATTAATATCATCAGTATTGTTTTCTTTGGCAAATATAGAAGAGACAAAAAAATAAAAATCGTTGTCATTTATAAACTTAATTTTTAGGTTTATTTTCCCCTTGTCGCCAAGGGGATTTTTTATCTTTTTACAATTATATTTTTTGTTATTTGACAACTAATTAGAATAAAAAGAATAAATTCATAATTATTGAAATTAACACTGGACACGATTCGTTGTTTTTTGATAGAATTGGAATATAGCAATAAAGCTTAGGAAGGATTTACCAATGAGAAATTTCAGCAAAGTCAGCCTGGGGGCGCTTTTCATAGTTTTGACTGCATCTCCGGCATTCGCAGAGTTAGCATCAAAATCATATGTCGAACGCAAAGCAACTGTATCTGATGCTGCTGCTGCTGATGTTGGTAAGATAGCAATTTATGCTGCAGATGGCAGTGGACAAAAAATCGCGGCATCAATTGGTGCAGCTGGATTTATATTGAGATCAAACGGAACCAGTGCTGTCTGGGGCGGCGATGACGACCATATAACATCCGCAACCACCAGTGGTTCTGGAAACGCCGTCACGTCAGTCACTGCCGATCCGAATACTGGTCAAGTGACCGTTACCAAGGGCGCGACATTCTTGACCAGCTTTACTGAAACTGACCCATCTATTGATACTACGGTTATGGGTACTGCATTCACTACACCTGGCACAACAGGTACCGCGGGCAAGGTTTATAGGGTCCAGAAAGATGCCGCGGGCAAGGCTGTTGTCAGTGTTCCATGGGCCGATACAAACACTACTTATTCTGCTGCAACATCAACGGTGTTGGGTTTGGCAAAGTTGGCCAGCGATACTGCACAAGCAGTCGCTGCGAATGCTGTAACTGCAACCGCATCAAGAACTTATGGAATCCAAAACAACGCAGCGGGTCAGTTGGTTGTTAACGTTCCTTGGGTTGACACTGACACTGTTTATACTCATCCAGCATCACATGTAGCTGCGGGCACATATGGTCCGGGGGCGGATGCAACGCTTACACATAACGGAACTTTCACGGTCCCTTCGGTCACGGTAGATGCAAAGGGGCATTTAACTGGGGCTGCAACCAGAACATTTACTATGCCATCGGATGACAGCGTTGCAACTGGAACAACCACAGGAACCTCAAATGCTTATGCTCTGGCTGCAACTGGTTTTGTGCTTACCAAGGGCTCGCATGTTGTGGCAAAAATAAATGTCGCAAATTCAACGACCTCTACATTAAATGTTAACGGCACGGGTGCAAAAACCATTCAATTTGAAGGCGCTGCGTTGACTGTCGGAATGTTGAAAGTCAATACAGATTACACCTTTGTTTATGACGGAACAAATTGGCAGATGTTATCAGACAATGATCACATAACAACTTCATCTACAACTGGCGGTGGAAACGCTGTCACAGCAATAACTGCCGATGCAAATGGTGCATTGTCCGTTACCAAGGGACAAACATTTTTGACCAGTGCTGATTTGCCAGCAGCATATGTTTTGCCGGCGGCTACAAATACCGCGCTCGGTGGTTTAAAACTGGCACAGGCCGCTGATGCAGCAGCAGCGACTTTGGCAACGGACACGACCACATCGACAAGAAATTATCGTGTAAAACTGGACAGCGGAAACATTGCTTATGTCAATATACCATGGCTTGATCATATAACAACTGCATCTACAAGCGGTGCTGGAAACGCTGTCACGGCAATAACTGCTGATGCAAATGGTGCTTTGTCAATTACCAAGGGTGCAACATTCTTGACCAGCTTTACTGAAACTGACCCATCTATTGATACTACGGTTATGG
>CAYJAG010000001.1:15067-18889 GCA_964368385.1 uncultured Muribaculaceae bacterium
CCGTTGTCAGTGTTCCATGGGCCGATACAAACACTACTTATTCTGCTGCAACATCAACGGTGTTGGGTTTGGCAAAGTTGGCCAGCGATACTGCACAAGCAGTCGCTGCGAATGCTGTAACTGCAACCGCATCAAGAACTTATGGAATCCAAAACAACGCAGCGGGTCAGTTGGTTGTTAACGTTCCTTGGACTGATAGAAATAACAGGGCTTTCAATGGTGCCTCTACGGCTGGTACGGCGGCGGCATATACTCTGGCAGGAACCCGGCCGGCATTTACTGCATCAGATTTGACAGATGGTTCAATAGTTATTGCAACTATCAATGTGGCTAACTCTGCCAATCCAACATTATCTGTCGGTGGACAAACAGCAAAACCTATATTTATGACCGATACAGATGCGGCAGCTACGGCAGGTGCATTGAGAGCAGGTACAATTTATTCATTTACTTTTGATGGATCAAATTGGTACGCAAAACAAATTGATACAGATACTACTTATGTTGCCGGCACCGGAATAAACGTAACTGGAAACACTATATCAAATGCCCTTTCATACGCTTCGGATACTACTGCTGCGAATGTTGGAGTTTTAACAAACGGCTCTTCAACTGGCGGGGCCATGAAAACAAAAACTTTGACAGCTGGCAATAATGTAACTATCACTGGTGGAAGTGGAAAAATAACCATCGCAGCAACAGACACAAACACTACGTATACTGGAACTGCGCCTATCACCGTATCCGGAACCGCGATAAGTCATAATACCAGTGGGGTAATTGCGGCCGCATATGGTCCGGGGGCGGATGCAACGCTTACACATAACGGAACTTTCACGGTCCCTTCGGTCACGGTAGATGCAAAGGGGCATTTAACTGGGGCTGCAACCAGAACATTTACTATGCCATCGGATACCGATACCAACACGGCAGCTAAATTGAGCACTACCAGTACGACAGCCTTGGCAACAAGTGCGTCGGAATCACTGCTGAGCGGAACTGTTAGCTTGCACAAGGTTGCAAAGACTGGTACTTATTCAGACCTTATCGGTGCACCTTCTATTCCAGCAGTTCCATCGGCTTGTACTGCGGCAAATACTACTTGCTCGCTGAACTATGGACAATGCTTAGCTACTGAAAATGCAACTGGTGTAGCTTGCTCTGGTGCCCAGTATTATTGGGAACTAGTTGTTCGGTAAAATCGCTTTATGTAAAACCGCGCCGATGGCGCGGTTTTTTTTGTTTTGATTTTATTCTTAACTTTGAATAAAATACACCCATGATAAAAAACCTGTTTCTGTTTTTTTCTTTTTTGATTTTGCCTTTGGCGGCGATTGGTGCGACATCGGTCAGTGCAACCACTGGTTATGTCTTTGATGGGGATACCTTTGCTGCCAAAGTATTATTAGAAAACGATGTTAAAATTTCCATCCGTGTCAGAATTTTGGGAATAGATGCACCAGAAATTCATGGAAAATGTGAATCAGAAATTATGATGGCGTTCAAGGCTCGTGATAGACTGGAAAAATTATTGCCACCAGATTCTGTTGTAGAATTATCCGACATCAAAGACGATAAATACCTGGGACGCATTGATGCGCATGTAAAACTATCCGATGGTCGAGATGTCAGCACCATAATGTTGAATGAAAAACTGGTTCGAAAATATGGTGGTAAAAAAAGACAACCATGGTGCATTTAATATACTATGCCCGCTTGCACTCTTGTTTCCGCTGTGTTAAAATCCCGCGATCAGGAAAGGAAAATTCATGTTAAAAAAACTGCTTTTATTTTTTGCTGTTGCTTTTTTGCCTGTGCTGGCGCACGGCGAAATGAAAATAGATATCGTTGCCGGTAATGTTTCCCCTATGCCAATCGCAATACAAAAGTTCGAGGCCAAAGATTCCAAGTTAGCCGCAACCTTGCGTGAAGTAGTGGAAAAAGATCTGAAATCTACAGGACTTTTCAGAATCATAAAACAATCCGCACATCCGCAAATGGTAAAAATGGATGAAATGCCAGCGTTCCAAGATTGGGCCGCGATAAAAGCCCAGGTAATGGTTCAGGCTAAATTAACACAAACAAATGATGGGCAATACCGGTTGCAATTCTATGTCTGGGACATCCAAGGAAAAGAGCAACTGGAAGCGCAAGTTCTGGTCGCACCGAAAAAGTCTGCGCGTCGCTTGGCGCATATCATGGCAGATGCTATTTACGAGCGACTGACCGGAGAAGTTGGTTATTTTGATACCCAAATCGTAATGACAACCGAAACAGGCGATATGGATAATCGAAATAAGCGTTTGGCAATTATGGACAGCGATGGACATGGATTCCGATATATTTCAGATGGCAAGACAATGGTTATGTCACCCCATTTTTCGCCAAATCTGCAAACGATTGTATTTTTGTCTTACCGCGATGACGACCCAATGGTTTGGACGCTGAACCTGAACACGGGCGAGCAACGCAGACTGGGGCAATTCGGCGGAATGACTTTTGCGCCGCGGTTTTCACCCGATGGAGGGCGCATAGCATTGACCTTGGCCAAGGGCGCTGCAACAAATCTTTATGAATTTGACATTGCAACAAACAAGCTGCGGCAATTAACATTTGGTGATTCCATCAATACTTCGCCCAGCTATTCGCCAAATGGTAAACAAATGGCTTTTAACTCTAACCGCTCGGGCAGCCAGCAGATTCATATTTTAGATCTGGGAAATTTGTCTGAAAAACGGATTACATTCGGAGCGGGCAGATACGCAACCCCAGCATGGTCACCGGATGGGAACTATATCGCATTTACAAAAATATCTGACGATACTTTCTTTGTCGGCGTGATGTCGCCAAAGGGAAAAAACGAAAAAATTCTGGCAGGTGGCTGGTTTATGGAGGCCCCCAGTTGGGCACCTAACTCGCGTCGAGTGATTTATTACGAAACAGAAAAAATCAGCGATGACGAACGCGAAAGCCACATTCGCAGCGTGGATATAATGGGGCAAAATTCATACAGCATAAATTTGCCTGATGGAGTAAATGGATTAGAACCGACCTGGAGCCCGAAACTGCCATGATAAAAACAATACTATTTAAAATCTCCCTTTCAATTTGGTTTATTCTTTGGGCGCCATTACTGCTGATTGCGCTGCCCTCAAAAAAACTGACCCGTTTAGCTATCACCGCAGATGCTGCTGGGGTGCTTTGGTTGGCGTGTGTAGTCGCCGGAATAAACTATCAGATACATTATCCGGCCGTTTCCCAAGATGGCATTCCAGTTGCCCCCAGCCAGTTTCTGCGTGCAGACGGCAAGGCAATAATTGCTGCAAAACATATGTCGGTTTTGGAAATTGCAATTCTGATGACTAAACTGCCAAATATTTTTTTCATTATGAAGCAAGAATTGATGTGGATTCCGATTTACGGCTGGGCTTTTTCTCGTGTCGGCATGCAGCCTGTGAATCGCGCAAAGGGTGCGACTAACATGCAAAATCTGACTGCTGCGGTTGCAGAAAAAATAAAAAACGGCATGACTTTGGTAATTTTCCCCGAAGGAACACGCGCCCGGCCCGGTGTACAGATAAAGTTAAAACGCGGATTGTTGTTTATTGCAGAAAATCTGAAATTACCGATTGCGCCAGTTGGAACTGACGCTGGAATTTATTGGCCTAAAAAGGGCCAGCTGCAAAGCGGCACGGCGAATTTATGGTTTGAACCTTTGCTGCCCAGCACTGCATCTTTGGATGAAATTGCCACGGCGATTGGTCGCCACTGCTGCGGTTGCAGAAAAAATAAAAAACGGCATGACTTTGGTAATTTTCCCCG
>CAYJAG010000001.1:18989-54838 GCA_964368385.1 uncultured Muribaculaceae bacterium
ACTGCTGCGGTTGCAGAAAAAATAAAAAACGGCATGACTTTGGTAATTTTCCCCGAAGGAACACGCGCCCGGCCCGGTGTACAGATAAAGTTAAAACGCGGATTGTTGTTTATTGCAGAAAATCTGAAATTACCGATTGCGCCAGTTGGAACTGACGCTGGAATTTATTGGCCTAAAAAGGGCCAGCTGCAAAGCGGCACGGCGAATTTATGGTTTGAACCTTTGTTGCCCAGCACCGCATCTTTGGAAGAAATTTCCGCGGCGATTGGTCGCCACAGCGCATAAAAAAAGTATATTAAAAATGCGGGCTGCATGCCCGCATTTTTTTTAACCTTTGATTGCCTTTTCTAATCTTGTGCGTAACTTCTTTATATCATCGTATTTGGTCAGCTTGCCGTGTTCGGCGATCGATATGTCGCCACTTTCTTCGGATACAATCAAGACCAATGAATCCGAGCTTTCAGACATTCCAATGGCCGCGCGATGACGAGTTCCATATTTCCAATTCAAATCAGATTTTTTGGTCAGTGGCAGTATTGCGCCTGCATATAAAATCCGATCGGTTCCCAGCAACATTGCGCCGTCATGCAATGGCGTTTTGTTAAAGAAAATTGTCAGAATAAGCTCGCTTGAAATTTCTGCGTCAATCTTGGTCCCAAGATTTTCTATGGTTCCATCAAACTCATTACAAAATACCATCAGTGCGCCGGTGTGTTTGCGGGACATATAATCTACGGACTTTATTATTTCATCCAATGCATGTTCTGTGCGGCTTTTTTCTTCGGCATCCTTTATCGCGCGCGGAGAAAATAAAATTTGCAACAATTTTACATGTCCCATCATCGCAAAGAACTTGCGCAGTTCTGGCTGGAATACCACGACAACACCAACAGATAAAAAGATTGCAGCCAAACGTGTGAATTCACCGATTACTCGCAATCCGACCCACATGAACAGCCAGCTGGACAGCCAGATTGCAGCCAAGCCAACAAGACCCATAACCATTTTTTCTGAATTTGTATTTTTTATAAAGCGCTTGTAAAATAGCCATAAAATTGCGCCGACCGCAATAACCTGCAAAATGTTTATTATGTTTTGTAATACGAAGTTCATTTTTTCACCTTTTTTTTATTTTATAAGTTCTGCGACCAACTCTTCCAGTGGTCGATTCATAAATGCTGGGTCGCCTTCCCTTGCGGGTGCGCCGCGCATCATTGCTGTTTCGCATGGATTATCATCCGCCAGCCAGTTGTTCAGCAGATCCCCGGCCAGGAATCCCACACCAGCGCCCGCTACCAGACTAAGCCCGCCTGTAAACGGCGCCAACACCAACATTCCGATTCCAGCCGTCGTAGCTGCGCGGCTGATCATTGCGCCGTTATTCAACTTGATGTCTGGCTCGGCCAGATTTCCAGTGAACTCCATTGCATTAACGATGCTGCCCGTGATGCTAAGCCGTATGCCACGCACAGGGGTCGAGGCCAACGAAACATGCATATCTTCTTTGCCCAGATCCACGAATCCGACAGCGCGCATATTCACGTCCCGCGTCTGCAAGGCGATCCCCAGGTCAGTTTCGGCCCTGCCCTGGCGCAATTTCAGATTGACCAAGGCACATGAAATCCCAACCTTATCATACTTCTTGTCCGCCATAACTATATCTTGGACGCTGTGTCGGACCGAGGTCAGAAAGTCCCGCCCATAAATATATTCTGCCGCATCTGGCAATGCAGTGCCGGACCCGGCGCTTTTTACCTGGATTGGGCCATTCAAGTTCGACATCAGTTCTGACAGGTCTTGACCGCGACCTTCCACATAAAACTCAAAATCTGCGGGCAAACCAGTGATGAAATTTCTTTCGTCCACCGATTCCAAAATTTTTCCAACCACCACGCCTTTACCCCGAGCAGCCACGCGTGCAACCACTGCGCCCGAATTTTCATGCGCCAACAAACTTATTTTAACCTGACCATTAGCAAACTGATTATCTATATTCAAGGAAAGCGAACCATCATGCAGACCCAGGTGAGCATCCACGTTTTCCATCAGCATGTTTCTATAAACCTCCATTTCGGCAAAGTCAATAATTATTTCTGCATTTACAGCATTGAGATAATCGGGATTTAACGGAACATTTTTGAAAACATACAGCTCTCGGTCTGGACGCTGCCAAGGCGTAGAACTTCCATACAGATCTGGAAAAACTTCGTCCAAAATAAATCTTTGTGATTTCAGCTTTAAGTTTACATCCGGTCGTTCACCCAACCACGAATACGATCCAGATATAGAAAGATCACTTTTCCCAAACGAGATTGACGATTGCCGCAAGACCAGTTGATTATGATCAATGCCGCCCGCAATGTTAATAGTCATTGGTGCAAGTTTTACAATATCAATCCCAAATTGCTGGAAAAATCCGGCTGCATCAGAAATTTTTCCACGGACTACAAAATCTATGGGAAGCCGGCTGGTTTGTTCCAGGGCGATGTTTGCGGTCAGTGGGGTCAACTTGTTTACTATCGCCACGCGCACTGGATAAACCTTGCGTTTGGTATCAAGCGGATAAAGCGAAGCAATAAAGGAATAATCTTGATCATTCAGAACCAAACTACCGGTGTATTCAACCAGATTGGACTTTTTGTTATAATTTACGATAACTTGATCAGCTTTAAATTCTTCTGTTTTGTTTGGATTAATTAAAACAAGTTTTGGATTTTCCATACGGACCGAATCAATTCCCCAGTCTGTATCTATTGGAAATTTTGGCAGAGCATCTTCCGCAGATTCAGGTCCAAAGCTGCGTGTTGATTCTAAAGAGATCTCACCCTTTGCATTTTTCTCTACATAAACTATTGGGTTTATCAGAACCACATCTCTGACCGATGGGTTGGAACTGAATAATGAAATCAGACTTAATTTTGCTTCGACCAAATCTATGCTGACACCATCTTTATTTTTTGCCCAATCTTTTGATTTAACAGCAACATCCGTCAAAGCAATTTTGGGGGTCAAAGAAAATTTCCAATAAATTTGTCCGCGTATTTCAACCGGCATACCAACAGCTTCTGACAAAGTATGAGTAACCTGTTCCCGCAAGGCCTCTAAATTTATCTGCGACAAGGTAATCGCAACTGACACCAAAAGCCCAATAAAAAACATCGCGACAATTCGCGCAAATCTGAAAAAATTATTTTTCCGCAACCTCATCTTAATCAGCCTTGAATTCCAAAAATTTCGCGACCGCGGCCATGAACTGGGGCATCTGCGCACGAATCGTTATTATCTTTCCCGTAGTTGGATGCCGAAATGACAACTTATAGGCAAACAAAAACAGGTGCTTGGTGTCCAACATTGATGCTAATACACCATTTGCTGGCGCACAAACCCCGCCATCACCATACAATCGATCGCCAACAATCGGTGCATTCAGCGAAAATGCCGAGTGCAACCGCAACTGGTGATTGCGTCCAGTCATTGGTAAAAACCTGACCCAAGATAAAATCCCGGGCAGCTCTGCCAGAACCTGGTATTTTGTAACTGCGCGCTGGGCGCCGGGTCCGGGCTCTTCATCGTCCCGGAAAACTTTTCCCTTTGCGATAAAGTTTTCAATAACGCCTGTCTTTGGCAAAACTTTTCCAGACAGCAACGCCAAGTATTCTTTGGACGCAGTTTTGTCCTGGAACTGGGCACTTAAAACCTGGGCTGTGCGCTGGTTCTTGGCAAATATGATGACGCCACTGGTTTCCTTGTCCAGCCGATGAACTGGCAGAACCAAGTCATAAGGAAACAACGCCACCGCCATTTTATCAAGCGATTTTTTTATGCCCGTGCCACCCTGGACCGCCAAACCAGATGGCTTGTTAAACGCCACAAAGTCCGGATCGTTGTAAATTATACATTGGCGCAACTTTTCCAAATCACCCATTGAAAATTTATTTCCGGCATTTAATCTTTGATCTTTGTTTTCTTCATTTGACAGCGCAATCATGAACGGAGGCAATCGCATTGCGTCGCCAGATTTCAGGATTTCATCGCCGTGACATCTGGAAGAATTAACACGCAGCTGGCCTGATCGACACAGCTTGTGAAACTCTCCATCTGAAATTTTTGGATAATGTCTTTTTATCCATTTTTTCAGACGAATTCCGTCCTCTGTTGGTGAAATAATTTTATTAGTCGCCATAAATTATCTGAACATAGTTTTGTCCCGATTGTGCGCTGCAATCATCTGGGATTGCAACAGCGCCGCCCGATTTTCCTTCCGATAACTTGTATCCGACAGAATCAGACCAAGCTTTTGTTTTGCAATATCCGCAGTCAGAACTGCTTAATCCTTCTATAGTCAAAATAAATTGCCGTGTGTCTGATGGATTCGCAGACAATGAATACTTGCCACCATACGGATTCTTGTCAGACATGCCGATTGCTGCAAAAATGGTTGAGTTATCCAAACCAGAAAAATCATCGTATTCACCAAGAATGGTTCGCACACCTGTTACAATTTGGGCTACCTCGTCCTGCAAAACGGTTCTTTTCTGACTGCGCATTGCGGCAGAAATCATGGTAACTGCGCCGACTGTTATTACGCCCATTATGGCCAGCACTCCCAACATTTCAATCATACTGCGACCTGATTCTTGACCTATAAATTTCATTTTTTCCTCATTTGCTTTTTTCTTTCACGATTGTATCATAAAAGCAATGATTATTCAATTTTCTAATCTTATAGAAAATAGTCCTAGACTACCTGGCATTTATCTGATGTTTGACGCGGATGGGGCACTGCTGTATGTGGGCAAGGCAAAAAACATCAACGCGCGCCTGCGCCAGTATTGTGACGTGTCAAAACTGGAATGGCATAAACGCATTATGCGCAACTTGGTCGCGTCCGTCGATTGGCAAACAACCGCCACAGAATCTGATGCCTTGGTACTGGAACAAGAGCTGATAAAAACACGAAAACCGAAATACAATATAATGCTGACCGATGGGAAAATGTATCCTATGTTGGCGCTGACCCAGCACGATTACCCCAGACTGGTAAAATTCCGCGGAAAAATTTCACAAAAAAAAGACGTGTTCGGACCATACCCTTCGGTCAGCACATTAAATGAAGCATTAAAAACTATTCAAAAAGTTTGCCAGGTCAGAACCTGCACAGACAGCTTTATGAAAAACCGCACTCGGCCTTGCCTGCTTTATCAAATCGGAAGATGCAGCGCGCCATGTATAAAGGATGAAGAAAGACGGATGAAGGATGAAGTTTATGCGAAACAAGTTGGCCTTGTGCGAAAAATTCTTTCTGGTGATATACAATCGGTTGTTAATGAACTTTCTGCACAAATGACAATCGCCGCAAATTCCGAAGATTATGAAAAAGCCGCCCAAATTCGCGATAAAATTTCCGCACTTAGTATAACTGGAACGGCTGGACGCGGCGCGGATAAATCAAATTCATCCTTTATCCATCATCCTTCATCCTTTGAGTTGTTGGAAAAATGGATGGGGATAAAAATCGGCAACGCAGCTGTGTTTGATAATTCTCACCTTTTTGGAAAAAATTCAGTTGGGGCAATGATAGTCTTTGATAAAAATGGTTTTGTAAAAAACGGGTACCGGCACTTCAAACTGAAAGACGCCGCGCGCGCCGGCAATGACATCGCAATGATGGAAGAATTTATTTCGCGCTTTGCAGAAAATAAAGATTCCAAGTCCATTAATCTATTGATAGTTGATGGCGGACGGGCGCAATGGAACATCGCAAAAAAAGTTCTGGGCGCGCGCGCTGCTGTTCTGGGTGTGGTCAAGGGCATGGTGCGCGACGGAGACGAGCATTTTATTATGCCAAACGGAAAAGAAAATCGGACATTGGCAAAAGACTCGTCCGAATTTTTGCTGCTGCGCCGTGTTCGTGATGAAGCGCACCGATTTGCAATCTCGTTTCACCGGCAAAGCCGGGCCAAAACAGAATTCGCCAGCGCATTGGATGAAATCGAAGGCATTGGCGCTGCACGAAAAAAATCTTTACTGCACTACTTTGGCAGTGTTAAACAAATTGCGGATGCACGTGCGTCCGACATTGCGCGCGCGCCGGGAATTTCACCAGCCATGGCACAGAAAATTTACGCGCACTTTCATTGACAAAGGGCTATTTTACTTTATAATCGGCGGGTTAAACCAAAGGGCGAATAATGGCAAGCTTTACTGCAAATGATATAAGAGTCGGTTGGGTAATTTCTCACAACGGCAAAAGATACTCGGTTACAAGTATTACAAAGGTTAAACCCGGTAAAGGTGGCGCGTTCGTCCAGGCAGATCTTCGCGATATTGATTCAGGCAACAAAGGCGGCGATCGCTGGCGGTCCGAAGACAGGGTTGAAAAACTGATGGTCGAAGATGTCGAATGCCAATATCTTTATAGTGATGGTGTCGACAGCTTTTTCATGCGTTTGTCTGATTACGAACAATTTACAATGCCAAATGACGCATTGGGCGAACAAGTGAAATTTTTGCAACCTGAAATGTCGGTCAAGGCCAACTTTGTCGAAAGTCATCCAGTTTCAATCACTCTGCCAAAAACAATCATCGCAGTTATTGCAGAAACAGAACCTGCATTACGTGGTCAAACCGCAGCCGGCGGCGGCAAGCCTGCAATCTTGGACAACGGAGTGCGTCTGTCGGTTCCAGTGTTTGTAGAACAAGGCGAAAAAATCGTGGTAAATACGGAAAGCCTTGAATACGTAGAACGCGCAAAATAAAAAATCCCCATTTGGGGATTTTTTGTAGTTGTTTCTAATTTACCATTTTGTCAATTTTTATCTTTTTTCTTTTTCTCTCTATTTTTTTCTGCTATTCTACCCTTTCTGATAAAGGAATAAACATGAACGATATTATAATTTTAGGTGGTGGTCCAGCTGGTTTAACAGCTGCCTTGTATGCCGCACGTGGTGGCAAAAGTACTTTGGTATTGGCGGGCGATCGTATTGGCGGATATATGACGTCTATTGATAAACTGGAAAATTATCCGGGCTTTATAGGGCATGGACAAGAATTGGCCGAAAAAATGAAGGCCCAGGCCGAAATGTTCGGGGCAAAAATTATATCAGCCAGCGCAAAATCAATTAAAAAAACCGATAATGGTTTTTCTGTAATTGCAAACGACGGCAAAGAACATGAATCCAGGGCAATAATAATTGCAACTGGCGCAACCCCAAGAAAATTGGAAATTGTGGGTGCTCGCGAATTTATGGGGCGCGGAGTTTCTTATTGTGCGACTTGCGATGGATTTTTCTACAGCGACAAAGACGTCTTGGTAATTGGCGGTGGGAATTCCGCATTAAACGAGGCTTTATATCTGTCGAAAATCGTAAAGTCTGTAAAAATACTTTATCGCAAAGACTCTTTTTCCAGGGCCGAAAAAGTTTTGATAGACCGCGTCCAGGCCGCCGAAAACATTTTTGTTTTTTGGAATACCGAGCTGGCCCAGGTCGGCGGAGATGAATCTGGTGTTACATTCGCGATAACAACAAATGGCGACAAAATAGAGTGCGATGGCGTTTTTGTAGCAATCGGACATGAAGCAAATACAGACTATCTGACCGAGGATATAAAGCGCGACGCGATGGGACGATTGATTCCGGGCGCCCTGCCCGCTGGGATGTTTGTTGCCGGGGACGTTCGCAGCGAATTAAAAATGCAAGTTGCGACAGCGGTCGGCACAGGCTGTGAATGCGCAATGGACGCAGTTGCATATCTGAATAGTCAAAAATAAATTTTGCTATTTGTTTATTAAAAATCGCGCTCTGATAGGGCGCGATTTTACCCTTGCCCCGAATCGGCATTTTATGTAAAATTCCCCACAGAATAGATAAAAATAAAGGACACTAGATATGGAATTCTCAGTTTTTCGCCAAGTTTTAATAAAGGCGCTCGGTCACATGCAGTCAATCGTTGAAAAGCGCGCGACCTTGCCTATCTTGATGAACGTCAAGCTCGAGGTTGGCGATGACCTGGTTTTAAGTGCGACCAATGTTGATTTGGAATTAATCGAACGCGTGCCGGCCGACATTACTTTGGCTGGTAAAATAACCGTGCCGGTCCAAATGATTTACGACATCGCACGGAAATTGCCAGAAGATGCTGAAATAAAATTCAAGCAGTCTGGTGATCAGCTGGTTGTATCCAGTGGCCGCGCGATTTTCAGATTACCAACATTGCCAGCGGAAAATTTCCCAATGATGGCGAATGCGAATCTGACAACAAAGTTCCAGATGACCACTGGCGATTTGGCGCATCTTATCAATCAGACAAAGTTTGCAATTCCAACTGACGATGTGCGTTATCATCTGGGCGGTATTTATTTTCATATCACCGATGACGGCAAGAAAAAAATGCTGGCTGCGGTTGCGACAGACTCGCAAAGATTAGCACTTTGCAGTATTGCTGCGCCCGAAGGCAGCGCGGAAATGCCCGCGGTTATTTTGCCACGCCGCGTGATTGGCGAGTTGTCAAAACTTTTGGAAGACGCATCTGTCGATGATGTTGTTGTAGAATTGTCAGACACCAAGGCGCGCTTCAGCGTGGGCGCTGCAACATTGACCAGCAAGCTGGTTGACGCTCAGTATCCGAACTATCGTGTTGTGATTCCAAAGGGAAATGACAAAATCGCAACTATCGACAGAAAGCAATTTATCGCTGCGGTTGATTTGGTATCAATCGCCAGCCAGGATAAAACCAAATCTGTTCATATGGAATTTTTGATGAACAGATTGATTATCAACGCGTCCAGTCCGGATGCTGGAACGGCGACCCAGGAAATAGACATTGAATATAATGGCGATGAAACTTTTGCGATTGCGTTCAATGTAAAATTCTTGCTGGACATCGCAAATCAAATCGAAGGCGACAAGTTCCAAATAGAAATGCAGGATCCGTTAAGTCCCACGATTATGAAGTCCAAGGACAAAAAATCGGACGCTTTATTCATACTAATGCCGATAAGGATATAAAAAAATCCCCGCGCATCCGCGCGGGTTTTTAAAGTAAAAAATTATGGAGTTTTTTTAATGAGCATAGAACATATCAAGCCGGGTGAAAATCCACCAAAGAGGATGACCGCAGTAATAGAAGTGCCCGAAGGCGGCCGCGTAAAATATGAAATTGACAAGTCAACTGGTCTGTTACGAGTGGACAGAATTTTGCATACTCCATTAAGTTATCCTGCGGACTATGGTTATTTTTCAGGAACATTGGGTGATGACGGCGATCCTTTGGATTGCGTAGTAGTATCTAATGCTGCGCTGGAACCCGGTGTTTTAATTGACGTGCGCCCTATCGGTGTTTTATTGATGGAAGACCAAGCTGGCGGGGACGAGAAAATAATTTGTGTTCCATTGGATAAAATAGATCCATTTCATACGAACACTCATTTTATCGATCAACTGCCGCCTATATTAAAGGCAAAGATGGAATACTTTTTTTCACATTACAAAGATTTAGAGCCTAACAAGTGGTCAAAGATAATTGGCTGGGGCGATCGTGAAACGGCTGACAGACTTATAATGGAAAGTATTGAAAGATATACGAAAGCGAAATAGAAAACTCGGTGCAAATTTCGCGCCGCACAATGAACGCCACCGACAAGGCCAGAACAGTGGTAAAAAAATGGGACGCATATTTGCGCCCTTTTTTTTGTGGCAATTTTTTTGAGGGGGAACCGAACTCCGGCGGAATTACCAAGCCAAGCTTTTTGTGGTCTTGGATTTTTTATCAATCTGCTGGGTCAATGACTGAAAAGTATCGTTGGAAATAACCCGCAAAATCAAAGATTCATCAGATCTGTCCGCCAACACTGGCACAATTTTTTGATCCGACACACCAGTATCACGCAAGACCTGTTCTATAATCGCTAATCTTTTCGCCGCCAATTTACGTCCGTCAAAGCTGCGTGTTGCGTGTTCTGGAATTGAAACCTGAATTGCGCGCTTTGGATTACTGACCACTATTCCAGCATATTCTGACAATAACATATAGTTATCACGCGACAGCGCCGAATCAGAATCTTGAAAGCTGATTTTGATTTCCAATGGACGAATGTCGCTGCGCTCGGACAAATCGGGTACTGAATCAAAACCTTGGATTGCAGTGTCCGGATTTTCATCGCTGGCAGTATCAAACTTTTCATCCACGCGATACGCCGACAAATGCTTATTCTCGGAAACATAAGTTTTCTTGAATGCGCGTTTTAATTGCATTGGTGATAATTTAGTCAGCGGCATATCATCTGGATTTTTATATGCAAACTCTTCTTCAACCATGGGTGAAGCCTTGGTCGAGCGCACAGATGCAACAGCCGCACGCGGCGCAGCATCGTCCATGGAAACAACCAATTTTCGCGTTTTTGATTCCATTGACTGCGGTGTCAGTGCCTTGTCCGCTATGCGTTGTAATTCCGCAATCCTGCCGGCATCATAGGCTTTGGCCACCGCGTCATCATCAATAGATTTTTCTGTAATTTTTTCAACCGCTTTTCTGGGGGCGCGAATAGCCACCGGCATACGCAAAGCAATTTTATCTGTCTGGGAATTTTTGAAATCTAAACTTTCTTCGGGCAAGGAAACTTTTTCGTCCAGCATCGCAAATTCATCATTGCGCGGCATGCGCAGTGGCGCGTCTTTCGGCTGGGCCCACAGATTTTCATTTGGACGACGTGGTGACAAAACATCGCCCACAGAAATTGATTTGGATGTTTTTGGCGCATCGGCTTGCGCGATTATTTCCGGTGTTTTTTGCGCAGTAAAATTTTGGGCGACCGGCACTTCGCCATACATTGCCCGCGCAGAAACAGATCGCGAAACATTTACCGACGGCAAAGCCGCCCCAGCAAACGCGGAACCCGCGAAAATCAAAGAAAACATCGGCAAAATAGAAATTCTCGGCCGCATAAACGTCCTTCCTTAGTTCTATCTTAGAACAAATCGCAAATGCGGAGCAAGTGAAAAATCGCATCTTTGAACTGGATTTTATTGTAATTATTTCTGACTGACAAATTGCTTGGCGACTTTTTTAATTCCCTTGTTCTTGAATGCTATTGTTAAAATGTCGCCATCTTGTTCTATCACAACGCCGCTGCCCAATTCTGTATGATTGACCAACTTTCCAACACAGCTATCCGATTTAATATATGATGGTAAAGATTTTTTTATTTTATCTTCTTTATAACTTGCTGCCGGTTTGCTCTGTGGAAATTCGACAAAGTCGGTTGCGATTTCGTTTATAAAACGACTGGACGGATTGTATTCTCTTTTTCCAAAAATTAATCGCGACATAGCGTTCGTAATAACCAACCTACGTCGCGCCCGCGTTATTGCGACATAGGCCAACCGGCGCTCTTCTTCCATGTCGTCAGATTTTTGTTGGTTGGGGAAAATTCCTTCTTCCCATGCAGGCAGAAACACATTGTCAAATTCCAATCCTTTGGCCGCATGAATAGTCATTATCGAAACGGCGTCCGATTGCTCGACAGGTTTATCACTTATTGCATCGTCCGCAACCATCAGACTTGCATTTTCCAAAAACTCATCCAGCGAATCGTATTTTACGATTGTGCTGTTTATCAATTCGTAAATGTTTTTAATTCGGTCTGTCGCGTTATCATCCTTGGACTCTTGCCACATTTTCAAGTATCCGGAATCCTCAATCAGCTTTAATGCTGCATCTGCGGGGGTCATTGATTTCCAGTCAAAATCAAAAGCATTAATAAAATCGTCCGCGCCTGCCCTTTGTTTTGGTTTTAATTTAATTTCACGCAGCGATTCGAATAACGGCTGCCCGGTTTGCCCCGATTGTAATTTCAGCTGGGCCACAACAATATCGCCCAAGCCGCGACGCGGGCGCCCCAATACACGCAACAAAGATAAATCATCAAACCTGTAAACCAGCAATCGCAGGTATGCAATAGTGTCTTGGATTTCTTGGCGGTCATAGAACTTTTGTGCGCCTATCAATTTATATGGAATTTGTCGCGCTATAAATTCGTCTTCAAATTTTTTAGACAGCGAGCCATTACGAATCAATATGGCAAAGTCAGATTTTTTTGCGTCCTTGTCATTTTCAATCGCATTAGCAATTACATTGGCTTCTTCGAAATCAGAGTAAAATGTTACGACCTGAACCTTTTGACCATCGCCCAATCCAGACCATAAATCTTTGCCCAACCGACCCATATTTTTTTTAATCAACGAATTTGCGGCGCTCAGTATATGCGATGTGCTGCGGTAATTTTGCGTCAGACGGAAAATTTTTGCATCGGTAAAATCCTTTTCGAAATTCAGAATGTTTCGTATCTGCGCCCCACGCCAAGAATAAATACTTTGATCATCATCGCCCACGCAGCATATATTTTTGTGCATTGCCGAAAGCAGTCTTAATAAAGTATATTGCGGCGCATTTGTATCCTGGAATTCATCAACAAGTATGTATTTGAATAAATTCTGGTAATACTGCAAAATAGCTGGGTTTTCTATCAACAGATTATTGGTATGATTTATAATGTCTGCAAAATCAACTGCGTTCAGTCGCGCCAGCTCGTCATTATATGCCGAAATAATTGTATCAAATTTTTCATCTTTTTCTTTCTTGCCCGTATCTTTATAAAAAGAAATTTTATCAACCCATGCGCCAGGATCATAATTTGTTGAATCCAGACCAAGATTTGCAAATACCGATTTTAATACTTTTTTCTGCTCGTCCTCGCCAAAGACCAAAAAGTCCGACCGCATTTGCATGGCCTTTTTTTCGCGGCGCAAAATTTTCAAGCAAATGGAATGAAAAGTTCCGCACCAGTATAAATTTTCACCCTTGGCTTTCATTATTCTGCTTTTCATCTCGTTGGCAGATTTATTTGTAAAAGTCACCGCCAGAATTTCATAGGGACGCGCCGGAATAAGAACAGAAATAAGCGCGACAAGTGCCGTAGTTTTACCGGTGCCAGCGCCCGCCAAAATCAACACTGGCCCGCCGGCCGCTGCGGCTTCGACTGCTTTACGTTGCTCTATATTAAGATTTTCTAGCATTGGATTCATAACTTCGTTATGATACACCAAAAGGTAATAAAATGAATAGAATAATCTGCTTTGACATTGAAACCACAGGATTTGACTATGCGCGTGGGGACCGAGTTATTGAAATCGGCGCAATGGAATTGCTGGACGGCAAAATCACAGGCAATTCATTGCATGAATATATCAATCCAGATGGAAAAATAATTCCACCCGAAGCCTATAAAGTTCATAAATTGTCAAATGCATTTTTGGAAGACAAACCTAAATTTGGAGCTGTTGCGAAAAAGCTTTTGGACTTTATAGGCGATTCGCCGATTGTCGCACATAATGGAATTGATTTTGACTTTCCATTTATTAACTGGGAGCTGCGTGGGCTGGGATACCAAGAAATTCCCAGGGAAAAACAAATGGACACTTTGGTCATCGCGCGGCACAAGGTTTTCGGGCCAAAAGAATATACTTTGGACGCATTGGCAAAATGGTTTGGCATTTCGTTGGCTGCACGCGCGGATTCACATGGGGCGTTGATAGATACCGAAATTCTGGCAAAGCTTTATCTTGAATTGGAAAATGCGACACCTGTCAGAAATTTCGCAGATATAATAGCCGAGCATCACGAAGCAATGCTGAATCATCCAAAAATCGGTGCAGGTTTTCCACGCCGCCATTTTCATCCAAATGATTCCGAGCTGACCCATCATGAAAAATTTATGGAAACAATTAATAAAATTTAATCGGAAATTTTGATAAAAAAAACCGCGCCATCGGCGCGGATTTTTTATTAAGCAGGTTGTTCGGTTGGCACTGGTTGTTCGACCGGGGCTGGTTCTGGAGCCGGCTGTTCAACTACTGGTGCTGGTTGCTCGACCGGGGCTGGTTCTGGAGCCGGCTGTTCAACTACTGGCGCTGGTTGCTCGACCGGTGCAGGTGCTGGTTCTGGCGCAGGCGCAGGCTGTTCGACTGCTGGCGCTGGTTGCTGGGCGTCCGGCGCAGGAGTTTCCGCCTGAGTTTTCAAACCCGCCAACAAATCCAAAATTCTTTTTTGAGTATCTGCATCACTCAACGCTGCAGCCAAAGTATTGGCAGCTTCCAAATCGGATTTTGCCCCTGCCATGTCTTTCATTTGAACATGCAGTGCAGCGCTTTTTTCAAAGTAAGACATTGCACGGCGTGACATGCTTATCCGCTTTGCTGCATTTTCATTATTCTTTATAGTGCCAGAAATTGTAGTTATTGCCGACATATAATCACCCAATGCCGCGTCATAATTTCCGGTTGCAGTATAAGCGTCTGCGCGTCCTGCAAAATCTTCATCAGATGGATCGCTTGGCGATTGAGAAAGTGCGGCGCTGTAATCGGAAATCGCAGTTTCCCAATTTTTCATCCACAAATTCAGCTGGGCGCGTTTGGAATAAATGTCACGGGCAGCAAGAACTTCGTTTGGACGTTTGCCAAATACATCCAATGCAACGTTCAGATCGGCCAGTGCTTCTTCCAGATTGCTCATCTGAATTTTCAAAAGCGCGCGATCATAAAATGCCAAAGAGCTTTCTGAATCCAATTCGATTGCCTTGTCAAAATCGGCCTGGGCTGCGGCATAGTTTGCATCGGATAAATATGCTTCACCACGATAGTTGTAAGCGACTGCTGCGGTCGGATCGGTTCCTATTGCTGCGGTCATGTCGACAATCGCGCCTTTGACGTCACCACTTAACAACTTTGCCTTGCCAGATTCCAACATGCTGGAACCTTCTGCAGACATAGTAATTTCGCTTCCGCCACGTTTAAGTAAGAATTCATGCCCACGTCCAACTATGTAAAATGTTGCACACACAAAGGACACTATAATAAACCAATAGATATAAATCGTAAGGCGTGGACATTTATGCACTGATTTCGCGCCAGCGATTGGTGTTGCCGTGATAGGTTTAGAAATTGGCATTGCTGGTTTGGCGACCGGTTTTTTATTTGCCAATGTAATTTTTTTGGCGGCTTTGGCCGTCGGCTTTTTTGCGGATTTTTTAGGCATGCTTCCCTCCCTCAGGAATTCCTTTGAATACAATTTAGAAAAAAACGAAAACTAAGTCAAGAAAGAAAACAAATATAAAGCAGTAAATGATGAACTTTTTTAAGCTTATCGAAAAAATAATTTCTCAACGCACAAATAGCCACATTTACTAATTGATACTTACTATTGACTAATAGCCAGTGGCTGGTATAATTTGCGCCATGGAAAAGATAAAATTATTCTTTAAAAAGGCATCGCGGTTTGTTTTACGCGGTTTGTTTTGGATATTACTTATTGGAATTGTATCGCTTACCTTGATGGTGCTGCGATATGGCGCGGACCTGCCCGATTATACAAAGCTTGCGACATACGCACCACCTGTGGCGACCCGATTGTATGCATCGGACGGATCATTGCTGATTGAATATGCACAAGAACGACGCGTATTTATTGACTATGACGACATGCCGCCGGTTTTGATAAATGCATTCGTCGCAGCCGAAGATAAAAATTTCTGGCATCATCCCGGCGTCGATGTATTGGGAATCACCCGCGCGGGCGCTAACAATATAATTCGCTTCTTTGGTGGCCCTACCCGATTTACTGGTGCATCAACTATTACTCAACAGGTTGCAAAGAATTTCTTTCTGACCAGCGACAGAACTTTTTCAAGAAAAATCCGTGAAGGAATTCTTGCACTGAAACTTGAACGCTCGTTTTCCAAAGAACACATAATGACGCTTTATCTAAATCAGATCTTTCTGGGCGCGCGTGCTTATGGTGTTGGCTCGGCATCACTGATGTACTTTAACAAACCGGTAAAGGATCTGACCTTGTCCGAGGCCGCTTTTCTTGCGTCCCTGCCCAAGGCGCCTAATGATCGCGATCGCGCAGTCCAGCGGCGCGACTATGTCTTGCGCAGAATGATGGAAGAAGGATTTATTACAAAACAGGAAATGAACGCAGCCATTGCAGAGCCTTTGAATATAAACAGCGATTTTATGGCCCAGCAATCCGACGACTTTCAGTATTTTGCCGAAGAAGTTCGTCGCGAATTGCTGAATACAATCGGGCGCGAAGAACTTTATAATGATGGACTTTATATCAAGACAACGATTGACCCAGAATTGCAACGCGCCGCTTCCAAGGCTCTGAAAACAGCACTGGATGCTTACAATGCTGGACGCGGTGGGGAAAAATTACAGGGCGCACTGATTGCAATTAATCCCCACACGGGCCGCGTTCTGGCGATGGCGGGCGGCGCATCATTCGCACAAAGCAGCTTTAACCGCGCAACCCAAGGTTATCGTCAAATCGGATCTACTATAAAACCATTTGTGTATTTGGCAGCATTAGAAGACGGAGACAACTGGAATCCGACTACATTAATTTTGGATGCACCGATTGTTGGCTGGAAGGAAGACGACAGCCTGTGGAAACCAGAAAATTACGACAAGAAATTCCTGGGTATGGTGCCATTGCGTTTGTCGTTAGAGCAATCGCGAAATGTACCAACCGTCCGACTGGTCGAACAAATTGGAATCCGGAACGCAGTTTCCGCAGCGCAGCGATTCGGTGTCTATCCCGAAGACCTTAGTAATATGAACCTATCATTGGCATTGGGTTCTGGGGAAACAACACTTGAAAAATTGACACTGGGATTTGCATCATTTATTAACGGCGGACAAAGAATGGACTCAAAGCTTGTCGATTATGTAGAAGACCGATATGGACGCACATTGGGAACAGATTCGGTTAATATGCAGGATTGGCGTGATGACTTGCCACCACCAGAAAAGAAAGAAAAAGGCGACCCCCTTTCCGATCCACAAAGTTTGTATCAGGTTGTATCGATTATGCAAGGCGTTGTAGAGCGCGGAACTGGACGCTCTGCGATTGTGCCCGGGCACACCATTGCTGGCAAAACTGGCACCACAAACGATGTCAAGGATGTTTGGTTTGTCGGATTTTCCAAGGACTTGGTGGCAGGCGTTTGGATGGGATACGACACCCCAAGACCAATGGGTGCAGGCGCAGGCAGCCACATGCCAGCGAAAGTTTTTTCTGATTTTATGACCCAGGCGCTGGCAAATGTTCCTGATCAGCCATTTTCTGTTCCGACCGGAATCGAGTTTCGGCGAATCAATCGTCAAACTGGAACTGCCGCTGGCGATGCAGATGCTGGGGCAACAATTCAAGAAGCATTCAAGCTTGGGCAAAAACCAAACGCCACGAACAAAAGCAACCAGCAATCGTCATCCGAATACCAATCCCCGGCAGAAGTTGGCGGAGTATTCTAGGCAAACTTGAATACAGATTTAAAAAAAGCAGGCGCAAATGCCTGCTTTTTTTTTATTTGGCTTAGTGGCTTAAATTGCTAATGACTTCATTTTATTTTTATGCTATAATTACGCTGCTAATAAAGGAGAACCCTAATGAAAACTTTTGTAAATTCACTATCAGCCTTCAGAATTTTTGTGGCTTTCGCAATAATTCCGTTATTTTTGTTCCAAATGCACTGGATTGTGTTTACTTTATTCACACTTGCAGCGCTCAGTGATTTCTTTGATGGATACCTGGCAAGGAAATACAACGTTACCAGCAAACTTGGCGGTGTGCTTGATCATATCGGCGACAAGCTGTTGGTTGTAAATTCTTTGATTATATTGGCGGTAATGATGCGCGTATGGTTCATCATGGTACCGGTTATCTTGATAATCGCACGCGAACTTTACGTCAGCGGCCTGCGCGAATTCATGGGAACACAGAAAGCAGAAATGCCTGTACCAAAAGCACGTTTTTCTGTTGGCAAAATTAAAACTGCCTTGCAGATGATATCTGTTGGTGCGTTCTTTTTGCTTATCGCACTTGGCTCGACTATCACTCCTCCGATTACCAGTCAATCATTATTGTATGCTTTAATTGGTTTACCTTATGTTTGTATCTGTGGTTTGTGGCTGACTTTAGCAGCAAGCCTGTGGTCCGCAACTACATACACATTGGACTTTAAAAAGAAAGTAAAGAACTTGAAATAAAAAATAGTTCTGAAAATAAAAATCCCGCATTGCGGGATTTTTTATTTCACGTTCTTAAAGTCGATGGCAGAACAATTAAAGCATACAATAATAATGTTGTGCCGATTATCATATTGCTTATACGCTGTTTATTTGATATAATATGGCCGTATGAGAATTTTAGCAACATTTTCTGCTTCTGCATGTATTTTTGCTGTATCCGCTCTTGCGGCTGATGGTGTTTTGGCGCAAAAACGTGCCCAATTATCAGAATTACAAAGAAAAAGCGAAACACTGGATAATAAAATACGCAGTTGCAATAAATCAAAAAATAGTTGGAAAGTTGCGACTGTCATTGGCAGTGTGGGTACGGCAGCAACCGCAACCGGGGCAGTAGTGCAAGCAGTTCAATTAAATAAAGCAAAAAAAGCCGGGGATACAGAAAATACAACCGAAACCGCAAAAACAGAGAAGTCAAAATGAAATTATTTGCGGCAGTATTTTTGTTGTTCTGTATTATCCCTGCGTATGCAGATTATGATATAGAAGAACAAATATTGGATGCCCAGATTGCAAAATTGGAAAAAGAAATTGAAACAAAATATAAAACTTTGGAAAAATGTGCGAAAGAAAATCATAATTATAAAATTGCGGGGGTTGCGACGCTGGCAGCGACTGGTGTTGGAATTTACGCAAATGTAAAATTGAATGAAAAATTATTAAAGATTTCTGGTGGTGGCAGCGGTTCCGATGGAACTGGCGTTGACACGCGTAATCAAGAGCAAAAAAATTGTGATGCTTGTGATTTGTTACCAGATATCGAGGGATGCCCGTGCCAATAAATAAAACAACAAACCAAAAGGGAAAAAAATGAAAACTAAAAATCTGATGATTGGCGGACTTATGATCGCCGCAACCTGTATCGGAAGTGCATTTGCTGGACCAGATACAGATAAAATTAAACAAATATGTTTAGATAAAGAAGCAAAAACCGCTAGCGTTATATGGGTAGAAAAAGATAAAGCATGCATACCACATAGTCCATGCGATAAAGATAATTTGAAAAAATACGGTGCATATTGTTATAATGGATTTGAACATACAAATTTAGCATCGCGTACATTGGGAAATGCCGTGGTGCAAAAATATATGTCTGTAAAAAAGAATACAACATGTTCAACCATAACAAAAATTAACACATATATAGCAGAGCTTCCCGGATACGATGACTATATTAATTGTAAAACACCCGATGGTGGATTTATGCAATTTCAATTTGATGACTTGTCAGAAACAATAGATTCTACCTCAGGGGCTGGATTAGAGAAAGCATACTGTTTCTTAAATGGAATTGACGCAACACCAAATCCAGATAATGTTTCAGAAAAATGTATTGAAAATCTTTCAAGAGAAAAAGTTGAAGCATACTTTAATATAAAGTTTACAGACAGAGACAAACTTTAATATAAAATTACAGACAGAGACAAATAAAAATCCCGCATTGCGGGATTTTTTATTTACCTGAATTCATAAATGAATAATCTGTGGGGGTATTTTTCACGGCCATACATTGTTGCACCATTTGGTAAATCTATGGTTCTGACCGCATCTAAGCCCATGACTGGCACATCCAGTGTTATCAGAACCCGAACCTTGGTTTTTAATTCAATCAATCGTGGATTTACACTGGGGCCCAAATAAGCAACCGCGATATCAAATCCATCTGATTTTTTAATATACTCAAACGCATCACATAATATGGTTTTGGATTTAGTGCCGGTTATCATATCCATCATTTTTGAAATAAATGCTGAAAACTGCATATTTTCAAATGCCCAAACCCGCACATTAAATTTATTCGCTATTTCGCGCGCCAACCCACCATATCCAGAACCAATATCACACGCGGTCTTTATATTTGGATAATGCGTTTTAATTTCTTTTATTACAGCATTACGTAAATCTTTATTACTGGGGACAAATGGTATTTGGTGGCGAACAGAACAAATAATTCTTTCCAAATTATATAAAAATAAATAGACCATCCAGACACTGAGTATAAAAATTGCAATATAAACAAGAATTTTTATTATTTGCATTCATTTATCATCTGCTGGATTTCGGCGTTCAGTATCAAGTCTGATTTACGCGCCGCATCAATTTGATTAATTCCGTATAAAATAGTTGCATGATCACGATCACCCATCAAACGACCAATTTCAGATAAAGATAATTTTGTTGCAGATTTCAATGCCAATGACATTATCTGGCGCGACCGAACAATTCCGCGATTACGTGCAGGACTGGATACGGCATCGAACGATACCCCCATTTTATCGCACATAGCGCGAACCATCGCCAGCGGGGTTTTATTTTTTGATAAAGTATCTGCCAATAATGTTTCTGCTATTTCCTGGGTGACTTTTTCACCCATCAGTTCTTTATATGCTGTGATTTTCTTTGCGATGCCTGCGACCAAGTGCCCATCAGCCTGTGCGCGATCTGACAAAGAATTTGCAACATCCGCCGAAAGCCCCGCGCGCAACAGCATTGTGTGACGCACCATTTTATTTGGTGCAGCCAAATCCGCGGTCAGTCCGCTGGCCAGCACCGATTGTACGCGGCGATCAAAACCCGAAAGCGCACTGGGCGCGGCGTTCGATGTCAAAACCACACCAACACCATTACGCAACAAATCCAAAAGCAACGATAAAAATTCATCCGTACATGCACGTTTCCCAGCCAATACCTGAACATCATCTAAAATAAACAAGTCGCAGTTGCGGCAGAAATCTTTAAAGGCAAAAACCGATTTTTCATTTATAGAGCGCAAAAATTCGGATACAAACTGGGCACCAGTCATCATCAAAGTGCGTCCGTGCGCAGCAGAATGAATGCAGCCCGCAAGCAAAGTCTTGCCCGCGCCAGCCGTGCCATAAATAAACAAAGGTGAAAAGCTGGCAGAACCCGAGGCTAATTTTTTTGCAGCCGATACTGCAAACGCATTTTCATCAGATACTATAAAGGAATCAAAGTCGCCGGTTACCGGCGCACCAGCATCAACTGGCTGAAATTTTGCAAACTTATTGTCATTCGCATTCAAGTTTATATTCTGGAGGGCGCGACCTGTTCCAAAAAACAAAACCAAACCAAATTCTGCTGCGACAGATTCAAGTATATTAATGTAAGTACGACGTATAAAATCAACTGAAAATTGATTTTGTGCAACAATATCTAAATTATTTTCAGAAACACAAATTTTTAATGGGGCAATCCAAGACTCGTATGCTGTCTGGGGCATTTTTGCCGCTATGGCATTTTTCACAGATTCCACATTTACTGAAATCTTTTTCTGCACCATTGCCTGCATACCAAGCCTCCTTTACTTCCTAGAAAGAAAGATGAATCTAACGATTGATAATCTATATGATAAAAATGGAATAGCAAATTTTTTTAAGCGTTTTTTACAAAACTTTTTTCTTGCATCCGATTCGTTTTTTTGCCGGTTTTCTGCACCTTGTATAGACACTGTATTGACATGTGCAGTATCAGAACTTTACATATCCTAAATCTGTTTTTTTAATTTTTCCGCCCAGTTCCAGCATTATTAATTCGCGTTTTATTTCCGATATATTTTTTTTGACAAGCTGCGTCAATACAGATTCGGAAACTGGAATTGTTCCTATTTTATCCAACAGCTCGCTTTCATTTTTTTCGCGTGGTTGTTTATTTTTATTTTTTTCATCAGATACGAAAAAATCATCCAATCCGGTGCATAAAATTGCCCTGCCCTGTTTAATCAACCGATTCGGTCCCATTGCGCGGGTATCCGACGGATGCGACGGAATCGCGAACACCTGGCGCCCGAAAGAGCGCGCAAATTCTGCAGTTGCCATACTTCCTGATTTTGGATCAGCCTCGCCCAGTATTAATTTTTCAGAAATTCCGGCAATCCACCGATTGCGTTGTATAAAGTTACTTGGGATTGGCGCCATGCCCACGGGCATTTCACTAATTACTGCGCCACGTTCTATTATGTAGTGATACAGCTTTTCATTTTCAAGGGGCCAAATGTTATCTGCCCCACCGGCCAGCACTGCAATGGTCACGGCATCACCCGAAGTGCGCAAAGCACCCGTATGCGCCGCAGTGTCCGTGCCCATTGCCATTCCACTGACGACAACATTTCCATGCTCCGCAAAGGCCTGGGCCAGATCCGCCATAAACGACATTCCTGCAGCGGATGCATGTCTTGTTCCGACCATTGCGACACACGGCCGCGACAGCGCCGCCAAATTTCCACGTGCGGTCAAGACTGGGGGATGATTTTTTATTTCACGCAAAGCGGCCGGATAAATCGGATTATCATCGCAAATGTATTTTATACCCAAAGAATCGGCCATATCCATTTCCCGACGAACCGAATCAATAAAAGCCTGGTCCACGCAAAGCGATTCGGATGCCGCAGCGACCGAACCAAATTTATGAATTAACCTGGCATATGCCACCGGCCCGATGCCGGATGTACGAAGAATTAAAAGTTTATTAAAAAGCTCAGGCATTTATTGCTATTACAATCCCTAATACCAACAAGCCGACAATAACCAGCGCGGCAATCAGTTTTTTTGGATTCATCTGCATCTTTGATTCGGTGCCCGCAATCAGTCTTTTAATGTTTTCGCGATGCTGAAACATGCAAAGCGCTGCGATGGCTGTAAATATAATACCCATCTGGAAACTTGCGGCAAAGCCCAATAAAGGCATAACCAGGAATCCGACTATCGCACCCAAACTGGAATAGTGGGTAGTTGCTGCGACCAACAGCCATTCAATCCCAACAACAACAAACATAACTGGATTCACAGCCAACAAAACACCAAACATACTGGCGTTTCCTTTACCGCCCCGAAATTTTAACCAAATCGGAAAACAATGACCAAAGATTGCAATTAAACCGCACATCGCGCCAAATGCAGGCGATACAAAATGGGCGCCCAGCCATACTGCCGCTGCGGCCTTGGCCATATCCATGGCCCAAACGCCTACAAATCCGCCCAGTCCCAAAACGCGCGCCACATTGGTCGCGCCTGTGCCGCCACTGCCAGAATTTCTAATATCACCATGCCCCAGTGCGCGTACCAGCAGCCATCCGAACGGGATACTGCCCAGTAAATATGAAACAACCAATAAAATTGCATAAATCATTTGCTTTTCCTTTGCCTAGCATGTAAAATAACGCAAAACGAAAGACAATAAAAGGAAATAATAAATGGCAAATCACAAGTCATCAAAAAAACGGATTCTGATAACAGAAAAGAAAAACGCTGTAAATACCGCGCGCAGAACCCAAATTAAAACTTATACAAAAAAAGCTGTCAAAGCGATTGAAAGCGGTGACAAGACTGCAGCAGTTTCTGCAACTCGCACAGCGGAAAGCAAAATCATGAAAGCCGCTGGCAAAATTATGCCAAAGAAACGCGCTGCGCGTAAGGTTTCACGCCTGACAAAGAAAGCTAATGCAATAAAATAAGATTATTCTTATAAAAAACAAACCCCGCAATCGCGGGGTTTTTTATATGAATAAATTCCCGGAGAAACATAACATCAAAACCTGATAGAATATGTATTAATCAATGGATGCATCTATGAAAAAATCGCCGACGCTGTGCGCCGGCGAATAAATAATAAAGTAAATTAATCTATTAATTCAATGGTGCGCCCCAATGCTGTTGAATATTTCTTTCCGCATCCATTGGGGAAACCAAAACCTGCGGCGTCAGTATAACTACCAAAACATCGCGTTGGCTGGTGGTATCACGACTTCCAGATAAAGCCGTAAAGTCCGGATCGCCAATACCATAACGTGTATCATTATTGCTTTGACGTTCAAATCCCGACAGAACCAAAATCTGACCAGATTCCATTATAACTTCTTGCATAAAGCTGCGTTCTTCAACTTCGGGCAACTGCAAAACCACTTCACCGATTCTTTCCGAGCGCATATTTATCAACTCGCGAATAGACATTCTGAACATCAGCAAAACCTTGCTGTTTTCCAAAACATTTGGTAGCAGCTGCATGGAAAATCCTGTTTCCAGATTTTCCTGATCAACTGTGCTGGATTCAACCGTTGTAAAGTTTCTGGATTCGAATCGTTTGATATATCCCATGCTTCGCGTGTTTGATACCGGAGCGATTCGATTGTTGCGAGTTGTTACACCGACATTTGTAACCAAGGATACCTTGCCCTGGCGCGCAAGCGCGGTGATAAGCGCATTACTGCCCTGTATACTGCTAAGCGAACCGTTGGCCACGCCTCTGGCATTTGTTCCCAGAACCGCGATGCTCATCGAGCTTGAATCCGTCAGTCCCAGATTGTTTTTTGGATTTGCGGTAACGGTCAGTCCAGACGCCGCATTTATCGCCGCTGTCAAGTTCAGACCGAATGCTGACGCATTTTGGATTGACACTTGTAAAACTTTTACATCAATCGTAATAAGTTGGGACAGACGTTTGTTTTGCTTTGTAATATAATCACCAACGCGCGACAAAACAGACGGAGGCGCTGTAACGGTTATGGTTCCCAATGCGCGCGAAACCGTAAATTTTGCATCACTGCTGGTGCCGACTATTGATTCCATAGTCTTTTCAATTTCTTCCCATTCGCGCAGGTTTGATTCCATGGACACTTGATTTCCATCATCCGTGCGGATTGATGACTGATAGCTGACGTCTGTACCCAAAGCAAACAAAGTAAATGTTCTGGTTTCTGTCTCGTAAAAAACAACGTTGTTTTTGTCATAGTACCACAGCAAGTCCAAATCTGTTGCGATCTGATTAAGCAGTCCCGACAATTTGCCAGTGTATGAGACACCCATTGTGCGTTTTAGCTTTTCTGCATTTATCTGGTTGTCTATCTTTACCGATATGCCAGTAATAGAATAAATGTTATTAGCCAAGACTTGCAGAGTTACCGGATCGCCCAGCATTATTGTCACACCGGTGTCATTCTCGAATTCTTTTGGCAGATTATTTTTATGATCCAATACGGTGCTGGAGCTTCCCAACCAAACACCTTCGCTGGTTGAAATTGTATCTGTGGAAATTTTTGCCTTTGGATTCTTGGACATCTCAAAAGCGTCGTATGCATTAACAAAGTCCTGATCAACCGAAGATGCAACTTGCGCGGACTCTTTTTTAGTGCAACCAGAAAGCACCGAAAGAACACAAAGCACAGAGCAAAGATGAAAGATTTTTAATTTCATAGTTTTTTTCCCTCAACAAAAACTTGCGAGCGCGACGAACATTATATTTATTATTATGTCCTGTGCTTTTGAAATCGTAAAGCGATTTCTTTTATTCCTCGGTCGTTGTTATTATCAATACGCGATTGCCTTTGAAAAATTTTGCATATGGTATTGGATTAGCGCGACTGAAATTACGCACCAACGCACTGGACACATCCATAAAACGCCCCTTGAATACGGCGGATGCCTGTATTGGGTATTCTCTCGATGTATTCCAAACCAAATCCCATCCTTCCTTGTCGCACCATTCCTGCAAAACATCGCGCAAGGTTTGACCCGATGCCACGACCCAGCTGCGAACTTGGTCGCTTGCTGCACCTGGGATTGCGGCGTCTGCCTCTTCCACATCAAAATAATCTGATGAAGCCGAAGCTGATGAACCATTTATGATCACTCCATCTTCGGGGCTTTTAACCTTTTGTTTACCAGAACGAGAAACCGCCAAAACCGATCCACCATCATCTTCGATCATTTCAGTGTGCATCAGTGGCATTTCCGCCTGGGATTCAAAAGCATTAAATCCAGCCGGGGCCTGATAAGGTTGCGTCAAATCAGCGCCACCCGACCAAGATTCACCACCACGTCCACCTATATTAAAATTGTTTTCAACAACCATATCCTGACCAACCTTGGAAACTATGCGAACATTATCGGGGTCTTCGTAATAGCCCTGATTATTATTAAATTGCACATCCGCATCAGATCCTGGTGCTGGCCAAACTGGCTGTGCGCTGGTGCAATCAGATGCAAATGCATATCCGCATGCTGTCGCAAAAAGCGCAAAAATAAAGAATTTTCGGAACATTATCCTTCCTTTGGATTCTAACATTACGCTTATTGTAGCAATTTTTGCGAATCGCCGTCAAGTCAATAGTCATTCATTGTTAGTGATTTGCGATTACAGAAAATTATGCTAGAATCAGTCAAAAGGATTTTCAATGCATTATGAAATTTTTTCTATCGCTGCGATCGCAATCGGATTACTGGTATTGATCATTACCCTGATTCTTGTTCGCAGAACCAGCGCATTGACGACAAGGATGACGTCACAAACCGCTGCCATTACGAAAATGCAAAACACATTAAAATCCAGATCGGCGACAAACGCGTTCGCGCAGAACAGCGAAATAATGTATCAAGACCTGTTGCAACAACTGATACCAATTACAGCGGCAGTCGGAATTTGTCCGCGCGAAACACCCGAGCATCCATTATGGCAATGGGCTGGTGGTCTGATGGATGAATATGCAAAAAACCCATATGTGCTGGAACAAATCCGCCAGGCAATAAAATTGGACTCGCACATAGCACGCGCGGCCGAAACCTATACCGACCATGCATCAAAGTTTTTAAGCTATCTGTCAGCGGCAGATTCGGACGGGCTGCTGAATGCGACTTTTTCCAACGGACTGCTGGGGCAAACAATGACCTTGTTGGCCCAGGCAAGGCAGCTGGCAAATGAATGAAAAAACTATCCGAAAATGTTATCCGTGAAATTTCGGCCGCGCGCGCTGAACCAGATTGGCTGACCGACTGGCGATTAGCAGCTTTTTCTGCATGGAAAAAAATGACCGAACCACACTGGGCAGAAATAAACTATGACCCCATAGATTACGATTCGCTAGATTATTTCCATGTCGCAAAACCTATTGATAATTCCGACCTGAAAGCAACTTATGAAAAAATGGGCCTGCCACCTGAAGAGCAAAAGGCTTTGCTGGGCATGGCGACGGATTTAGTTATCGATTCGAAATCAGTAAATACCAGTTATACCTCTGAATTGGAAAAATTGGGTATTATCTTTCTGCCTTTTTCCGAAGCTGTCCAAAAGCATCCTGATTTGGTGAAAAAGTATCTGGGCAGCATTGTTTCGCAAACGGATAATTTTTTCGCGGCGTTGAATGCGGCGGTTTTTTCCGACGGGACTTTTGTTTATATTCCGAAAGATACAAAATGCCCGATCGATCTGGCCAGTTATTTCAGAATAGAAACGGCAAAGATCGGTCAATTTGAAAGAACATTAATAATTGCAGAACCCGGCGCACAGCTTTCGTATATGGAAGGGTGCAGCGCACCACGTCGTCCGAATCATCAGCTGCACAGCGGGGTTGTAGAAATCGTGGCAATGGACAACGCAGTTGTAAAATATGCAACTGTTCAGAATTGGGCGAACAGCATTTATAACTTTGTAACAAAACGTGGTCGGGTCGGTGCGGATGCAAAATTACTTTGGACCCAGGTCGAAATCGGCAGCGCCAAGACATGGAAATATCCTTCATCAATTTTGGCGGGCGCGCGCGCACATTCGGATTTTTACTCGCTTTCAATTACTCGTGGCGCACAGCAAGCCGATACCGGAACCAAGATGATTCATATCGGTGATAACAGCAGTTCTAATATAGTGTCCTATGGTGTGGCATTGGAAAAATCGATTCAGACTTTCCGTTCGCTTGTTTCATTCGGCATTCAAACGCGTGGCGCAAAGAACGCCAGCAAGTGCGACAGCCGAATGATTGGCGATGATGCAATACTGAATACTTTGCCGCGAATAATCATGGGCAACGGGGAAAACGATCAAAGCCATGAAGCGACCAGCGGCGCGATAGATGCAGCTGCCCTGCTTTATCTGATGCAAAGCGGGATTGCAGAAGACGAAGCAACAGCATTGATAGTAGGCGGAATGGCAGCACCCGTAATTTCGCGCCTTCCTATGGAGTTCTTGGTAGAAAGCAAACAACTGATACAAATGGCGCTGAAGAGTTAGGAGTTAGAAATTATGAATTTATTAGAAATAAAAAATCTTTCCATATCATTTGGCGACAAAGAGTTGCTGCATGACATCAGTCTGGATGTAGTCGATGGCGCGCGGCACCTGCTGCGCGGACGAAATGGATCCGGCAAAACTACTTTGGTCCAAACGATTGCTGGCAACCCCGATTATAAAATCAAATCTGGAAAAATAATTTTTGACGGACGCGACATTGAAAATGAAAATACAACAACGCGCGCACTGATGGGAATTTTTATCGGCGCACAAAATGTTCCAGAAATCCCGGGGCTTTCGCTGATAAGTTTTCTTAAACATTCTATCGCGGCGCATCATCATTTTCATACAGGCAAAGAATTATCCATGGGCCAGTTTCTGGCAGAGCTGGAAGATGCCCGCGTGCGGTTGGACATTCCAAAGGAATGGTTGAACCGCAGCATCAATGTTGGATTTTCCGGTGGCGAGCGCAAACGCTTGATGTTTTTACAATTACTGATGACAAATCCACGTCTGGCAATTCTGGACGAACCAGATTCCGGCGCGGACGCGGCCACTCAAAAACTTTTTGCTGAAATTATGAATGAAATGTCTGGGACCAGTTTCTTGTTTATTTCACACCAAGAAAAATTTACACAACTGGCAGCGCCAACCGCAATCACAACTTTGTCAGATGGCAAAATTGTGGTAGAATAAAGCAAATAAACCAAGGGAAATTATCATGCCGACCAAACGAAAAACTTCTTTAACGAAATCCAACTCGTTACCAATTTCTAAATGGTTGTTTTGGGCACCATTGAAATTCACCGGATTGTTTTCAGTCTTTATAATGTTGTTTGTTTTTATTACAAATATTTTCTTTCGCAACCAGGTAACAAATTTGGGAACATTGATTCTGGGCACACTTGGCCTGGGATTTTTGGCATTTTCAATCTATAAAATTATAAAGTGGACGCCGGATAATCATCTGGGACATAAAAGCTTTATAATGTTAAACATTGCGCAAAGCTTGATCAGTTTGGTTTTGCTGGCAGTCATAGGCTTTATTGCAATTTGGATGCAAACCGGAACGCTGGAATTAAACTTTGTAATGGCACTGGGAACTCTGGCGATTTTGCTGATGATTTTTCTTGCTGGAATCGGGTTGCTGAAAATGAAATCATTGTTCTGCCGCGCGCGCATGCAAGGTGTTCCGAAATGGAAACTATGGATATCTGCGCCTTTTGGACTGGGCATGATGTGGTATTCGGGATTTCTGATTTCTGACGGCGACAAGAAAAGCCAAGATTTGCCAACCAAAATTAAGCCATTGGAAAAATTGGCCAACTGGATTGTTAAAAATCAGCGCAATACCATAATCGCATTTTTGGTATTTATCGCATCAGCGGGCGTTCTGTTGCTTTCAGATTTTAAAATACTGATCGTTTTTTACGCGGTATCTTTAGTGCTGGGTGGAACGCTGCTGGTTTACAAAAAGCTTAGTCAAAATTTGGGTGGTCTGTTTGCAACAGCCGCAGCCCTGCTGAACATTGCGGTTGTTTTCGCCATAATCTGGGCATTTGCGGGCAATACCAAACCATCATTGAATATGGGCGAGCAGATTCAGATAACTGACGTTGAAAAATAAACAGGGTAAAAATTATGAATGGAATTGTGCTTTTTCTGGGTGTTTTGGTTTTGCTGGTGCTGGGAAAGCCAGTGTTTGTGCCTTTGATTGTTGCGGCTTTTCTTTGGTATTTGACGAACGCGATTGCTGCGTATTACAGAAAGCTGTTGCCTTTTGGGAAAAAATATTGTGCGCCGAATCGGTCGCTATGTCGGGTATTTGATGGCAGCACGTTTGTATTATCCATCGCGACCTTGGTCGGATTGATGTATGCCTTTGCAACCCAGATACGACCAATGTTTACGGAACTTGCGGCGCGTTTGCCAGAAATTCAATCAAGACTGATAACTTTATCGCATTATTTTTCAGACGTGCTGGGTGTAAAAATTGATCCGTCAGTTTTACCGGATTTTGCAGGAATTGCTGCAAATTTGGGTGTGTCGCTTGGCAATGCTATGCTGTCGTTTGGAATGATTTTGGTCTATATGCTGTTTATGTTTATCGAACAAAGTACATTTCGCAAAAAAATTGCTCGCCTGTTTCCAGAAAGTCGCCAGTTCAAGAAAGTAAACTTCATTTTGGATTCAATCGGCACCAATATGAAGAAATATATGTTCATGAAGACCGCGGTTTCAGTGGCGACGGCCGTCTTGTCCTATTTATGGTTAAAATACCTGGGGATCGAGTTTGCCGGTGTCTGGGCATTCGTAGTATTTATAACAAACTATATTCCAACTTTCGGGGCGATTGTGGCAACGGCATTGCCATTGTTTTATTCACTTATTACAGCCAGCACATTGCATACGCCATTGATGGTGGCAGGCGGATTGATAGTAATACAAATTCTGCTGAGTAATGTTATAGAGCCAAAATTAACCGGAAAAACCCTGAACCTTTCAACTCTTGCGATTTTGATAAACCTGGTATTTTGGGGAATGATATGGGGGGCCATCGGAATGTTTTTCAGCGTACCATTGCTGGTCGCGACATTTATCATAACGGCCCAGTTTGACAGAACCAGATGGATTGCAGTTCTGCTGTCCGCAAATGGGGAAATCCCAGATAAAGAAGACGATTAAAAAACCGCCCAATGGGCGGTTTTTTATCTCACTTTTTCTATCCTGGTAATAAGTCGGCGAAATGGGCCGGCAAAAAACGGAGTGCTTACGCAAACACTATCGCCCGCTTTGAGTTTTGATTCATTTGAATTATCACTTATTTCTTTTATTCTATCCGCAATTTTATCCGAATTAGTATCAATATAATAAGCGGTTATATGCTTAGTTCCACCAAACATAGTCTCTTTTGTAAAATTTTCTACTGGTGAAAGTATTTTTCCCTGACAGGTTTCATATTCTGTCTCACGCAAAACCGCTTCTGAAAAAGAACATATCCCCAACCAGCAAGCCAACCCAATTAAAGAACCTTTCTTTATTCCATTAATAATTTCATTTTTCATTTTAACTTCCATTTATTTTACATATAATTGACAAAACTGCGTCACCTTAATGGAGTTTATTGCATTTGTCAATACATTATTATGGTATTTTATTATGGAAATTTTCACGGGTTAAAAAAATCCGTGTTTCTTTTTTGTGCCCACGCCTGAAAATTCTTCCAGCGCTTTCTTTTGTTTGTCTGTTAATTTAGTTGGAACATCTGTTGCTATTTCTATAAATAAATCCCCGCCTGGAAAGCCACGACCACGAACACGCATACGTTCGCCGACCTGGGTTCCGGCCAGAATCTTTACATCCAATTTTTTATCATCGATGGTTTCAATTTCAATTTCCCCGCCCAGCGCAAGAGTCGTAAAAGGAACTTTTTCACGGCAATATAAATCCCGACCAGCGCGCTTGAATTTCGCATCTGGCAAAATATGAACATCTACAAAGAAATCCCCAGCTGGTGCGCCCATCATACCGGCTTCGCCCTGCCCCGCCAGACGAATTCTGGCGCCATCTTGTATGCCGGCCGGAATTTTAACCTGAATTTCGCGTCTTTTTTGCGTTGCGCCAGTTCCATCACAAGCATTGCACTTTTTAGAGATTTTGCGCCCCAATCCCTGACAATCCGGACAAACCGATTCCATTGCAAACATCCCACGACGTGTGCGCACAACACCCGAACCACCACAAGTTTTGCATACTGGCGCAGGCTTGCCATCCGCAGTTCCATGCCCACCACACTTTTCGCATTTAACACCGCTGGTAAATTTAATCGTCTCGGTTTTGCCCAAAAAGGCATCTTTTAATGAAATTTCAATTTCGTGCAGCATATCGCGGCCTGCATGTTGGCCGGATTCTGCGTCGTCACCCATATCAAATCCGCCCATTCCGCCGGCAAATCCGAACGACTTCATGGCCTCTTTGATAATGTCTTCCATATTGCCGCCACCCATATCAAAACGAAACGCGCCGCCGCCCGTATTTCCAAATGGATTTCCAGCCCCAGCAGACGCGCCATTTCCGCCAGCAAACGCCGCATCGCCGAATTGGTCATATGCCGCGCGCTTTTGAGGATCTTTCAGAACATCAAATGCATTATTGATTTCTTTGAATTTTTCTTCAGATGATTTATCGCCCGAATTTTTATCGGGATGATGCTTCATCACCAACTGGTGATAAGCCTTTTTAATGTCTGCGTCGGATGCGTTTTTAGCAACGCCCAAGATTTCATAGGGGTTCTTATTCATGGTGCATTAGAATATAATGCCGCAGACAAAAAAATCAAGCTACTTGAAATGTTTTTATTTTTGCGCTAACCTGCCCGCCGTGGCAAATAAAACCCAACAATCTTACGATGCGTCAGACATCCAAGTCCTGGAAGGACTGGAGCCTGTTCGTCTGCGCCCCGGTATGTATATCGGCGGAACAGACGAAAAAGCTTGGCATCACCTGCCAACTGAAATTATTGATAACGCCATTGACGAGGCTGTGGCCGGGTTTGCCAAAAAAATCTCGGTTTCTTTAATTGATTCCAAAACCATTGAAATTACCGATGACGGACGCGGAATCCCGGTGGACGAACATCAAAAGTTTCCTGGAAAATCCGCGCTGGAAATAATCTTTACCACTCTGCATTCTGGCGGAAAGTTCAACAATGATATTTATAAGACCAGTGGCGGTTTGCACGGCGTTGGCGCAGCAGTTGTAAATGCCCTGTCTGCCGAAACTATTGTCCGGGTGGCGCGAGATGGTTATTTTTGGACTCAGAAATTTTCACGTGGCCGGTCTGTTGGCTCAACCGAACGCGGTGATGCAACAAAGACCCAGGGGACCAGTGTTCGCTTTACCTTGGACGACCAAATTTTTGGCGCGAACGCTGTGTTTAAACCTGTGAAAATTTATCGTCTTGCGCGGGCCAAGGCTTATCTGTCGCGTGGTGTTCGCGTTGAATGGAATTGCGCACCAGATTTGCTGACCGAAGATATGAATCTGCCGGCAAATTCGACTTTCTATTATCCTAATGGTGTTGCTGACAGAATGGCCGAGACCACAAATGGCAAGCCCCAAATTTTACCAAAGATTTTTGCGGGAAATACCGATTGGTCTGAAGATTCTGGATTTCGCGCTGAATGGGCGCTGACTTTTTTAACTGACGAGAACGGCGCGGCATCTGATGATGGTTTTTTTGCCAGCTATTGTAATACCATTGCGACTATTGATGGCGGAACACACGAATCTGGATTTCGCAGTGCAATTACCAAGGGTCTGAAAAACTATGCCGAAAAAGTTGGTAACAAAGCTGGGGCCACAATTATCGCCGAAGATGTTTTTGATTCCGCGGCTGTTTTATTATCAATTTTTTACAAGACCCCACAATTCTTGGGTCAGACCAAGGAAAAATTAAGCAACCCTGAAATCACGCGCTATACTGAAAAAGCCGTGGCTGATCCTTGGGAAATATTCTTGGCATCCGATCCGAAAACTGCAAATGCGTTATTAGATTTTGTGATAAACCTGGCAAATGCACGCATTAAAACAAAGAATGTCAAAGACATCGCTCGCAAGACGCCGACCAAGCGCGCGCGCATGCCGGTAAAGTTGGCCGATTGTTCCAAACATGGTATTGCCGGAACAGAATTATTTATAGTAGAAGGCGAATCGGCCGGTGGCACCGCAAAGCAAGCGCGCGATCGCGCCACCCAGGCAATTATGCCCCTTCGCGGCAAAGTCTTGAACGTGATGAGCAACAGCGATGAAAAATTCACAGCAAATAAAGAACTGGGTGAATTGATTGACATTATCGGCGCTGGCACAGCCAAAGATTGGGACGAATCAAAATTAAGATACGAAAAGATTATTATAATGACCGATGCCGACGTTGATGGTTCACATATTGCCTCGTTATTGATGACTTTCTTTTATCGTGATATGCCTGGATTAATTCATGGTGGTCATTTGTATTTGTCTTGCCCGCCGCTGTATAAATTAACACACGGAACTGAATCTGTTTATGTTGATACAGATGAAGAATTGGACGAATTAAAAGCCACAAAATACAAGGGTAAAAAACTGGAAATTTCGCGTTTCAAAGGATTGGGCGAAATGATGCCAACCCAGTTAAAAGAAACGACTATGAGTCCAAAATCGCGGCGACTGATTCGGGTTGAATTGCCACCTAAAACCGAGGACGGATCCGAAGACGCTGAAAAAACGCGGACATTGGTGACAGAATTGATGGGTAAAAAGCCCGAGTTCCGATTCAAGTTTATAACCGAACATGCAAAATTTGTGAAAGATTTGGATGTATAAAAAAATCGCCGCAACCGCGGCGATTTTTAATTATTTGCACCAAGTACCATATGAGGCTTTGCAATTATTACGCATATAAACGCGCTTTACGCTGTGAATTGTTATTGTTGTTTTTTGCGGCTCGGTTTTCTTACCCATTAACTCTGCACACGCTGTGTTCGGGTAAACCACACGGCTTTTCGCATCTTTGCTGTTGCGATCAACTACGCCCCATTCAGCATTTTTAACAATGCAGTCATGACCTGACTGAACATAGCTTTCTTCTTTTTTATAGTGAGTATAGGCGCAACCAGACAAAACTGCGACCGCCAAGAAAGATAAAATCAATTTTTTCATAACAAAATCCTTTTGTTGTTTGACAAAACTATAAAATGTTTATTTGCATTGTCAAGATTTATTTGGTCGGCATTTTGTGATATAATTAAATACATGAAGTACAAAGAATTCGGATTTGTTAATACTGACGCCATGTTGCGCGGCGCCCTGCGCGGCGGATATGCTGTCCCGGCCTATAATTTCAGCAATCTGGAACAATTACAAGCAGTGCTATCTGCATGCATTCAGACCGATTCACCTGTTATTTTACAAGTATCAAATGGTGCAAGAAAATATGTCGGTACTGAAATTTTGATGGCAATGGTTGGGGCGGCCGTACGCGACCTTACAATTCCAATCGCCCTGCATCTGGATCATGGCGCGGATTTTGACATTTGCAAAGACTGCATAGATATGGGATTTTCATCCGTGATGATTGACGCATCAAACAAACCATTTGATGAAAATGTTTTGGTGTCTCGCAAGGTTGCTGATTACGCACATAAACATGGCGTGTCTGTCGAGGCTGAACTGGGCGCATTGGTCGGCATAGAAGATGAAGTAAATGTTGCCGAACCCCGATATACAAATCCGGATGATGTCGTCCGATTTGTTAAACAAACCGGGGTCGATTCGCTGGCTATTTCTATTGGAACTTCGCATGGGGCGTATAAAATGAAATCCCCAAGCGATAAATTGCGTTTTGACATCCTGGAAAAGATTGAAAAACAATTACCTGATTTTCCATTGGTTCTGCACGGCGCGTCATCTGTGCCACAAAACTTGATTGCCGAAATAAATAAATTTGGCGGAAAAATCACGGGCGCACTTGGAATTCCCGAAGAACAATTAATTGCTGCGCGCAAAATGAACATATGCAAAATCAATGTGGATTCTGACGCGCGGCTGGCATTCACGGCCGCGGTTCGTCAAATGTTTTTGGAAAAACCCGAAGTTTTTGATCCCAGAACTTATCTGTCGGCGGCCCGGGAAAAGATGACCAAATTGTATAAAGAC
>CAYJAG010000002.1:0-44877 GCA_964368385.1 uncultured Muribaculaceae bacterium
ATCGACGCCTGTGATTTGTAAATCAGGATTATGTTCCAGCAGACAAAGTGATACTCCACCTGTGCCGATTCCCACATCCAAAGCGGTTTTGATTTTCGCGCGGCCCACGAATGCAGCCAGCCACACGGCATCACAAGTGATGTTGTAATTTCCGCGTTCCATCTGCACTCGCCCGTCCAGCGCGGTAAAAATAGCTTGTTTTTGCTTCATACATATTTATAATAGAGCATCGTATAAAAAAGGCAACTTTATAATGTTTGATCCAACTTTGGTCGTTCAATCGGCAATAAGCAGCTTTAACAACATTGCTTTGCGCAGTCCAGATTTTTTTTGGAGCGCCCTGCTCTGTTTGCCTATTTTTATAGTTTTTTGGATTTTTGCACCGCAAATTTCGGCACGATTTTTGCCAGATTCTAAAAAGCGACTGAAGACTATTGCAACTTTTGGCATTGCTTTTATTGCCGCATGGTTGCTGACTCACGAAAGCTTTAATGCTTTGCGCGACGGGGTTTCGCTGGGGATTTCCGCACTGACAGCCGTATGTGTTTTTGTGTTGGCTTTGTTCGCCGGATGGAAAATTCCACCAATCAGCAATTTTGTAAAAATTAAAGAAAAATGGCGTAATAAGATTGACATTGTAATGCCAGTAATTATTGCCGCTTTGGTCGGATTGTGTGCTTGGGGAACATGGCAAACGATTTTGGTTCAGTTTATTGCGGCATTATTTGGTTTTTATTCTGGCCGATTGATGGTTTGGCGCAATCGTCGTCAGATGGATTCGGTTTGGATGGTCATAGGATTAATTGCGATACTGACTTTTGGTTTGGTTATGCAGCCCGAGTTCTTCCGATTTGGCCAACTGGGACATCTTACTACTATTCATATTTTCTTTTTGACAGCCGCGCTGGTTGCAAGCACAAGCAGCATAATGATGCGCCTGGTTCGTCCGACCGGCTGGCTGCGCAAGTCTTGGTATCGGCGATTGATGTGGTTGGCACGCAGTTTTTGTATCCTTGTTTTTATCTTGTTTGTCCTGACGGAAAGCGCGCTGGCATTTGCCGCGTTGGCAGCGGTCGCTATTGCCCAAGAATTCATAGCGATTCGTCATCGGCCACAAACGGATGCGAATACGCTTAAAAATGCATCCGAAGACATGTGGATTTTATCATTGGGCCTGTTCGGACTTTTAACTGCGATGCCGGCAATGGTTTGCGCAGCTATAATTCTTGTCCGCAGCAAAACAAAATTTGATGCCAAAAGCGCAATTAAAACTTTGTTATAATTGGTTATATTAATTGAATACAGATTTTAATTAAGTCTAGTATAATCCTGCCATTATGATTCATCCAACCGCAATAGTTCATCCGAATGCAAAATTGGGCGCCGATGTTAAAATTGGGCCTTTCTGTATAGTCGGCGAAAAAGTAATTCTGGGCGACCGGGTAGAGCTGGTTTCCAGTGTAGTTATTGATGGTAATACTGAAATTGGTGACGATACAATCGTTTATCCTTTTGCTGTGTTGGGCATAATGAGTCAAGATCTTAAATTCCAAGATGCCGAAACAATGACCGGGCTCAGAATTGGAAAACGCAATCGTATTCGTGAATATGTAACAATACACTCGGGCACACCTGCAAGTGATGGAACAGAAATTGGTGATGACTGCCAAATTATGGTGAATGCCCATATTGGACATGATTGCAAACTGGGCAGTGGTATTGTTTTATCTAATTTGGTTCAAATTGCTGGACATGTTGAGATAGAGGACTTCGTTATTGTTTCTGCATGCAGCGCAATACATCAGTTTGTTCGTATCGGCCGTAATGCGTTTATTGGTGGAATGACAGGTATTGGCACAGACGTAGTTCCGTATTCTATATTCGAGGGCCGTCCAGGTGTGTATCGCACTATAAACAAGGTTGGTTTGATGCGGCACGGATTTACCACCGAAGACATTCACGCCATCCATTCTGTTTATGCAACATTTTTTGCGAAAGATGATAATGGCTCGACATCGGCAGAAAGATTGAAAGCTGTTCGCAAGGAAGTAAAAAACAGCAAATACGCGATGGACGCGATTGATTTTATCGAAAACCGCTCACAGCGGGGCGTTTCGGCAAAGCAATGAAACCCTTAAAAATCTTTATCATAGCAGGCGAAGTTTCCGGTGATGTGCTGGGACAAAAAATCATGATGGCTTTGCCGCGTGATACTAAATTTGTCGGCATAGGCGGACAAAACATGCGCGATGCAGGTCTGAAACCTATTTTCCCTATTTCTGATTTGGCGGTTATGGGTTTATTCGAGGTTCTTGCACATGCAAAAACATTGACCCGCAGAATTAACGAAACAGCCGATGCGATAATAAAGTTCGGGCCTGATATAGTTCTGACCATTGACAGCCCGGGCTTTGCTAAACGTGTTGTTAAAAAAGTTCGTGGGCGCATAAACACCAAATTTTATCATGTTGTTGCACCCCAGGTTTGGGCATGGGGCGAAAAACGGGCAAAAAAATTCGCAAAGATTTTTGACCGGCTTTATGCATTTTTTGATTTCGAAAAACCGTACTTTGAAAAATATGGTCTGCCGGTTGTAGCGGTTGGACATCCGATTGCAGATGGGTTAAAACCAGTAAAAGAAAAAGACGATAATCAGAAAAACATTGCGCTTGTTCCTGGTTCGCGTATGTCCGAGGTAAAAAAATTATTGCCAGTATTCAAGGAAGTCGCAGAAAAACTAAATGGTTATAAATTTTCCATCCCTGTTGTGGAAACCACAAAGAAATATATTGAACAAGAAACAAAAAATTGGGCAGTGCGCCCTGCTTTGATTCCAGCGGCCAAGCGGTATGAATTGTTTGCGCGCTCGGACATTGCTGTAGCCGCCAGTGGCACGGTTTCCGCGGAATTGGCGATTATGCATATTCCTGCAATCATTGTTTATAAAATGAACCCAATGACCGAATTTCTGGCCAGCTTGCTATTAAAAATCAAATGGGCATCGTTGGTAAATATATTGATGAATAAAACAATTTATCCAGAATTGCTGGGGCGCAAGGCAGCATCTGAAAATATAATCCGTGAAATTCATAAATTGGAAAATCCAGCCGTGCGCCAAGAAATGATTTCCCAGTTAAGCAAAGCAGATAAAATGTGGCATCGTACCCGCCCTGCTGCCGAACTGATCGCCAAAGATATAATTGGAAAATAAAAAAATCGCGCCGATGGCGCGATTTTTATTCAGTTTATTACTTCAATGGAGGATAGCATTCGCCGTCCGCTGGTGAACAGCATCCATAACCATTATAGCTTTCAATCCATTTCAGATTTTCACCCGCACAACATCCGTCTTCGTCTGGTGCCGTTCCGCTGGTGCAAGAAGTTGCAGCAGACTTTACCATAGTGTCGCTGGGGGTGGCGATGGTTGCCACATTATTTACCGGGGTTGGGGCCTGATAACTGGGCGCGGCCGCTTCGGGTTCAATCGCTGGTACGGGTTCAGATTCTTGAAAAACTGGTGTTGGGGTTGGCGCTGGTTCCGCGACAACAGGCGCGGGTGCGGGTTCTTCATAAACAGGCATCGGGGTCGGTTCTGGCGCTGGTTGTTCCGCGAAAACTGGCGCAGCCGGTTCTGCAACCATTTCTGGCATCGGCCCAGGTTGTGGCTGTGGCGCGGCAACAGGTTCGGAAACTATGAACGCGGATTCTTCTGCGACTGGTGATGGTGCCGGTTGTTCCTCGGATGCTGTTGGTGCGGTCAAATTTGGTGCAGATGAATTATCCATTTTTGACTGATAAATCCACAATGTTAAAACGGAAAGCCCAATCAAAAATATCAACATAACATAATAAATCATTGTCGGTTTTTTTGTGCCGGCCACCGGTTGCGCAACCGCGATAGTCTGTCCAGTTACGGGCGAATAAGGTCGGTCTATTTCAGCGGTCGGCCCAGGTTTAATTTGTTGGGGAATTACAGGTGAAGCTTCCTTTGCAGGGATTGATGATTCCAAAGGCATTGTTGCATTCACAACTGGGGTTACAACAATCGGCTCCATTGGCACTGGGGGTCGCAAAACGGCATTATCCTTGGGTTCCGTCACAGGTTTGTTTTCTACAGCCTGTGGGTTAACATCGGGTGTAAATTCCGGTGGAACAAACGATGGAGTTTCAAAGCCGATCGGCTGGAATGCAATTTTGTCATCCAGTATTTCAGGGTCTTTATTAAATAAAGGCTTTGGTTCTTCAGCCATTTCCGGTTCCTTTGGTTTTTTTTCTTGTTTGGGTGCGTCCGCTTTCAGTGCTTTGCGTGCAGCGTCCGTATCCTTTTGAGCATCTTCCAATCGTTTTTTTGCCCGCCGCAATCGTGCCTTGGCGCGTTTTTCTTTTTCTATTGCAGTGTCAGTCTGGGCCTGTATCTTTAGAATTTTTGCCGCAGATTCTTTCGTAGGTTTTTTTCCAATTTCACTGCGCGTTTTACCCAGCTTTGTTTTTAATAACTTTATCTGCGAGTGCAAATTCGCGATTGCATCTTCTGTTTTTTCAATCGTCGCAGTTGCTGTTTCAATTTCGCGTATTGCGGCATCTAATCGCGCTTGGGCCATTCGATGCCCTACCTCTGCACGAAAGCCTGTCAACGCATTCAATGCGCCATTTATATTGTTTCCTGTTTTATAGTCGGCAATCAGCTGTCCGTAAATCGGCAATCCTTGATAATCAATGTCCAGCTTTTGGTATTTATTGTTTTTCTTTGGGCGGATTTCTTCCAAATCCATTTTATAATCATTGGCCAAAACATCATCCCACTTGCGCCCTTGCCTGTCCGCCATAACCAGCAAAGAATTCGGAGTGTTTTCAGTCCGTGTTTCATCCAATATGAAAACCAGTCTGTGCGCCGCGTCGTAAAAAGCCGCAAACCTGTTGCCATTAATGTCAAAGCGCTCGGGAACAAGTTTTCCCGCCGTTTCGGATGCATTAAAAGAAAACACAGGCACGCTGGAATCCGGCGCGGTTGCAATTTTTGTTTTGGAAAAAGTCTCTCTCTCTTTTGCCATAGCTTTTATTGTTTTTTTGGAGGCGGCATTTGATATGCTGCGCGACAATGCTCGTAACAATAAGGTTTTCCTGGAAACACCTTTTCTCCACAGAAATGAAAGTTTTCCGAATCGGGATTACCGATGGGCCAGCGACATTGATCGGGACGCAGCATAGCCAGTTCAACTGCATGTTGAATCATGTGCTGATGCGCAACCAGATTTTTTTTACCGCTTTTTTCGGGTTTTTCTGCCGGCTTGGCCGCAGGCTTTGGTGCTGGCGCGATTTTCTTTTCCTTTACAATCTGCGCAGGAGTCTTTTTTTCCGGAGTTTTTTTCGGATTTTTTACCTTGATAACAATTTCTTTCTTTGCAGGCGCTTTTTTTGTCGCACTGGCCGTAGATTTGCTGTTCCAGCCCAGCCGATTCAGCTTTCCAACGACAGCATTTTTTGACATGCCAATTTTTTTACCAATTTCGGCAGTGCTCATACCTTTTTCCAACAAGGCTTTCATTTTATTCAAAGTTGCGGGTGTCCAGCCTAATTGCGATGTCATATTATTATTCTCTTTTATTATTCCTTGAATTGTAGCATAATTGAAAAAAGAAAAACAAGGGGAAAAAATGACACTGATTTTCGTAATTTTGCTGGTGGCAGCAGCATTCTGTGCATTGATGATGTCCTTGATTGACAGGAAACGCAATATAATTCCGGACGTTTATCTGTTCCCTTTTTTGATAATCGGCCTGTTGGTCGTATCTTTTTTTCCTTGGTTTTTTGAGTTCGGCGAAGCCGCAATTGCTGCTGCGGTCGGGTATGGTCTGGGGGTTGTTATGGGTCTTGCGTTCAAGAAAAAATCCCCCGAAGCTATTGGTTTTGGGGATGTAAAGTTATTGGCTGCAGGCGGCATATGGCTGGGGGTTTCGGGATTGGCGATTGCTTTGATTGTATCATGCGTTTTGGGTGGAGTTTGGGGATTGGTAAAAAAGCAAAAATTTATTCCCTTTGCCCCATTCTTTTTTATCGGCGCAATTTGTTCTTTGACCGCCCTGCTCTTTCTGATATAATCTTGGCTGAGAGAATGAAAAAGACATCTGTATTTTTATTGGTCTCTGGTTTTTGGTCTTTGGCTTCTGCGCCTGCGGCGCAGGCCGTTGATTTTCCGCTTTCCAAGTATGGCCAAATTCAGAATGTGCAAAGCTATTCTTCCAATCCTTTTTATAATCCAGACAGCCCCTATAACCAGCGATTGCCCACACCGATTTATGCCCGGGGAACCGAGCTGAACGCCGGTGAATGTCGCGAGGTGGCGGATTCTTTGGTTGCCCAACAATGCGCCCAACGAAATAATTGTTTGGGTTTAAGTTATTCCGATGTGCGGCCCGCAGTTGTTATCGAGATGTCAAATTTAACGGGTCATAATTATCTGACAGCGTGTGTTGGCTATATTCAGCCTGCATTTGAAGATTATATGAAATCTGCAAATGTGGTCAGTATAAATGGTTTTCCATCCGCATTTCCAATGGCGGGCCAGACAACTGAAAATTCCGGCAGCAGTTTGGTGCTGAACAATCCTTTTGAGCGCAAAGATCCAAAATGGTCGGATGACCGCGATGAACGCAAAAAAGAAATGAGTGATTTGCAGCGTCAAAACGGATCTGAAGATATAAAGCTGTCAGCAGAAACATTTCCAACAACTTATGCAGATTTGTCTTTTGCGCAGCGCATGGAAAATGACAAGGCTGGATATGAACCATGGAAAGACGCATCTGGATACAAACCGATAAAAATAGAAACGGACGAAACGCGTTATACCCGTGATATTGGTGTGGCAACGCAACAGGCCACGCTTGCAACGAAGCAAAAAGAACTGCTGGAGATCACAGACCCATGCGGTTGGTGCAAACAGTATTCAACGGAATGCTTTACAAAATTTAATGGGAAACTGGCTGATTTGAATAAGGGTAAGAAAGAAAACGCCTGCGCGGCAAAGTCTTATGGAACGGATACTGAATATAAAGAGTGGGCGGTTATTTCGGATACTGCGTGTGGGTGGGTTTTAAAAGAAGACGCCAATACAATAACTTTGGATGATAGTGCCTGTGGTAAATCAGACCCAAATCAAAATACAACAATCCCAAGTGGAAGTACAACAGAACCAAGTGAAGATGTTATAGAGATTAATCTGGGATAATATAATGTTAATAAAATATTTAAGATTTTTTATAGTATCTATTTCTTTATTTGGCATATATGTCGGGGATGGTTATGGGGTTGATGCCCAAAATAATGTAACTGGTGCTTTTGAAGAATGTATCAACAGAATACTCAGTAAAGATGATAACAAAAATGGTAAGCCGGATTTTGCTGAAGAGCTGGATAAAACACTTGGAAATCCAAAAGACATACAGAGTTTTGAATCTGCTGCTAATGCAAAATCCAAAGTAATAGCAGTAGCAATTACTGGGGCGGCATTTCATAAAGATGGTGGTGTTTGTAATGACCTGATAATGAAAATAGCAAATGAGCCTAAGGAAGAATTTAATATTGAATTAATTAAATTTAATAAAAAAGTAAGATTTAAAATTAGTAAGAAAAAATTGCTGGAACAATACCAGGTTGCTCTTGGCATACTTGTTACAAAAAATTCGGATTGGCAATACCCGAAAATAATAAATCGGGACTATATTAAAGAAAAAACATGGTCTAACGATTGTTCGGACTATTTGTCTGCAAATCCATTTGATTCTGTTTATGATAGTGATCCGGTAAATATATCAATGCAAAAAATTAAAAGTTATGATAACGAGTATTTTCTTGACGAGCCCGAGCATATGCACGCTTTCCCAGGATTGGTAATAGAAGATGTTACACATCAGGATTTGGCGAATTTGGTTATTATTAATGATATTCCAGCCGGTCAAGAATTAATAAGCAAGTTTGCAACAAATGTATCAAGTTTAGGTAAATGCAAGGGCAATTATGCATATCTTGTATCTTACGTTGTTCCTGAAAAAATTAATACAGGCACTGGAGCAGGACAAGCATATGCGGTTAATTTTGCTGTAGCTGGTATAGCAACAGCTACCATTGCATATGCTGGTGCTGCTTATGCGGCTACAGGCACTTTAGCAGGTATATTTACCGCAGCAGGCGCATCTGCGACAGTTCCTGTAGCTGGTTGGATAGTTGCAGGAGCATTAGTGGTGGTTGGTGGGGTTGTAGCATTTGTCTCTTCTACAACTACAGAAACTCTGGCGGATTTGCCACAAATGATGGTTATAGATGGCCCATATCCGCTATGAAAAATCAAAATTAAAACCGCCCATTTGGGCGGTTTATTTTTGGTGCGGGCGGCGGGAATCGAACCCGCGTCTCGAGCTTGGAAGGCTTGCATTCTACCATTGGACTACGCCCGCTATAGCAATTTTTGTGGTGGGAGCGGTTGGAGTCGAACCAACTCAAGCAAAGCTAACAGATTTACAGTCTGCCCCGGCTCTCCGACTCCGGCGCGCGCCCAAAAAAAATAAAAAGACAAAAGAATGCGATTGCATTCGTTTGTCTAGATTTTGGCAGCCCCAACCGGAGTCGAACCGGTGTTCTCGCCTTGAAAGGGCGGTGTCCTGGGCCTCTAGACGATGGGGCCAAAATATGGCGGGATTGACGGGGCTCGAACCCGCGACCTTCTGCGTGACAGGCAGACGCTCTAACCAACTGAGCTACAACCCCAACTTATCAACCAAAGCCCTGCAGGCAATGGATGAAGGCTCGCGCAGTTTATACTCTTATTTCATAAAAATCAAGGATTTTTTTATGCTCAATAAACAGCCGCTTGGCGTTACTTTCTTTTTTATGCTATAATTGCTTTCGAGAGAATGAAAATAATAAGCCGATTTTTCGTAATTGTTTTTTGCACAGCTTTGCTGTCGCCTTGCGCCGCGTTTGCCCAAAATTCCGAACCAACCCAGAATTTTGCGGGCAAAGAAACTGCGCCTGTTGCCAACGAACCACCCGCACTGGAAACAACTTGTGCCCAGCAAGTTTTTGCAGGCGCGCTGCAGGCAGATGCCGCAGCCGTGTCCGAGCAGTCGCCTGAGTTCGAAATTCAAGCATGGATTTATAAAAATTTTCAAGATCCATCAGTTATTAAAAAAGTTTTGGCCTGCCCCGAAGTTTCAGTGCTGGATGAAGAAGACAATCTGCTAGTTCCACCGATAGAGTATCAATTCCCAGTCAGTCGTAAAATTGTTGTGAACTATGAAACTCAACCAAAAATTTTGCAACAACGGGTTCTTTTGTCTGGCAAGCAGCCCCTGCCCTGCAGCGGCGACGAATGCGTTTCTCCACGCGTCGGTGCGCCCGGCGACACAAACATTTGGACCAACACCGAACCTGCATGGTATGGGATTCTGGTTGTTCAGGCCGGCGCGTTGGACGCCTTTATCGGCGAAGACAAAAATAATACTATTTCTTTGAAGTATTTTGAAGATAATTTTGATGCGATTTATCCAAAAAATCACAATACCACAAAGATTTGGCAGGCTGGCGGCGGAATTACTGCCCCACTTTGCACCAGTGTTTCGGCCTTTGCTGACGACAATGACATTGTGAATTTGGCGGCCGTTAAAACCATTGGTTTGGCAAATGCCGAAGAAAAAGATAATAACGATTACTATGTTGCGGGCGTGGCCAGCTTGAAATGGGTCGGGTGGGCCCAGGTCGCGATGGATGCTGCGATAACCGTTGCAACTGTCGGTGGCGGAACGGTTGTACTGGGTATGACCAAGGCTGTGCGCGCAACCCGTGCCGCAAAGAATCTGGCCAAAACCATGAAGACTTTGCGGGGTTTGGACAGCGTCAAGGATTATGAAAAAGCCGTAAATGCCGCAGCCAAATCAAAAAATATGATAAAGGAATTGGATGCAATTTCTGATGTCAGCAAGCTGGAACTGGGCAAGGCAGATGACCTTGCAAAGATTATGAAAAACCCAAACGCAACGGAAAGAATGGGACAGATTGAAAAAAACATGCGTGTGGCCGAACAAAATTTAGAGCGAACAAAAGATGTAAAGTATCAATATGAAATAAACCGACAAAGAAATTTATTCAAAACAGAACTGGAAACAATCTCGAAAACCAAGGATGCGAAGCTGGATGAAATTGCGCGCTTGGAAAAAGAAATGGCCCAGGCGGAAAAATTGGACGATGTAAAACAATATAAAAAGGCTGTTTTGGAATTTGGAAAACTGCAAGATTTGCGACGCGGGATGAAGGCCTGGAAAATACCCCAGCGTGGGAATGTTATTGCACGTACGTGGCGTGCTGCCAAAGCTTTGCGCGCGCTGAACAGGGGTGAAAAGACAATCAGCAGTGGTGCAAAAATCGGACGCGCCGGCATGAAGTCCGGAAAAATTCGTGATTGGTTGTTCCAAAGCACTTTGAAAAATGTGGGTCGTTTGGCAAAGATGGAAAATCAAGAGGGCCTGTTATATGCTGCATTGAAATTCGGCGGCGACATGTATGACATGACCGAAACATCAACCGGAGAATTCACCAGCAATATAAAATTTACCCCTTTGGGTTTATTGTCGGCTGATGATTTAACCGGTCAGGAAAATGTTGTTAATCACGGAATGTGGCTGATGTGGGCCGGCGATTCGGTGTCGCCTGTGGATGATGACGCGGCGTTTTTGCAGGCCATGGATTTTGCCAACAAATTTAATCAGGACATGCAGGAAGTTCAAGATGAAGCATCTGAATCTGGACGCAGTGCCGGAACCATGTGCGATGTAGATATATTTGTGGTGCGCCCGATAGTTCGCAATCCAGATTCTGATAATCCAGAATTGTTTTACTTGATAATGAACGATGTGCCGTGGAAAGTCAGACAATAAATTCCCATTGTTTTTGCTTTCGGAATTTTCTATAATCTGGGTAAAGAGAGGTATCGCCATGAAAAAAATATTTATTTTTGGATTATTGATTACCATTTGTGCATCAGCAAATGCCTATACCCTTCGTTCTCAGAAAGAGCTGGGCAAAGACGATGCTCGGAACCAGAACATAGTTGCGCAATGCACAACCCCGGATGGTAAAGTGTCAAATCAAACCTGCCAGTTGCGCAGATATGTTAAATGCACCACGAATGCCGCGGGTAAGAAGAATTGCAACGGATGGCAGCCATGGCAGGATTTGCGCAGTCCGGGCGCTGGATTTTCTGACTGGCGCCAAGGCGCAGAATCTTGCTGTCAGGCAAAAGGCTTACGATAAAAAAATCCGCCAGTTTGGCGGATTTTTTATTGCACGCTGGCGTTGGATGGATAGAAAGTCAGCTGTATTGTTTTCCAGCTTTCATATTCGTTTTCAGGCAGCATGCTGAATGGTTGGCAATTAGTTACTGCTGTTCGTATTGTATCAAAAACATATGCAAGTGATGGATTGTCTGTTGCGGCAGATTCTTGCTCGAACCAAACGCTTTGTACAAACCCGCGCTGATTCATAGAAAGATGTGCGACCGCACGAATGTCATTGATGCCTGGATAGTTTCGATCAAACACCCAACATCTGGTCATTGCAACCCGCAGAGCATCCACAACTGAAATTGTCATTGTTCGGTTCAGGCTGGTAGTTTCGCGATTTACGCGGACTATGGTTGCCGCTTTGGGTGCGTCAGGATTTGGTTGAGTTGTGGTCTTTTTTACTACATCCGGCAAAGCAGCGATTTTTTCTAAAACCGGATCATCACCAAAAGGTTCGGGTATTTCTTTTGTTTTCTTTTCTTTTTTTTGTTCGGGCTCGTCGGTTTTTGCCTCAGGCGTTTCTGTATTGAATACCAGTGTTTCATTGCCTTTGATTTCAACGCGCGTCAGGTCTATTTCATAAATCTGAACATGGTCAGCCATGACAACTTGATCCATCGGATTCAGCACAGCGAACGATGTAATCAGCAAGGCGACAATACCCAAATGCCCCGCAATGGATACCAGAAAATTTTCCGATAAAAATGCAGAATTTTTTTTCAATTTTCAAGTTTCGTACGCAGGCCGACTTTTTGGAAACCTGCGTCTTTTAACGCGCCCATCATAGACATAACTGCGCCATAGTTCGCGTTTTTGTCGCCATTTATCATGATTGTCAGTTTTGGATTTTCACCACGCATTGCCACCAAACGCTCTACTATTTCTGCGCGGGTGCGCTGCTCTTTTCCGACAAAATAACGTCCGCCGGTATCCACCCCGATTTGGATTGCGTGATCATCACCAGACATTGCGCTTTGGCCTGCTTTGGGCAAGTCCAAATCAATACCGCTGGTCAGCATTGGTGCAGTCACGACAAACACCGCCAGCAGCACGGTCATGACATCAATCATTGGCGTCATAACTATCAAGGAATTGGAATCTACGGATTTTCTTCTGCGCGCCATTTTATTTTCTCTTTAATTCTTTGGCTTGATTTTCTATTTTATTATACAATTCATCAGACTTTTTGCTGAAGTATTGATAAGAAATCGCTGCAGGAATTGCGACAAACAAACCCAATGCGGTTTCGCCCAATGCAACCGCCAACCCGGGGGCAATAACCGCCAGACTGGTCGAGTTGTTTGCGCCAATCGCGCTGAACAAATGCATAATTCCCCAAATTGTTCCAAACAATCCCACAAAAGGCGCAACCGCTGAAGCCATTGATAAAAACCATAAATTTTTATCATAAGGTTCAATAATTTTATCTGGGATTGTATCCAGATTATCTTCACGCGAAATCTTTATCTGGCGATTTTTTGTTTCTTTCCATAAACGGAATTTCCCAATAATGATTGTCCAAGAAATGATACTTGCCACGACCAGCATTATTGATGTTAAAAAAGCAACTGGGTCACTTGGTGAAAATATTGATAGAAATGAAAAGTTGTTTTGCATTGTTTTTTTTCCTTTATTTTATTTTCTTTATATATTCTTCGGGGATTCTTTTTGGTTTCATATCGGCCCCAATATATGCAGCAGTGCCGTGAAGTATAGCATAAATTTCATCATCTTTCACGAACTTTTGTTCTATTTTTAATGATGCCGCGCCAATATCGGTTGCATTGGTTTCAACGACAAAATTATCGCCTAAACGCAATGGCTTTTTATATTTTACATTTAATTCGCGGATTACAAATCCTATATCGCCGTTTGTTGGCGCAGAATCCATCATCCATTTCATCCTGGCGCGTTCGGCAATCTCGATATAACGCGCATGATAAACAATACCTCCGGCATCAGTATCGGCATAGGCTATTGAAAAAGGGAAAATGTGTGTATTTTTCATATTACATCTTCAAAGTATTCACCAGATTTTAAGAATATTATATCGTTACCTAAATTTTTTGCAAGATTTAAGGCATGATTATAACGTTCGGTCAAATTGTTTTCTATGTATTTTGCGTTATCACCACGTTTTATATAATCTTGCCTTAATTGTTTTAGTCTGTTGTAACCAGGCAAAACAATTTTATAATCCGTGATACCCAAAGAATTTATTATATTTATAGAATCTTTTTTGAAAGCCATCAAAATGGTTTTATCACATGCTATTTGTGCCTTGATATATTCCTTAATGTTGTTTGGGTATTTGGGATTTATTGTCTTAATCGGACTCCCGCGATAATTTGGACAGCAAGCTTTTGCATTCATATATTTCTCCAAACTTAAATCTTGGAAAAATCTTATTCCGATGTCAATAAATTGAAAATTTTTGTTTGCCAGTGTGGTTTTCCCCAACCCTGGATAAACAAGATATGTTTTGCTCATCATCTGTTCCTATTTCTGTAAGCCCAGGTGTTCATATCCTTGTTCTGTTACCACTCGTCCGCGAGGAGTGCGTTGAATAAATCCTTGCTGCATCAAGTAAGGTTCTATTACGTCTTCGATAGTGTCTGTCGGTTCAAATAAAATTGCACTTAGATTTTCAATTCCAACCGGTCCGCCGCCGTAATACCGAACTATCGCGTTCATGTATTCGCGGTCAATCTCATCAAGCCCACGCGCGTCAATATGCAGTTGAAACAAAGTCGTTTTTATTGTGTCGTCAGATATGTCCGCCCTGCCCGTTGCTGCTGCAAAATCCCGCGCGCGTTTCAGCAATCTGTTTGCAATACGTGGCGTCCCACGCGAAGAATGCGCAAGATTCAGCGCGCCAGCGGACTCTATTGTAATACCCAGTATATTCGCGGTGCGTCTGATGATTTTGCCCAGATCTTCTGGTGGATAAAAATTAAGACGCAAATCAATTCCGAATCGGTCGCGCAAAGGATTGGATAACAATCCTGTTCTTGTTGTCGCACCAACCAAAGTGAATTGAGGTAAGTCTATGCGTACGCTTTTCGCAGATGGCCCCTCGCCCAGCATAATGTCCAGCTTAAAGTCCTCCATCGCGGAATAAAGAACTTCTTCTATCGCCGTGGGCAACCGGTGAATTTCATCAATAAACAAAACATCATTCGGTTCCAGCGCGGTTAAAATCGCAGCAAGATCACCCTGTTTGGTCAACATAGGCGCAGCAGTTGCACGAAAATTCGTTCCCAATTCGTTCGCGACAATATGTGCCAGTGTTGTTTTCCCCAGTCCCGGGGGCCCGTATAAAAGCACATGATCCATCGCTTCGCCGCGCGCGCGCGCGCTGGCGACGAACACACCCAAGTTCTGTTTCAGCGATTCCTGTCCAACAAAGTCCGAAAGCTTTTTTGGACGAATTGTCGCCGCCATTTCGTCGGGAATTTCAGGATCAATAAAACGTTCTGTCGGTGTATTTTTCATTATAATAACTTGTCATCTTCGTTTTCGCGGCCTACATACGCCTTGATGTCGTTGTAAAGTTGTTTCAATTCCGCTGGGGTTGCAAATTTTTCTGTTGCGTCTTTAATTTTTATTGTTTCCAGACTTATTTGCGCCTGCTTTTTCAGTATTTGAGTCAGATGAACCCCGAACGCATGCGCATCTTCGCTTTCCTTGGCGCCCTGCAGCATTAAACCGCGGTTTGGGCGTGGCGAAAGAAATGTAAAATCACTGACCGAAGAATCTGGCGATACCAAAGTAAAGCCGCTGACCTCGGGCCGACGCATCATGGCCTGGATAGCGTACCACGCCCCCAGATGATTACCGGCCAGCCACAGGCGATCGCTTTCTTCATTTTGATTCTGAATCCAATCGATTACGGCCGCAATGTCGATCATATTGTCCGCGGTTGTTCCCAGTGTTCCCTCGGAATCGCCAACGCCGCGATAGTTGAAACGAACGACAGAAAATCCAATGTCCATATAGGCCCGAAACATCGCGTAGGTCACTCGGTCGTTCATATGAAATCCGATATGGGGATTTCCCGGAAGAATTACTGCCAAAGGCGCAACCTCGGCAGTTGCCTTATGATAGACCGCATGAATTTTTCCAGTATCGCCGGAAATTATTACATCAACCATTCGCTTTGCTCCTTTCAGTCGCTTCGCAGACACTATTAGTTTACGGATCAGTTATACACCATTGTTATCCAAAAGTTCAAGGTTATTTTTCCCGGCGCTAATAAATCTTCCCATTTTTTTTGTTTTGACAGGACATGTTGAAATGTTCTAACATGATTTGCAAAGAACAAGAGCGAATGTTATGCCAAGACTGATTTATACGCCAAAAAAGGCGAAAACTTTCGGGTTTTTTAAATGCGCTGCCGTATTTCTGGCCGCAGTGTTTCCGTTCGCAACTGACGCGGCTGGTGAGGTTCAAACTATTTATACCGAAGTTCCAGCGGCTTCTTATTCTGCGCGCCCAGACGATCCTAACTTTGTACCAGAAGTTGAGTTCATGCAGCGCACAGATTCACTGAATTATGATGAAAATATAATTGCAGCTCAAAGCGAACAAGCTACAGCCATGCCAGGCGTACGCTTTACAGACAGACCGGCGGTCGTATGTCGTGATTTTGGATGCACTCGCCTGAACGATAGGATTACCCGGACTTTCTTGTTTAATAGTCTTGCCGGGATATTTATGACTAATACAAATTCGCGTGTTTCGGTATGTGAGGCGGATCCGTTTTCCCGTGTGTGTCTGCAATCAGGAATCAGCTTTCCTGTGCGAGTTGGTATTGCAAACGCATTAGTAAAAATTCCGAAAGCTACAATTACCCAAGTTAATATATCAACTGGGCTGTCCAAAGCGACCATCGGGATGAGCTATGAGTTCCTTGTGAACGGAATCAATGTCCAATGTGCGCCAGCGTTAGTTGATGTAATAATTCCTGCAAATTCCCAGGCTACCCTGGCCACTCGTGAATTTTCATGCAATATGACCACCGATGGACTGACCAATGTTTCATTGCTGATAAATGTCGATTACATAGACTTGGATTTTGGTCTGATTGGCGGTTACTATTCATTGGGATTACAAGGACCGGCGATTGGCGGCGGCACTGGATACGCATTGTTCAAGGTAGAGTTTGCTAACAAGGGTATGAAGATGAAGGCAAGCGGTATAGATGATCCCCAGGATTATCTGACTATTCAGCCCGGAGAATATGCGGTAGAGCCGGTGCAGAAATAATAACATTAACCACCGCCCCCTCTGCCAGAGGGGAATAAATATGAACAAAACCATTCTTATTATTGATGATGATGATGTGTTGCGCAGCAGCCTGGCCAAGGGTTTGCGGACCGAAGGTTTTGCCGTGATAACGGCCGAGTCGGCCGAGTCCGGATCGCAAATACTGGACAGGGTATCCGCAGACGCTATCGTTCTGGACAGGATGATGGGCGGGCGAGATGGACTGACTTTCCTGCAGGACATTCGTGCCAGTGGCGATCGGACACCGGTTATTATGCTGACGGCCATGTCAGGGCCTGAAAATGCGATTGCGGGACTTTCTGGCGGGGCGGATGATTACTTGTCAAAGCCGTTCCAGTTGAAAGAGTTGATTTTGCGCCTTAAAAAAATAATGCGGGATGCCACAGGCGGTGTGGCGACGAATTTGCCCGATGGACTTGCATTTTCGGATAATGAGTTCTATATTAATGGAAAGTTGCTGGGGTTGTCAGGGGCTGAAAAAGAATTGTTGAAAACCTTGACACATCCGGTTGGAACAACCGATGCAGCGGCCCCAATGGTCGCAAAGCGGCTGCGGGAAAAGCTGGGGCGCATATTGCCCAGCACTGAATTGGCTACAATACGTGGCAAAGGATATAAACTGGTGGTAAAGTGAAATTATTTCCAAGATCTTTTTTGTGGCGGACCGTTTTAATTATAATGCTGCCCTTGATTGTGGCGCAAATAATCATGGCGAATGTTTTCTTTGGAAATCATTGGGAGCGTGTGCATGCGTCAATGGCCCGCTCTTTATCCGGCGAAATTGCAACAATGCTGAATCTTTCCGATAGTGGGAATGAGTATGCTGTTGCAACCATGGCGCGAGATACCGGAATCAATGTTTCTATAAATGAGCGCTTGAATCGCCCGCGTAAAAATGACAATGACTCGCGCGAGGCTGGACGACTGGCCCAGGACTTGAAATCAAAGTTGCAAGCTCCGGTAAAAATTTATATTGATCGTGACAACCGTTTGCTGTACGTGGATGTACCGCGTGATGGTAAAATAATGACTTTTGCAACATCTTTGCGTCGTGTTTATTCCACCAGTACCGAGGTGTTTATAATATGGTTGATAGGATCTGTCGTAATAGTCGGAATTTTGGTTGCGCCTTTTATCATCCTGCACACTCGTTCTATTCATAGAATTGCGCGCGCTGCGAATAAGTTTGGGCGCGGGCTGGATGACCCAAATTTCAAACCAATGGGAAGTCGCGAAATTCGCGAAGCCAGTCACGCATTGATTTTGATGAAAGAGCGCTTGAACCGCTATAACAGAACTCGTACAGATATGCTGAATGCGGTCAGTCATGATTTGAAAGCACCTTTGGCGCGTATGCGTTTGGCGGTTGAAACTGACAGCGTTGAAAAAGACGGGCTTTTGCGCGACATTGACCGGATGGCTGAAATGGTAAATGGTTATCTGGCTTTTGCTCGTGGGGAAATTCCTGAAATAGAACAAGAAATCTCTCTGCCCCCAATGCTGACGCGCATCGCTCGCGATGCGGTTGGTAAAAAGAAGTTAGAAACAGATTTTCCTGCCGCTGCTGCGCAATTCTATGCGCGCCCAACTGCACTGGCCAGTGCGTTCCAAAATGTTATTGAAAATGCTGCACGACATGCTAACAAAAAAATCGCTATCGCTGAGCATGATGATTTGGACTCGGTAGAAATAACCATAGATGACGATGGTGCTGGAATACCTGTGGACAAGCGCGCTGATGCATTGCGTCCTTTTATAAGGCTTGATGCAGCGCGAGGCAAAGATACCGGTGGAACAGGTTTGGGATTGTCCATCGCACAAACGGCGATTGAAAACCACGGCGGACAGCTGAGTCTAGAGGATTCCCCCCTGGGTGGTCTGCGGGTTCGTATAATCTTGCCGATTTAGAAATGAAAAAAATCGCCAAAATTTCTGTTGTAATTCCGATGCACAATTCCGAACAATATATCGGCCAGTGTCTGGATTCTGTGTTTTCGCAGACTTATCAAAATTTGGAAGTCATAGTCGTTGATGACGGCAGCACAGATAAAAGCGCCAGCATTGCAAAGGCGCGTGGCGCAAAAATTATCAAGCAAAAAAACATGGGCGTTTCGGTCGCACGGAATACCGGTTTAGATGCGGCAACGGGTCAGTTTTTGCACTTTATTGATGCAGACGACAAGCTTGCAAATTCGGATTTTTATGAAAAAGTTATGGCGGGCATTTCAGATTCAGACATTGCTGTTGTTGGTGTCATTGATGAAAAGTATGGCGACGCGCCGGTTGAAAAATTTAATCGCACGCGGATTTATCGCACAAAGCAATCAAAAATAAGTATCAGTAAAGTTGCGCGGCGTCCGGCTGTCTGGCGCTTTGTTTTCCGTCGCGATTTTTTATTAAAGAATAATTTAAGGTTCGAACTCGGCCGCGTAACCAGTCAGGATGTTATGTTTACCATCCCAGCTGTTTTTTATGCACGGGCGATTTCAACAATACCGGGGGCTTTTTATTGGTACAGACGTGCGCCACAGGGCGCGATGCGTGACCCTGCCCGCGCAAACGCACGGACCCAGAATAAAAAAATAGTCTGGGATCGCGCGGTTCAATTTGCGGTGCAAAATCATTTCTTTTTGGGATTTCGCCGCAGTTTTTTCAAATGGGTAAAACTGATTATCAAGTCCTGAAATTTAATATCTATTGCGACTGGCATAATTACGACCAACGTAATTTATGTATCCATCACGACAATGTTTTAGATTAACCCTTTTCCATTCCAGGCTGTAGATATTAGTTTCTTCATATTTGATGTTATTTTCAATCATCAAAGAAACTACTTTTATCAACTTGTTTTTAGAATTATAAGAAATTGCAGTTTTGTGTCTGGTTTTGTAATTATCGGTCCAATCACAGACAAGTTTTATCGGAAAGTCTTTTTGTTTTCTTTTATGAGACAGGTCAAATACTCGGATAATTGGCTTTCTGTCACCCAGTTGTTTATAGCATTTTTCATGTACCAATGAACATTCTTCCGATGTTTCTTCATTAGATAAAAGTTCACCGCACAATGCACATACTCCAATAATAGCTTTGTCTTTCAAAGCCATCAAGAATGTATTTTCTAAAAAATCTATTGGTTGTTTGTTTTTGTTTTTAGAATATTTCTTAGATTTGCGGCTTGATGGTATTGGTAGAGGAATTTCCTCTGGTTGAACATCATTTTCCGGTTCAATGTATTTTTGTTGATTGGATTCTGATTGAAGGTTATACAGCTTAACATATTTTGGTTTAGCATCTTTTTTTATTAGAGAAGAAGGTTTAGAGGCGTGGATCACCTCTTTGCAAAGATCTATTGCATTTGCAGCCTCTAGATAACTTTTATAAAATATGATAGTTTTTTCTATGCAGTTACGTTGAGTGTAAAACCATTGAACATAATAACGCCCAGCTTTGTTGGTGCAAGGGCCTTTTATTTTACATACAGCTGAATAAGGGATGCTCATCTTGTTTTTTCCAATTTTTGTTTGTATTTGGTTAGTTTGTTCTGAACAGATTTTAAGACCTGTTTGGTTGGGTTGTTTGTTTTTAGTTGTCTTTCCAGTTTGTTTAATAAAGTTATAGTTCCAATTCCTCGTTTGCCGGCATTGTTGGCCATTGCCTTTAATACCAAAATTTGTGCAATCAATTCATCGGCCAAAATTTCTTCTTCGGATACTTTTGTGCCATAGTGTTGATTTAAATAATTTTTTCGAATGTCATTTGCCATTGTTCACCGGAATTTGCAGTTTTTGTTTTGGGTATATTAAATTAGGATTTTCTATATTGTTTTTTTCCGCAATCATTGTATATCGAATTCCGCGCCCCAGAAAATTCCGTGCGATAATCCACAGGCTGTCATCGCGGCGCACCATATACCAAGTGTCATCCCCAGGCTGCATTTGCGGCATTGTAAAATTATGACGGATTGCTGCGGCTGTGCGCCCACTGCCATCATGCATACGTACCCGCAGAACATATTCGCGCCCAGGCTCTAATGTTCCCACATTTGCGCCGATGCCAAAATTTTTGTGGTCGGACACGTGCGCCATTCCAATAGGCTGTCCATCCAAGGTCATTGTAACGCGGGTACGCGGAATTGCGCTGCCCTGCACTACTATCCGTCCATTTTCCAAGTAATCAATTTTACTGACGTTCAGATCGCCGCTTTGCAGTCTTGGTTTTTGCAGGAATCTAGATCCATCCTTGGCCATCAGTAATGACATGGAATCAGTTCCGCGCTGGGAAACATAAACGAATACATCTTCGGCCGAATCTAACGCTTGATTCACACCAGAAAGGCGGATTGCATAGTTGCCAGCTGGGAATGCCTTGTTGGGGGAATATACAAATTCGCCGTGCTCATTTGTTTGTTCGGTCGCGACCATTTTACCATTGATTTTTATAGATACGGCATTGCTGGGCAACCAGCGTCCAGCGACTATGATTTTTCCACTTTTATCAATTCTTACCATGTCGAATGTCGGGGCTTGTAACACAGCTTGGGTTTCAGTTGTTTGAACAGGTTGAATAGTTGGTTCTGGGACAGCCGTTGGCGCGACAAAGCATCGTGGAACAACAATTACATAAATCGTCATTAAAATAACAGCCGCAACGCACAGAATTGGAAACCAATAAGCCAACAGCCAATGACGCGTTTTTGATTGCACTTTGCGTCCAATTTTTTTCTTTGGTTTTGCAGGTGCGCCAGTTTTTGTTTTTGCAAAAATGTTCAGAGTATGCAGAATGCTGGATGCAATAACACTGCGTCTGGCCATCCAGCTGCTTTGGCGGCTGACAGCGGCATCAATCATCTTATTGGTGGATTTTTTTGTCTTGCTAAGTTCGGGGGTTTGTTTTTTCTTATTAAACCACATAGGCGAGCCCTTTCTAAGGTTATAATTCCTTTGTATTCTCTCGCCCTCGCCCGTAATACTAGCCAAAATAAATTTTATTGTCAATCCAAATTGTGGTAGAATGCAAGATGATAAAGGAACTGGCATGAAAAAAATAGGAATTATGACAACTGGTGGCGATTGCAGCGGATTAAACGCAGTTATCATGCGCTTGGTTGCTGGTGGCATTGCACGTGGGCATCAAATGTTTGGGATAATTGATGGCACTGATGGGCTGATACAAAATCCCCAGTCCATGATACCATTGGATTGCGATCGCCCACCTATAGAGTATTTAAGTCTGGCTGGCAGTTTTTTGCGAAACGGCAATGCCGCGGTTGAAAATTTTAACTCTGCCGCACGCACCGGAAAAATGAAGGAATTCCAAAATAAAATCAAAAAAGCGATCGAGAAAACAGACTTGGACGCATTGGTTGTGGTTGGTGGAAATGGCAGTTTAAGCTTGGCCTATCAACATCGCGCGATTTATTCGGGCTTGCAGCTGGTTTGTATTCCCAAGACAATAGACATGGACATCCCGCTGACGGAAAGAACATTGGGATTCGAAACTGCCGTGCAGCAGCTGACCCAGTTCTGTGACCAGCTGATGCTGACTGCGCGTTCGCATCATCGTTGGTTTGTTGTCCAGGCGATGGGTCGCAATACTGGGCATCTGGCGTTGCATGCAGGGTTGGCAGCGGGGGCCGAGGCTGTTTTAATTCCTGAAATAAAATTTTCACCAGAAGTATTGGCAAAACATTTGCAAAATTCCGCGCGTGATTATGGAATTGTCATTGTGGCCGAGGGTGTTCGTATGCGCGGACATTCAGGGGAAGCGGCAGAAATGGTTGCAAGGGAATTAAAAAAGCATGGATTTGCAGTTCGCATCGCGATGCCAGAACATACCCAACGTGTCGGTATAACGACTGCGACTGACAGAATTCTTGCGGCGCGTTTTGCAACGGCCGCGCTGGATGCGATAGACAACAACGAAACCTATGTTATGACTGCATTGGTTGATGGAATGGTGAAAAGTGTTCCTTTGTCCGAAATGGTTACATCCGGGGAAATTTTGCCGGATCCGAACATACCGGATATGAGTGTAGCTAACGCGTTTGTTCCGTTGGACAGCCCTTTGCTTGCCACGGCGGTTTCAATGGGCGTGTATGTTGGAGAGATAAAATGAAAGTCACCCCTTGACTGGGGAATTTTTTTAACTATATTCGCAGATGCAAATTAAGGAGTAAAAAACAATGTCAAAAGTATTGGGAATTGATTTGGGGACAACCAACAGCGCTATGGCCTTTATGGAGGGCGCAGACCCAAAGATTATTGAAAATGCCGAGGGCCAGCGCACTACGCCGTCTGTTGTCGCGTTTGCATCAAATGGTGAACAACTGGTCGGAATTACCGCAAAAAATCAAGCGGTTACCAATCCAACAAATACAGTTTATGAAATCAAGCGTCTGATGGGTCTGCGTTTTGACTCACCCGAGGTAAAAGAAATCCAAAAGCATATTCCATATAAAATTGTCGCTGGCGACAATACTGGGGACGCTTGGGTTGAAATTGATGGTAAAAAATACGCCCCGTCGCAAATCAGCGCAATTATTTTGGGCAAATTGAAAAAAGATGCAGAAAGCTATTTGGGTGAAAAAATCACTGATGCTGTTATAACCGTCCCTGCATATTTTAATGACGCGCAACGCCAGGCAACAAAAGACGCTGGTCGTATTGCAGGCTTGAATGTTTTGCGTATTGTTAACGAACCAACAGCCGCCGCACTGGCGTATGGTATGGATAAAAACAAGAATGGAATCGTTGCAGTTTATGATTTGGGTGGTGGAACATTTGATATATCCATTTTGGAAATTATTGATGGCGTGTTCGAGGTTAAATCTACAAACGGCGATACAATGCTGGGTGGTGCGGACTTTGACGCGCGTATCTTGCAACACTTGATTGCAGAATTCAAAGCGCAAAGCGGAATTGACATCAGTTCTGATAAACTGGCATTACAACGCTTGAAAGAAGCAGCTGAAAAGGCAAAGATTGAATTGTCCAGCAAAACATCAACCGACATCAACCTGCCCTTTTTAACCGCGAATGCATCTGGACCGGTGCATTTTAATACAACACTTTCGCGCGCTAAATTGGAATCTTTGGTTGCGGATTTAATTGAGCGCACCATTGAACCATGCAAAAAAGCATTGAAAGACGCAGGCGTTGAAAAATCCCAAATTAATGAGGTCATCTTGGTCGGTGGTCAAACCCGTATGCCAAAGGTTATGGAAGTCGTCAAAGAATTCTTTGGACGCGAACCACACAAAGGTGTCAACCCCGACGAAGTCGTTGCACTTGGCGCGGCAATTCAGGGCGGAGTTCTGAAAGGCGACGTAAAAGATGTTTTGCTTTTGGATGTTACCCCATTGTCATTGGGAATTGAAACCTTGGGCGGAGTTTTTACACGCTTGATAGACAGAAACACTACAATCCCGACCAAAAAATCCCAAGTCTTTTCAACCGCCGAAGATAATCAGAATGCGGTTACGATTCGCGTATTCCAGGGCGAACGCGAAATGGCGGCGGACAACAAAATGCTGGGTCAATTTAACTTGGAAGGTATTGCACCTGCCCCACGTGGTATGCCCCAGATAGAGGTGTCGTTTGACATAGACGCGAACGGAATTGTTCATGTGTCGGCCAAGGATAAAGGCACGGGCAAAGAACAAATGATTTCAATTAAATCTGATGGCGGTCTGTCCGAAGAAGAAATCAAGAAAATGATGGCCGAGGCCGAAGTGAACGCCGAAGCCGATCGTAAAAAACGTGAATTGGCCGAAGCAAAAAATCAGGCTGAAACCGCGGTCTTTGCGACTGAAAAATCATTGAAGGAACACGGGGATAAAGTTGACGCAGCAACCCGAGATGCGATTGAAGCTGATAAGAAAGCGTTAAGCGAAGAACTGGCAAAATCTGATGCAACTGCGGAAAGCCTGAAGACGGCAACTGAAAAATTGACCGAGTCCGCAATGAAGCTGGGTGAAGCAATTTACAAGGCGCAGCAAGCCGAAGCCAAGTCAGAAGAAAAACCTGACGATGGTGTAAAGGACGCCGAAGCTACGGAAAAATAAAAACTTTAAAAGTTTATGGGCAATGTAAAAAACATTGCCCTTTTTCATTTTTACTCTATAATAATCTTGTGAAACATATACCTGTTCTTTTGGAAAGTGTGTTGAAAACACTGGGCGACATCAATGGTAAAACTATTGTTGATGGGACTTTTGGGGCCGGCGGTTATACTCGGGCTTTCTTGGAGCGTGGCGCCGGGGTTATCGCCTTTGACCGCGATTCATCCGTAATTTCAATCGCAGAAACATTTGCAGACGAATTAGGCGATAGATTTCAATTTATAAATTCCCCTTTTTCTGATTTAGGTAAAATCCAAAATAAAGCAGACGCAATCGTATTTGATTTTGGTGTTTCATCCATGCAGATTGATACCCCAGAACGTGGATTTTCTTGGCGATTTGATGCCGCCCTGGATATGAGAATGTGCAATGTTCAAAGTGCAAAGTGCAATGAAATTACGGCTGCAGAATTGATAGAAAATTTATCTGTATCCGAAATTGCAAAAATTCTGAATGATTATGGGGATGTTAAAAAAGCGGGGCCAATCGCGCGAGCGATAAAGGCGGCCCTGCCCCAGACTACATTTGGTTTGCGTGATTTAATTCATAATCCAAAAGATGTTGCCCCAGTGTTCCAGGCCTTGCGCATTGCTGTAAATGATGAACTGGGTCAAATTTCTGCCGCATTAGATTCAGTGCCTAATTTATTGAATTCTGATGGAATTTGCGCGTGTGTTACTTTCCACTCACTGGAAGACAGAATTGTTAAATCAAAATTCCGCGAATGGACAACCCCCATAGGCGATCCACGATTTCCGGCCGCACCAGCCCCATTTTCAGCATTAAAAACTTATCGTCCATCGGAACCTGAGTTGGAATTAAATCCACGGGCCCGTTCCGCGCATTTGCGGGCGGTTAAAAAAATATGTGATTGACGCACTGCGCGTAATTTTGTAATCTGGTTTCACAAAAAGGAAGAAAAAGTGAAAAAGTTTTTATTTGGAATTTTATTGGCTGTTGGCGCGGTGGGCGCGGCATCTGCTGTTTGCCCAGTATGCACGGTTGCGGTTGGCGCGGGACTGGAAAGCGCACGTTTGCTGGGTGTTGATGATGTAATTACTGGAATATGGGCAGGCGGATTGACGCTTTCTGTATTCTTTTGGACTGCAGGCTGGTTGAAAAAGCACAATATAAAAAGCATTTTATGGCAGATAATAGTGCCCTTTATTTCATATTATGTGTTGATGGCTGGTGTATATTTAATGCCGGGCATAAACTTTGGCGAACAAAGAATGTTTGGTATTGATAAATTTTTGCTGGGCGTGATTGTTGGAACATTCGCGTTTTATCTGGGCGCGCGCTGGTATGCGAAAATAAAGCAGAACAACGGCGGGCATGCGAAATTCGCATTCCAAAAGGTTATTGTTCCCCTTTCCTTTTTGTTGGTCGCCACCGCAGTATTCGCAGCAATAATTTATTTGTAAACCAAGGGATTATTAAATGAAAAAATCTGATAAAAAACTGACACTGGAAGAGTTGATAAAAAAAGCGGACAATGCAAAAAAAGCAAATCCGTTGGACTTGTCTTCGGATCAAGATTTAACTATTGCTTTGATGAATTTGGTTTCATTGGAAGAACACTTCTTTTTCAGCGGCGCAAAAACAGGCAAAGTCGGATTTTATGATTTGATAAATACAGTTCGCGAAATGCGCAAAGAATTGATGCTGCGTATTGTAAAATCTAATAATGCACAAGATGGCGAAGTATGGTGCATTTCTAAACATTTGCTGGCGGCATCCATGCGACTGAAAGAAGTTGGGGATAAAGCAAATGCCCAGGGTAAAAAGAAAGATGCCCAAGATTTGTACGCCAAAGCATACGATTTGTATTCCCTGTTCTGGGGAATAAATATGGATTTGATAGACCTGGATGGGGTAAAAAAAATAGAAGGCGAAATTTTGCCTTATACTCCGGGCGCAGCATGCGATAGCACAAAACTAAAAGTTGCAAAAAAATCAGCAGATAAAAAATCCACGGTTAAACGTTTGGGCGAATGGGTAAAAAACGCCGTAAATTGCTGTATTGAATAAAAATTTGCTTTCAGAATTTATTTTACTAAAATCACGCTAGTTCCGCGGGCGTAGTCCAATGGTAGAATGTAAGCTTCCCAAGCTTGAGACGAGGGTTCGATTCCCTTCGCCCGCACCATTTATAAAAAGGCTTATAAAATGATAGACTATAACAAAATTGCAGCAGAAGTTTTAGATACTGAAATAAAAGGTTTGGCAGAGCTGAAAAATGCACTTGTAGCGGATTCTGCATTTGGCCGAGCAGTTGATTTATTGCTTCGCCGCACTGGCGCAATAGTTGTAACTGGTATGGGAAAATCCGGACACATTGCAAAGAAAATTGCTACAACAATGTCCAGCACCGGCAGTCGCGCATTTTTTCTGCACCCGGGCGAAGCATCACATGGCGACATGTCAATCATTTCCCCCCAAGATGTAATTATCGCTATTTCTAACTCTGGTGAGTCAAAAGAGCTTTCAGACATCGTAGGTTATGCCAAGCGGTTCAGTGTTCCACTGATTTCAATTACTCGTGCGGCGGATTCTACCCTGGCGCGCGCTGCAGATGTTTCATTGGTTATGCCCGCGGTTCCGGAATGTTGCATTATTGGTAAAGCACCGACAACCAGCATGGTTCAGACATTGGCCTTGGGCGATGTCTTGACCATTGTTCTAGAGCATGCAAATCATTTGACCCCAGATATGTATAAAAATTGGCACCCGGGTGGAAAATTGGGCGCATCCCTTATCCGTGTTTCGGATTTAATGCACAAGGGTGAGGAGCTGCCGATAGTGAATGAAAGTGATTCATTTGAAACGGCGGTTGCGGTAATGGGTCAACCCGTGCGCTTTGGTTGCGTCGGGGTGGTTAACTCAGCGGGTAAAATGGTTGGAATTTTGACAGATGGCGACATCCGCCGTCATGTTTCAGATGGTCTGACGGGCAAAAAAATGCATGAAATAATGAAGGCAAGCCCGTTTACCATCGGTTCGGACACGGTTGCGACCGAGGCTTTGCGCATTCTGAATGAAAAACAGATTCAGACCCTGTTTATACTTGATGATGCGGGTCGTCCGATTGGAATCATAAACTTTCATGATTTGCTGAAAGCTGGAATTGCTTGACTTTTGGATTTTTCTGCGCAATAATTACGGCAACCAAATAAAAACTCCTTCGCCTGTGGGCGCGGGACACCGAACGGCAAGTTTTGCTTTCGGTGGATTTTTATTGAAAAAACCAAAAGGAAAAAATATGGCAGTTGTAATCAGACTTGCTCGGTACGGCGCAAAAAAACGCCCTTATTATCACATTGTTGTAACAGACAGCCGCGAAGCACGTAATTCCGGAAATATATTGGAAGTTATCGGAAAATATAATCCTATGGCAGCAAAAGATTCAGCGGATCGCATAACATTGGACGCAGACAAGGCAAAATCTTGGATGTCCAAGGGTGCGCGTCCGTCGGACAGAGTTTATAAGTTTTTGGCTAACGCAGGCGTTGTTTCTGCAAAACCATATCCAGTGCAGACAAAGAAAAATCAGCCATCTGAAAAAACACAGATGAAACTGAAAGACAAAGAAGCAAAATTGGCGAAAATAGCCGAAGCCAAAGCAGCAGCAGAAGCTGCAGCCAAGGCGGAATCTGAAAAGCCAGTCGAAGCCCCTGTAGTGGAAGAAGCTCCAGCAGCAGAAGTTGTTGCAGAAGAAGCCCCAACTGAAGCAGCAGCTGAATAAAATTTAATGAACAGCACTGACAAAATTCTTGTTGGAAAAATTGTTGGCGCGCAGGGTTTGCGCGGCGAGATTCGTGTGCAGACTTATACTGAAAATGCAGATGATTTCAGAGTGCTTAAGTTTGCAGGTATGAATTTAAAATTCGTTCGCGCATTACCCAGTTCATCGGTTGTGATTATGAAAGCTGAAAATGCTGATGATCGCAATGCGGCCGAGGCTTTGCGCGGAACGGAACTTTTCATAGACAGGTCCGCCCTGCCCGAACTTTCATCTGGTGAATTTTACCATGCGGATTTAATCGGAATGTCTGTAAATGATAATGTTGTCGTTGCTGTTCATAATTTTGGTGCTGGGGATATTTTAGAGCTGGATAGCGGAGAAATGATTCCCTTTGCGGGCGCCAAAGTCGATTTGAAAAATAAAAAAATTACGCTATAAAAAAGGTATGTTGGTATGGAATCGGATAAAAATTTTGATGTAAATCGTTTCAATAAAATAGATTTGTGGAGTAAAGATAATTATACAAACACAACTAATGTTCGGTACGGAAATAATAAATTTCATATTGGTATTAAAGAAGGTGATGTAGAAATACGTGGTGATATGAAAATTGGTTCGTACATATCGGTTGATAAAGATGATAAATTTAAAATTACTTCTATAACCATCATTCCAGCAGCATTGTTCAATAAAATTAAACAAGAACAATCCCTTAAAAGATAAGATTAAAAATGCACTTTAACATTCTGACCATTTTTCCAGAGATGTTTCCAGGGACCCTTGGCGGTGGAGTTGTTGGGCGTGCATTGAAAAACGATGTTTGGTCGTATGATTCAATAAATCTGCGCGATTTTGGTGTTGGCAACTACAAGGCCGTTGACGATGAACAATTTGGTGGTGGCGCCGGTCAGGTCATGATGCCAGAGCCAATCGCCCAATCTATAGATTTTGCTATTGAATCTGCCATAAAAAAGCAAAAAGCAAAGAGCAAAGAGCAAATAAAAATTATTTATTTTTCACCGCGCGGACGGGTTTGGAATCAAAAGATGGCAAGAAAACTTGTTTCAGAATTCAACCATCAACCTTCAACCTTCATCCTTTTATGTGGTAGATACGAAGGCATAGACCAACGCGTTATTGACGAGTATGAAATCGATGAAATAAGCATTGGTGATTATATTCTGTCAGGTGGGGAAATAGCGGCACAGGTTTTTATTGACAGCGTGGTTCGTCTGATGGATAATGTGTTGCACGGTGGCCATGAGTCCACCGAAAACGAAAGTTTTGAAATCGGGGGGTTAGAATGGCCGTTATACACCCGCCCGTCAGCATGGCGTGGACGCAATGTCCCAGAAGTCCTGTTGTCTGGTCATCACGGCAATATAGAAAGATGGCAGAAAACTATGTCGGACGAAACAACAAAAGAAAGACGTCCGGATTTATTAAAGGAAAAACAAGATGAACTTAATTAAAAAAATTGAAAAAAAACAAATTGAAAAATTGACTGCGGACAAGAAAACCCCCAACTTCAAGGCTGGCGATACTTTGAAAGTCTATGTCAAAATCAAAGACGGGGAAAAATTCCGTACTCAGGTATTCGAGGGCGTTATTATTGCTCGTGATGGCAATGCATCATTCACAATTCGTAAGGAATCCTATGGCATAGGTGTCGAACGCAAGTTCCCATTGTATTCTCCTGCGATTGAAAAAATAGAGAAAGTTCGTATCGGAAAAGTGCGTCGTGCAAAGTTATTCTTTTTGCGTGGCTTGTCTGGCAAAAAGGCCCGTATTGTGGAAGATTTGGCAGCAACCGCGGCGGAAAAAAATGCAAAATAATTTCGTGCTGTTTGCACAGAAATTATTTAATAAATAATGAACAATGAAAAGTGTCACAAATAATTTTTGCACAATCTTTGCAAAACGCGTTATTTGCGTTGGCTTTTCTTTGTTCGTTGTTTTTGGCTCGTTAAATGTATTTGCTGCGGAAAATGGATTTATTGAAAAAAACACTGCTGTCATCCGATTTATGAACAAAGCTGCGGGAAAAACGCACACTGCATCATTACCTGTCGCCAGAAAAGCACAAGTTGAAAAACTATCAGTGGTCGTTCGCGCGTGCAAGCAAACCGGCCCGTACACGGCGGAAAATTTTTATATGTTTGTGGAAATTGAAAAAAACGGCAAAAAGATTTTCAGCGGATGGATGGACAGGAATGAGCCTGGTGACAATCCACTACAAGATGCTGACTATGATTTGTGGCTGATAAAGTGCGAATAAGGAGAAAACGATGAAATTTGTAAAATCAAATCTGAAATTGGTTGTTGGGATTTTGGCACTGGCTTTGGCCGTGTCGGTGTTTTTTATTGCTATGAAAGCACAAAGTAATTTAGAAGAAGGAAATCTGCGCGCATGGCTTTCTGCATCTGATACCAGACGTGCTGCTGCAGTTGAAATTCTTTCCGGAACTTCAGAAAATTCTGATCTGATGATTAGTTGCGTTTCTAAAATGGCATCGATGCCAGATTCAGGACAAGTAAAAGTCCGTGATGCGGTATCCTTGTGCTCTATTGGGATTGCGCTTCGTGATGACAACTAAAAATCTCCTTTGTCTGGGTATTGAATCTTCATGCGATGAAACCAGCGCGGCGATTGTCGGTCGCAGTCGCGAAATTTTGTCGCACATCATTTATTCTCAAATTCCCGAACATCAAAAATATGGCGGCGTAGTACCAGAATTGGCCGCGCGCGCGCATATTTTGGCGATAGATGAAGTTGTGGAAAAAGCCTTGGTGGCCGCCGGAAAGACCATCGCGGACATTGATGTTATTGCAGCAACAGCCGGCCCGGGCTTGATTGGCGGTGTGTTGGTTGGTTGGGAATTCGCAACTGGACTGGCGCAGGCAACCGATAAACCATTGGTTGCAGTGAATCATTTAGAGGGGCACGCTCTGGTTCCCCGGTTAACAAATAATGTTACATTTCCTTATTTATTGATGTTGGCATCTGGTGGTCATTCCCAGATTTTATTGGCACGTGGGGTCGGAGATTATGAAATAATTGGTCAAACATTGGACGACAGCGCGGGCGAGGCTTTTGATAAAGTTGCCAAGATGTTGGGTTTGGGTTATCCCGGCGGCCCTGCCATTGATTCGTGTTCAACTTTGGGTGATGAAAAAGCATTTAATTTTCCGCGACCATTATGTAATAAACAGGGATGTGATTTTTCTTTCAGTGGAATAAAGACCGCGGTGCGGACTCAGATAGCAAAAATGGACGGAAATTTAAGCCAGAAATTCATAAACGATTGCGCGGCATCGTTCCAAGCCGCTGTGGTTGATTGCATCATAAATCGTTTGCAAAATGCATTATCAGATTCACGAGTGATTGATGCAGACCCGCGTACAATAGTTGTTGCAGGTGGCGTTGCAAAGAATTCTGCTATACGCGCAGCAACAGAGAAAATGGCAAAAGCTGCAAGGATGGATTTTGCTGCGCCAGCATTAAATTTATGCACAGATAACGGCGCGATGATTGCGTGGGCTGGAATTGAAAACTTTTTGCTGGGACGAGTCGTGCATGAGCCTGTTGCCCCCCGCCCCCGTTGGCCTTTGACAGAGCTGTGAAATGAGAGCGGAAAAACGCGATTTTTTATACAAAATAGCGACGGCAGAATTGATGGCCAAGGCCGCCCAGATTGATAAAGAAATTAATCAATCTAAAACGAATTTGAATGTTCATTATAGTTTGGGTTATCTGACAAATTATTTGCGCACAATTTTTACAAATAAACGGGCCATGGATTTTGTTTTTGATGCGCCACGAAAATTTTATACTTATTCGTCTTTGATGTGCGACTCGTTGGCTTTGATTTTCGAGGCGACCGGTGGGAATAAATTCTGGCGTGTAAAGTATATCAGCAACAAGGACTGGGATAATGGGCCACATTGGTATTTGGAAACAAAGTCAGGGATGGTTTTTGACATTACCTATGACCAGTATTCAGTAAGAAAGATAAATATACCATATGATTTGGGTCAGGATTACACAAATCTACCGCTTAACCAAATCGGAAATATAGCCATGGCAAACAGATTGGCACAGGTTTGTAATATAGATTTTCAGGGTATAGTAATGCAAAATAAAAGCAAGAATGAGAACTTTTAATAATGTTTGATGCGTATGCGCCCTACCCATTTGACCGAACTATAATGTATGTTGATTGTTTGGTTTAAAATTCGGCTTTAATTTATTTTGAATGTTATGTTCTGAATTTTTTAATGAATTTATTTTTACGTTTTTTAAATATTTTGATAACTCTTCCACCAAGTCTTTTAGTGTTTTTATAAGTGCTGATTTAAAATTTATATTTTGGGATACGATAGTATTAATATCGCCAAAAATTGATTTTAAACAAGAATATATTTTAACAACATACTCATCACCATTTACAGAGACAGGTTCTTTTTTTTGCAAATTTTCATATGACTTTATTAAACGATTTATATCAATCCATTCCAATTTGGCGAAATCGTTATTAAACATTTCCGATACTGATTGATATTTAGCATCTGCAAAATCTATAAAGGAAACAAGTTTTTTATTTTTGTCATAAAATATATTATCTTGATTCATATCTCCATGAGAAAAAACAATACTTGGTCCCGCATGAGCGTTGTTTTTCAGCCAAGTCTGTGCCTGCTTTATAGTATTAAATTCTTTTGAAGACAAAAGATGACGCGCTTTGTCTAAATTACCCCAATTATCCGTTAAATCATTATATGTAAGCACAGGTTTCATTTGATTTATATCATTACAAAAATGTGCAATAGCATCATATATGATGTTTTTATCATCTTCGGATAGCTCGTTAAAATAATTCAAGTGCATGGGCTTTCCACGAACTTTATTTTCGATAGAAAAACCTTCATCTTTTAATATAAAAAGCGTTTGCGGAATAAAATAGTTAGGGCTTTTTGATCGAAGTAGTTGATTAGATACTTCTTGTGCATAGATTTGCTTTTCTAGCCATATTTCCTTTGATAATAGACCAGTCGAGGTTTTTATAACTATATTATCGCCATGATAAGCATAAGTTTCACGAAGCTTGTTCGTGTTTGCAAGCTCTAAATGTGAAAATTTATCGGAAGTATCAGCTTCACGGATAGAATTCGTGTCAACAGGCTTTAAATCTGAATTTTTTTTATTCATTTGTTGCATTATATCATAAAATTCTTATAATTTACAACATGCAAAAGCCAGAACCTCTTGTCCAATCAGATATGATTTTCAGCGTATCGGACGCATCCGCGTTGCTGAAGGGCGTTGTGGAAACAGCGTTTTCCCAGATTCGTATTCGGGGAGAATTGTCCCAGATAACTCGGGCCTCTAGCGGGCATGTTTATATGACTATCAAGGATTCAGGGGCTGCAATCAATGCGATTATTTGGCGTGGAACACCATTGCCTTTTCAGTTGGCGGATGGATTGGAAGTAATTGTTTCTGGTAAATTTACGACCTATCCCGCGCGCAGTAATTATCAAATTATAGTATCTGAAATAGAAATGGCTGGCGTTGGGGCAATCCTTAAGATGTTGGAACAGCGCAAGCAAAAGTTGGCAGCCGAGGGGTTATTTGATGCTGCCCGCAAGCGCCCCTTGCCCAGATTCCCATCTGTAATCGGAATTGTTACCAGTCCAACTGGGGCCGCGTTCCAAGACATTTGTAATCGCCTGCGCGAGCGTTTCCCGGTTCAGGTTTTATTGTATCCTGCAATGGTTCAGGGTGTGACCGCCGCGGCCGAGGTTGCAGCTGGGGTTAAATACTTTAACGATAAAAAAAATGTAGATGTAATAATTGTTGCCCGCGGCGGTGGATCGCTGGAAGATTTATTACCTTTTTCCGAAGAGATTGTTGTGCGCGCGGTTGCTGCATCCGAAATCCCGGTTGTTTCTGGTGTCGGGCACGAGCCTGATTGGATGCTGATAGATTTTGCCGCAGATGTTCGTGCGCCTACCCCAACTGGCGCGGCGGAAATTGTTGTTCCAACGAAAATTTCTTTGATACAAGAAACAGAAAACATCTGGCACAGAATTCATTCCAGTTTTACGACTGGGTTAAAAAATATGCGTCAGCACATCGAGGCCGTATCAATCAAAAGCCCGCGTCAGTTAATTATGGAGCAACAGCAAAGAGTTGATGATGCATCGAAAACATTAGGAATCATTTATACGAATAAGATTTTCAGCATGCGTCAGTCGGTTTTTCATTTCCAGCAGATGCTGAACTCGCTTAGTTATAAAAATGTTCTGAATCGGGGTTTTGCAATGGTTCGCAGCGGTGATAAAATTGTCAGTCGCGCATCTGATTTCCAGCGTCCCGCCAAAATTGAATTCAGTGATGGTGTGATTGAGGTTTAATTTTTTATCAATGTTTTTGCGGTGGCGATTGATTCCGGCGTAATTTTATCACCACTGATAATTCTGGCAATTTCGTTAATGCGTGCGTCATTTTCTATCTTGCAAACACTGGTTGTGGTTGTGTCCGCTGTAGAATTCTTTTGTATTAAAAAGTGGAAATCAGCAAAACCGGCAACCTGGGCTGAATGAGTAATTACCAATGCCTGACCATTTTTTGCGAGTCTTGATAATCTTGCGCCAACCGCGCTGGCTGTGGCCCCACTGATACCGGTATCAACCTCATCAAATATAAAAGTTTTTGCAGTTGAATTGCCCATTAAAACCACCCGCAATGCCAACATCATACGCGCCAGCTCGCCCCCACTTGCTATTTTATGCAGCGGTGCAAAAGGCGTCCCAGGGTTTGTTTTAATCAAAAAAACAACTTCATCACTGCCGTGCGCGCTGGCAGCGCCCGATGAAATTTCAACCTGAAAATCGGCCTGCCCCAGCTTTAAGTCCGGAAATTCAACCACAATTTCAGTGCGTAATGCAGCAGATGCGGCAACCCGTTCCTTGGTTAAATTCGCTGCAATTTTTGCATACTCGGATTTTCGGGCATTCGCGGCCATGGTGGCCGTTTTTAATTCTGCATCCGAATTATCAATAGCATTCAGCTGCTGGGTCATTTCTTGTAATTTTTGTGGCAATTCGTCCGCTGATACCCTGTGCTTGCGTGCAGCAGCACGAATTGCAAACAGACGGGATTCAATGCTTTCCAATGATTCTGTGTCGGTCTCGACTGGTGCTATTTTACTTTCCAGATCTGCCGCTGTTTCCGCAATGTTATAAAGAGCGTCAATTTGACCAGAATAAGGGTTTGGTTCGGTCTTTATCCGCTCTAAAATATGCGCTATATTGAAAATCTTTTCGTCCAATCCACAGATTGCCTGGCTGGCATCATTTAATATGGCGGAATTTTTTTCAGCATCCATCATTTGGGCGCGACTGGCGGCCAGCTCTTCTTCTTCCCCCGGTCTGGGATTCAGCGCAGTCAGCTCTTTTACATTATGTTCCAAAAACTCGCGGTCGGCCGCACTGCGACTAAGCAGCTCTTGCAGCTCTTTTAATCGTTTTTCAGCATTGTGAAGCAAAGTATATGCTTCGCGGACTGGGGTTAAATTATAACCACCGAACTCGTCAAGGGCCGTAATATGTGTTGTTGTATCCAACAAAGAATGATTTTCAAATTGACCATGAATTTCGCAAATCTGATCACCGACTTGCTTTAATGTTTTAATGCTGACCGGGACATCATTAACCCAGGCCTTACTTTTCCCATCCGTGAAAAGCTGACGCCGCAAAATCAAGGTTCCGTCAGATTCAATTCCTTGTTCGGATAAAATTTCCAAATAATTCGGGCAGCTAAATTCTGCAATTACCTGGGCGTTTTCGCATCCGTGTCGGACCAATCCAGTATCACTTCGCGCGCCCAAAGAAAGTGCCAAAGCGTCCAGTAAAATAGACTTGCCCGCGCCGGTTTCGCCAGTCATGACGTTTAACCCGGCGCCGAATTCCAAATTAAGCTTGTCAATTAAAACGATGTTGGAAATATGCAGGTTTGTCAGCATGTGGGTATTATAGAATAAAAAACCCTGCCTATTCAACGATTTTTTCCAGCTGCCAATTATTCAGCCACAGGATAAATCCAAAAATCTTGGAATCTGGATAAGCCGCGCCCAGCAGTGTTGCATAAATTTTCATAGTGTTTTCATAATCGCCGCGTCGCATCCGATTTGTATCGGTTTTATAGTCAATAAACAGTATTTTTTGACCTGCCCCATCATTTATAAAAACCAGCCGGTCAATCCGCTTGCTGTAAAATTTTCCAGAAACGAAGCCAGCAACAGGAACCTCGGCGCGGCTGGTCAAGCCCCAAAATCTTGATAATTCTGGGTCGGATTTTATTTTTTTCGCCAGTTCAGTATCATCACCAAGTTGTAAAAATTGTAGCTGCCGATGAATGTCTGTACCATGGTCAGTTGCGATTTTTGCGCCTGATTTTTTCGATAAAAATTCTGCCATACTCTCAGTCATTTTCTATCACTATTTTTTCGCCGTCAAACTTTGCAGATGGCATTGATTGCAGAACTTCCCAAAGTTTTGTGTGCCATGCATCTATTGGTGGATTTTTATTTGTGCAGAATCCATAAATATACAGCCCATCCCGCGCACGCGTCATTGCTACATACAGCAGACGCCAGTATTCTGCCATTTTTTTATCCATGTCAATCTGGGCTGCTTTGTTCCACAAATCTGAATTATTGGTGCGCGGAGACCACAACCATCCATCAGAAACGATCGGCACAACCTTTTCCGGCTTGTCACGTGGGGTGCGGATTGTGTCTATTAAAAATACTATTGGGGCTTCCAAGCCTTTGCTGCTGTGGGTTGTCGCGATGCGAACCCCGTCTGCGGCGCTGGTTTCGCGCTTTATTTCACTGCCACCTTCAATGAACCATTTCATAAAATGCCGCAGCATTCCGCTTTGTGTTCTTTCATACGAAAGGCATATGGTAAGGAATTCTTCCAAAGGCTCTATAATTTGCCCACCCAGTGCGGCGACCATTTTTTCGCGCCGATTTTCAGTATTCAGCACCCGTATAAAAAAAGAATAAGGCGCAAGAGTTTTTGACCAATCGGCTATTTCTGAAAGCCTTGCATAAATTTCGGGATGCCCGGATTCCAGCATTTCATAAACGCTGGCTTTGTCGCGATTGTTGCACAGCGCGAACAAATCGCGCTCAGACAGACGAAACAGCGGACTTTTTAATACACATGTCAAAGAATAGCTGTCATTATTATCAATGCACCAGCGGGTTAAATTCAGCAAGTCCCGAATTGCTGGAAATTCAGGCAAAACAATTCGATCGCTGCCCGCAACCGCAATGTTGCGCTTTTTCAATTCATTCACCAATGCGGCCGCAAAAGGTGCGCGGCGTTGAACCAGTACCATGATGTCGCTGGGCGCGGCACCGCCTTTTATTTTCGCTTCAATGTCATCTGCGATTTTTGTAATGTACTCGCGCCGTGCGATTGCCGTTTTTTCTTCGGATTTAGTCAGTTTATTCAGTTCTACGCAACCTGTGGCAGTTTTGCGAAAAACTTTGTGATCATTGTTTGCAAAACCCTCAAGTCTGTCAAAAAAGAAATCGACTGCCGCTAAAATTGGTGCTGCGCTGCGAAAACTTTGCGCCAGTGGAATTTCCTGAATCGTCCGCAAATTGTTTTTTATTTGCGCGTCGATTTCTGTCCGAGATGCGGCAAAAGCATCGGGATTTGCGCCCTGAAACCCATAAATAGATTGTTTAGTATCGCCAACAACGAATAAAGAATGCGGATTTTCAGCTTTATCACCATCCGTAAAAAAATCAGTTCCCAAAGCTTTTAATATATCCCATTGCTGGGGCGATGTATCCTGGGCTTCATCAACCAAAATATGATGCAGTGACAAATCCAACTGGGATAAAACCCAACCCATATTTTCAGGATTTGCAAATAATTGACGCGTGTAAAGAATCAAATCATCAAAATCTAATAAATTGCGCGCAGATTTCAATTCTTTGTAAGTTTTTGCAAATGCCGATGAAATGTCAAACAAAGCAGTCGTATCTTGGAAAATTTGTAGATTTTCATCTTGTTGAGAAATTATGTAAATTCGATCTTGCTCGGCAACCAGATAATCTTTTTTTGCAACATTCGCAATTTTGCTGTTTGTAGCTGTCAGATAAGCTGTTTTGTATTCTGAGAAATTTATAGTCTTGTCAATGTATTGTTTTGTTAAGTTAACAATTTTTATTAAGTATCCAGCCGGCTTTTTTGATGATTTTATCTCATATTCCGCCAATTCAATGATTTTTTGCAGGTTTGATTGGGGAATTTCTATCTGAATCGGCCCATCAAGTTCTAAAAAATTTCTAGCTGTATCAATGAATTGTTTTTGATAGTTATCAAGATTTGTGATTCCAAAAAAGTGCTTGTATTGGTTTATCAGTATCCCCAATAAGTCATCCAAAGAATGTTCGGACAGACGCCCAACTATGTGCGTAAAAGCATCACGCACATTCTGGTCAGCGTCAGAATTTATTAATTTCTGAAATGCATCACGTAATAAACGGCGTTGATCTGCATCGGACACCAGTCCCCATGCTGGCGCTATGCCTGCCTCTATTGGAAATCTGCGTAAAATTTCTTCGCAAAAGCCATGGATTGTTTTAATTTTCAATATATCTGGGTTATCAATGTAAGTATAAAAAATCGCACGAGCGTGTGCCAAGTCTTCATCTGTTGAAACTTTATTGTATCTGATGTCTATCAGCATTTCTTTGAGTGTTTCATCATCTGCCATTACCCATTCCCGTAATGCGTCCAAAATTCTGTTGCGCATTTCTGATGCGGCTGCATTTGTATAAGTCAGGCACAAAATTCCGTTACCGACATCACTACGAAATAAAATACGCAGCAAGCGCTGCACCAAAACGCTGGTCTTGCCGGTGCCGGCATTGGCCTGGACCCACACATTCAAATCTGGGTCAGATGCTTTGGTTTGTTCAGAAGATAGTATACGCTTTTGTGTCATTTTGCTGTTGATTGATTACGCTGATTGTAGTATAGATTTTATTATAATTCAAGGAGTCTGATTTATGCCGATGAATATGTTTCGGCAGATTAGATTATTTGACTAGACTTTGGTTTGGAAAATTTACTATCATTGCCGAAGCAATAATCGGAGAGAAAAGTGGAACTGAATAATTTTGTTTTAAGTGGTGCCGCAATCGCTGGAGTTTTGGCCATTGCCGGTGTGGTCGCATTGTTTTTTGTATCACGAAAATCCCAGAAAGCTATGGAATCCATGCTTTTGTTGCTGACCAAGCCCGAGCGAGCAAAGATTCAAGATGCAGCGCGCGTTTTGCATGTGGTCATGGCCGATGAAATCACAAAGATCGAGGATATCTTCAAGGCCATGCAGGATGCCTTGGTCGCCCAGATTGGCCAGGCCTCTGCATTAGAAAAAGAACTGGGCGCGCGTAATTCTGCCTTGGTAGAACTGGCAGATGAAGCTGTCAGAAAAATTTCAACAATGTCATCCCGTTTGGAAAGTACTGCAGGTGGATTCCAGACAATAGTTAATAGTCACGAATGGGCGGAAGTCGAAGCATCTTGCGAGCGATTCCAAAGCCGTATCAATGAATTATTAAATAGAATTGATTCTGTTTCTAATGAAGCGACAGAACATGCACGTGTCTTGCAAGGTCATATAGAAAGCTGGGTTGGATCTGGGAAAACTTTGTCTGCCCAGTTGCAATCGGACATTGAAAATAACACCAGCCAGATAAATTCTATGGTTGTGGAATCAGAAGCGATGCAGCAAAAATTATCCGAGCTGTCCAGTTCAGTTGCTGCTGGATTTACCGAGGTTAAGAAAGAAGTTTCAGATTACGAAAATTTGATGACTACAAACGACAAGCTGTTGGGCAACCAGTTGGAAAAAATGGATGCATTTACCAATCAATCAAAAAAATTGCTTTCGTCCCAGTTGAATAACTTGACCAGCACTGCGAATGCAGTCGGCAGCCAGATTAGGTTGGCCGAGGCTTCTATTGAAAAACAAGAAAAAGGACTGGCCACAGCAGTTGCCAACTTGATGGAATCATCACAAACGACCGAAGGATTTATCAAGACTATCGCAGGTGAAGTTACAGGTTTATCCGGCAAGTTCCAAATAGAAATCCGCGATTTTGCAACTGGCATTGTGGGCGAATTGAATACTGTTCATGGCGTGGCAACTACGACACTTGCGGACACCAAAGTAGCGGCTGGTGCATTCTCGGACTCGGTTCGGGCAATGACCGAAGGTGTGCGCGAGACTTTGATAGAGATGAATGCCGCGCATGTGCAGCTGACTGGCCAATCACAAGAACTGGTCAAGGTTTCATCAGAAACAACCGAGCAATTACGACCTTTATCAGAGCTGATTGAAAAGTATTATACATCCCTGCCCGACCTTACGCGCGGCTCGGCTGAAATGACGTCGCAGCTTTCGGGTGAAATTGCCTCATTGGACGCAAAGATTCGCGAACTTGCATCGGCCGTTGAAAATTCAATCACAGGTATTGCAGATTCTTCGTTAAAATTAGAGCATTTATCCGGACAATCGCGTCAGCAAATGATTGATTTATTGTCTGACTATGCCAAGGCAACAGATACCATGCAGACATTAAATCGCCAAATGATGGAGGCCCGGGCGGCTGCGCCCATGGAGGCAATTTCACAAAGACCAGAGAGTCGAGATGCAAAATCAGGTGTGGCAAGAATTTCCAGCAGCGATTTTATCAAGTACTCAGAAGGAATAATGGAAAAGCTGCATGAATTGTCCGTAGATTTGACCAGGGCGGCTGGTGCAGAGATTCCTGCCTCGGTTTGGAGCAAGTATCAGGCTGGCGACAAAACCATTTTCAGCAAATGGTTTGCCAAGATGTTGGGCGCTGCTGACAAGCGCCGCATACGCGACTTATTTAAAAACGATGCTGTATTCCGCAGCCAGGCAACCCAGTTTGTTCGTGGCTTTGCGAAAATGATGGCCGGGGCGGAACAGACTGATAACAAGGAAATGGTCGCAGCAACTCTGCTGAAAACAGACTTGGGCCAAATGTATCTGGCATTAAAGGCAAACTTGTAAAAGATTGATTTAATATGCTTTTCCACTTGAAAATGTGTCTGATATGAACTATATTCAGCAGGCTGAATTAAAAAGGTTTTCCATGAATTATCCGTATATGCCTAAATCCACAGCTTTGTGGCTGATAGAAAACACTTCTCTTTCTTTTGAGCAAATCGCAGATTTCTGTGGGTTGCACGAGTTAGAAGTAAAAACAATTGCTGATGCCGAGCGAAGCAAGGTTCAGGGTCTGAACCCAATCCTGCAAGGACAGCTGTCCCGCGAAGACATTGAAAAATGCGAGTATGATCTATCTGCGCGTTTGACCCTGCGTCAACAAGTTATAGATTCTCAGAAAAAACAAAATAAAAAGGGTGTTGGATATACACCCCAAATTCATCGTCAGAATCGCTCTGGCGGAATTCTTTGGGTTCTGAAAAATTATCCACAGCTGACCGATGGTCAAGTTGCGCGTTTGATGCGCAGCACAAACCCAACGGTTGCATCAATTCGTAATAAGACTCATAAAAATTATTCGAATATACAAATACAAAGCCCGATTGTTCTGGGACTGGTATCTGAAAGTGCTTTGCGTGAAGCCGTTGACAAGGCCGAAAAAGCCAAAAAAAATTAACAAAAAACAATCATAATAACCACGTATTTGGTGGTTATTTTAATTGTATATTGTAATCACAAAACAGAAGGTTTCTTCATGCCAAAACCTATAGACGAAGCAACAAAATTTCTGATGGAATCATTGCCAGAAAATTTACGGCGCTTGACCGAATCCTCTTCTACAGCCGGATTTTTATCGCAGATGGATTTTGATGCTGCAATTATTGCTGATGAAATCGCAGATACCGAAAAAGAAGAAATTTTATCATTTTTTCAACAAGATTTGGGTCTGGACATTTTGGAATCTTCAGTGTTTTCGGATAATGTCAGAAATTATGACGATGCAGAAGACGAAGGGCCACGTGACAAATCACGCGATGTTTTGAATGCCGACACCGAGCAGGTTTATGCTGGCGATGAAGATTACGCACATTATGCAAAGCAACTGGAACGCAGCACCACAGGGGGACTTACCCTGGGGGTTCAAGATTCTGTGCAATCTTATCTGAAATCCATCGGAACAGTTCAGCTGCTGACTGCACCGGGCGAAGTTGCAATAGCACAACGTATAGAAGCTGCATCCCGCTTGATGGTTTATGGCCTGTGTGAAAGCCCTATGACTATTCGCGCCATGCTGGATTGGTATCAACAGCTGATGAACGATGAAATCAAACTGCGTTATATCGTGAACCTGGAAGTTATGTATTCATCCGATGCCGAACAGCGCAGACTGGCCGAGCTTTCTGATACCTTGAAAAGCAAGGGTATTGAAAATATAGAAGAATTAGAAGACGATGATCTGGATGATACTTTGGGCGATGTCGAGGAAGAAGAGGAAGCAGAAGCAGAAGCAGGTCAGCCCGCAAAAGATGAAGCACCGCGCAGCAGTTCTGGCGTCCCAGTTCCTATGATGGAAGAAGCCCTGATGCCAATGTTGTTAGATGTTTTTGCAAAAATCAGACGCATATTCAACAATCTTGAAAAAATGCAAAAACAGCGTATGGAAAACTTGGTAAAGTCTGCCAAAACAGACGAAGTACTGGAAAAGAAATATGCCAAGGCACGATTGGATTTGTTTGAACATGTCAGCAAAATTCGTCTGAATGAAGAGCGCAGCGGGGAAATTTTAGAAAAGTTGACTGCTCGCACGGCCCTGTTGATGGGACTAGAGGGTAAATTGATGCGTTTGGCGTTGGCGTCCAAGGTTAAGCGCGAAGATTTTATTTCAGAATACGCCGGCAATGAACTGAATAAAAATTGGGCGAAAAAGCTGATGAAAAGCAAATCGCCTGCGTGGCAGAAATTTGCAACCAAGCATGAAAAAGATATATTGAAAATCCAAGAAGAAATTCTGAAAGTTGCAATAGAAACAGGTCAGCCTACGTCGGAATACAAAAAAGTCGTTGATTTGGTTCGTCGCGGTCAGCAAGAAGCGGCGCGTGCAAAGCATGAAATGATAGAGGCTAATTTGCGTTTGGTAATCAAGTTTGCCAAGCGTTCGTCCCCGCGCGGTTTGGGACTGGACTTTTCAGACTTGGTCCAGGATGGAAACATTGGATTGATGAAGGCCGTGGATAAATTTGACTATCGGTTGGGGAATAAGTTTTCAACCTATGCCACCAACTGGATTCAACAGGGTATTTCACGCAGTATTGCAGATCAAGCACGCACTATTCGTATCCCAGTGCATATGATTGATAACATCCATAAAATCCAAAAAGCCAGCCGTCAATTCGTTCATAAATACGGACGCCAGCCCACAGCCGAAGAATTATCAAAAATAATTTACTTGCCAGTTGAAAAAATACACAAGGCTTTAAAGGTTAATCTGCGTCCAGTATCATTAGAGGCACCAGTCGGCAGTGAAGATGACAGCAGCCGCATTGAAATCATTGCAGACGAAACTGCTAAAAATCCATTTACTTCTGCGGCACAAAAGAATTTGCGTAAAATTGTTACTCAGATTTTGTCTGAACTGGATCCAAAAGAAGAAACGGTTCTGCGTCAAAGATTTGGTATGAGCACGAATAAAACCAGCACATTGGAAGAAGTCGGCGAATACATCGGTGTCACACGTGAACGCATCCGCCAGATTGAACAGAAAGCTTTGAATAAGTTAAAGCACCCTACCCGTGCCCGCAAACTCCGCAGTTTCTTGGAAGACTAATGCCCATTAAAACACTTGGTAATAAAAAGAAAATTGTAATCGCACTTGATGTGGACGATGTTATTTGCGATACCATCGGTTTTGCGAAAGAAGCGGTGGAACAAGCCGGATTAAAATGGATTTGGCCGGAGGATTGGCATTGTTCTAACATGTCAGAAGAAGCACGCAAAGTTACTATTGATGCGTTTTTATCTATGGAAATTTTCAATACTAAATGCTGTCATCCTTTTATTCCAAAAGCAATAAACACTCTTATAAATTCAGACGACAAAAGCGTATGGTTTATAACTGCGCGCCAAACATTTGATGATGCATTGGAAAAGACCTGTGCTCAGTTGAAAAATTATGGGATTAACGCCTCGACTGATATGATTATAATAGCAAATGACAAGCATCAAGCTTTAGTTGATATTCATGCAGATTTTTTATTTGACGACAATCCAAACAATATAGAAATCGCGAATCAAATTCCGGGTTTGACCGCTGTAATGATTTCTA
>CAYJAG010000003.1:0-6295 GCA_964368385.1 uncultured Muribaculaceae bacterium
AAATAAAAGAAAATAAAAAAAATTCCAGCAATGCTGGAATTTTTTTATTCTGTAATTTTTTTATTTAGGAGCAACAATTATTGATTTTGTTCTTTCATCCGGTTTGGATTTCGATTCAACCGTTCCCTTGTCACCGATTATTTGGATAACGCGTTCAAAAAGATTGCTGGTTGCGCCGGAACGGGCACCGATAGCAAGCACTCGCTTGCTGCCCTTGGTCATGACAGAAATTTTAACCTTGTCGCCATCGGCCAAGAATTCGAATACCTTTTTCATTTTGATGTTCAGGTCGTTTTCTTCGATGAATGGTTTAATCCAAACTTCTTTTGTCTCGTTTGTTTTTTGATGTTTGCGTGCCTCGGCCGCTTTCTTTTTTTGTTCGTATTTGAATTTACCATAGTCCATTATTTTAACAATAGGTGGCACGTTTGTTGCGTTTATTTCAACCAAATCCATATCGGTCTCAGCCGCGATTTGCAAGGCTTGCGGGGTTGGCATAATACCCAAATTCGCGCCATTCGCATCAATCACTTGAACGCTTTTGGCGAAGATTTTATTATTCATGCGCGGACCCATGTCTCGGCGATTATCTCTATTCAATGATGGTCTTATTGTGGTCTCCTTTTTAATCAGACGCTTGGATTCTAGACATTTATTACAAACTTTTCAACAGATTTTGCAATTCTTCCCACGCGCCCTTTTTTGCACCTGGTTTCAGCAAAAGATAATTAGGGTGCGGAATTGAAAATATTTCATCAGTTATGTTTGCTTCCTTTGCCAGTGGGCCCAGTGTCAAAACAGCCTTTGGTTTTATCAATTCTATAAACTTATCAACGAACGGACGCGCCAACAAAAGCTCTTCTTCTGTCAGTGTTCGCCCACCCGGGGTCCGCCAAAAAACAAGCGGACAGATAGCAATGCAATCACGCGACATGTTTATTGCGCCCAGCATCTTGTCAAATAACTGGCCGGCTTGTCCGGAAAGGATTTGTCCTGATTCGTCATCATCGGCCGATGGAGCATCTGTAATAACCAGCAAATTTCCGCCATCTTGCGGCAATATAGTATTTTTCGCAAACATTTTCAGCGGATGATTAAATTGAATAATTGCATCGTAAAGTTGGGATAAATTTTCTGCCCCATCTGCAACATCTTTTGCATCCAAAGAATCGATTGGTGGGGTCGGACGCGGTGCAATTTTGCCATCCGAATCACCAATTTTTTGTGGATTATTTTTTATATTTTTCTCTTTTGGTTTTTTCTGGATTTCCCCTGAAAGCTCCCATTTTACGCCCGCTAAATCCAAATCTTGCAATGAATCAAATCCCATAAGAATTCCCCTTGATTTTTCACATAATAGGATGTAAAGTAATAGCTGAACCAAAAAAATACAAGGGAGTATTTTCATGAAAATGCAAAAATTTGTTATGTTAGCGGGCGTCGCGAGCTTGCTGGCAGCATGCGGGGGCTCGAACAGAATTGTTGAGCCGGCCGATCTTAATGAACAGCGGGCTTTCTTTGACTTTGACTCTTCTGCAGTCAATCAAGAAGCACAGAACAATCTGTTGGGTCAGTCATTGTATATGAAGAATCATTCAGATACAAAAATCGTGGTTGCCGGTAACTGCGACGAACGCGGAACCAGCGAATACAACTTGGCTTTGGGCGCACGTCGTGCCAATGCAGCCAAGGCTGTAATGGTCAAAGATGGCGTCGAAGCCAAACGCATCTCGACAATTTCTTATGGTAAAGAACGTCCATGGAAATTGGGTGCTGGCGAATCAGTATGGAAGCTGAACCGCAATACGACCACAATCGTGAAATAAAAAAATCCGCCCGTTGGGCGGATTTTTCATAGTGAAAGAGTATACCAAAGAATGGTGTTGGTCGCTCTTTCACTTTTTCATTTATCCATTTCTTGCAATCTTTTCCACTTGCGATTATACTCGGAAACATGAAGATTCTAGATAGGTATCTGTCGCGGCAGATTGCCTCGTTTTTTGCGATTTTGTTGCTGGTTTTGACCGGCTTGGCCTGGATGCTACAAATTCTGTCCATGTTGCGCATACTTATACAATACAACGTTGGCATAGGTGGATTTTTGGGCCTTACCTTGATGATGGTTCCGTTTATCGCGACCCTTATTATTCCGTTTGCTTTATTTATTGCCGCAATGTTCGTTTATAATCGCATGATTGCGGATCGCGAGATAACCGTCATGGTTGGCGCAGGTCTTTCCCCAGCAGCAATCGCCCGCCCTGCTTTGATTTTTACTGGATTTCTGACCGCTGTGCATCTGGTGTTAAGCATTTGGGTGGTTCCCGCAACACAAGAAAGATTTTACCAAAAGCAGTGGGAAATGCGATATGGTCTTGCACATCTGGCGTTGCAAGAAGCCTCGTTCAATCAGTTGGCTGACGACTTAGTGGTATTTGTGAACAAGGTTAATGATCGTGACATCTCTGGCTTGATGCTTTTTGACAACCGCAGTCCAAAAAATCAACTGGTGGCATTGGCTGATAAAGGGAAGTTAGTATCAACCACGCGTGGCATGTCCATAATTATGGAAAATGGTTCGGTTCAATCATTGGGTGAAACATTTGTAGTCGGGACTTTTGATTCGTTTGACATGGACATGAACATTTCAGACAAACAGGTAAAGTTTTCATTCAAGACCCGGCGTATTTCTACGCCAAAGCTGATTGCCGCCGCACGTACACCAAAAATGTTCAAGGCATCAGAATACAAGTTGTTGATTTCAGAGCTTGCAAATCGGTTTCTGATGCCATTTATGAATCTGATGCTGGTGTTGATTGCAGCAACAATCTTGCTGCGCTCGTCCTTGCTGCGCCGGCGGATAAGTATTGCGCCATTGGTGGCGACGGCTGGTATGGCAGTCGCAATGGGCATGTTTATGACTTTTTCAGGGATTGTTGGGTCTTTTTCAGGCTTGGCAATCTTGGCGGTTGCCCAGTTGTTAGTAATTATTGCATTAACATTTTTGTTGTTTAAGAAATGAGAAGATTATTTGTGCTTTGTGTTTTGTTATCTGTTATTTGCGTTGCCGCAGGCGGCGCAGGTCTTGACGCCAATGTGCCAAAGACCATAAAAGCGCCCAAAATAGAATACAATGCAGGCGAAAAATCAATCAAAACTCTTGGCCAGACATCCATAACAAATCAGACGGGACAAAGTATGACCCTGGTGGATGCATATCTGGGGGAAAAGAATGTCCAGGCCGCAGGCGGCGGATTAGTTTTATATCTTAACGAGCACACACGTATAACGGCTGAAAATATAGAAAAAGACGGGGACAGGACTATTGCATTGGACCCTACCTATACAACTTGCGCAAATTGCGGCGATTTCAGGGATGCATGGAGTATTTCAGCGTCTAAGCTTTATCATGATGATAAAAAGATGGAGATGACATTTTTTAATCCAGTTCTATGGTTTTATGATGTGCCGGTTTTCTGGTTTCCACAAATGGATTATCCCGATCCCAGGGTAAAATATAAAAGCGGATTTTTATTTCCACATATTAATTCCACCAATAATATGGGAATGCAGCTTAATGTGCCATTTTATTTGAATTTTTCAGATCATCATGATCTGACCATTACCGCGGCATATTTGACCGAGGAAAATCCGCTGTGGCAAATAGAACATCGTTTAAATATGCCCCATTCAAGTATAGAAACAACAGGTTCATATACTCATAACAAAGCAGGTCTTGATAGATGGCATGTATTCAATAATGACATGTTAGAATTAGGAAATAATGCGCGCGCATTTGTCTTTTTCAACAGAACATCTGACAAGACTTATTTGCAGCAGTATGATTTTTATAAAAACCAGCCTTATTTGGATTCTGGTGCGCGGTTGGAAATTTTTGCTTCCAGAGGATACGCAAAAGTTGATACCCATTTCTTCCAGGAACTTCGTGTAATCAATGGCAATTATACAAACCCATCTGGGGATATACTTCCAAATATACACGGGATTTATCAAACAGCACCAGTTTTTGGAAATACTTACCTTTCATTTATGGGGGATGTGCTGGGTATTAACAAAAGCGGCGCATCCAGTCAGCGACTGATAGGTGCCGGGCAAATAGTATCGCCATGGATGCTGCCATTTGGGCAAAAACTGACACTTTCTACTTCTGTGCGGTACGATGCCTATAATTTCATAAACACACCTGTTTATGGCGCCCCAGATGATTTTTCGGGTATGCGCGGACGATTCTTGCCATCAGGATATGCCCAATGGTCCCTGCCCTTTATCAAAAATGGCGAAAATTGGTCGCATGTGATAGAGCCCAAGGCAAGACTGACACTGCAGAGCCGCTTGAAATCGTCAGGATTTGTTAATACAGATTCCGCGGGATCTCTGCTTTCGGACGCTATGCTGTTTTCTGATAATCGTTTGGCGGGCTATGACCTGTGGGCCAATGGAAACTATGCAGATTACGGACTTGGTTGGACAGCGTTTTCAGCAGATGATTTTCGGTCAGAGCTTTTTATGGGTCAAAGTTATGACTTTTTTGCACCCGCGAAACTTGATCCAAATTCAGGTTTTCACGATGGCGCATCTGACTATGTTGCGCGCGCGGCGTTTTATTCTGGTGACCAGCTTAGCATCATGAACAGATTCAGATTTGCAAACGATGGTCTGGGGTTGCGCCATTTGGAATCTACCGCGCGATACGGGGCCAAGGATTTTATCGAGGCCGGATACATTCGCGCAACTCAATTCACTAATGCGCTGGTTCTGGACAAGGTGATAAGCGAAGCTGTTTTGGGCGGCGGAATTAAACTGACAGACAGGGTTTCTCTTCGCGCCCGCGTTGTCTATAATATAACAGATAGCAGCGTACAGCAGTTGAACACGGGCTTGTATTACGAGCATCCGTGCTATACAGTATCAATTGATTTTTCCGAAGATGGTGCAGAAAGAATTTATCCAGACGGGGAAAACTATTACGGCGGCACACGAATAAGGTTCCAGTTCGCATTAAAACTGGCCGGGGATAAATAAGAACAAGGAATAATAAAGATGAAAAACATTCTGAATAAATTTGCAATTATTTGTGCGCTTTGTGTTGCGCCATTTGCCGTTCAAGCGGCTAGTATCGTGGCCAGCATAAACGGCGCACCAATAACAGATGCGGATATAACATCGCGCGTCAGCCTTATGGCATCCCAAGGTCAAAATTATACAGATAACAGAAAACGTGCCCTGAATAACATCATAGATGACAGCGTGAAATTAAAATATGCCGAAAACTTCAAGATTTCTATTACGGATAAAGAAGCCGAAAGCGAGTTAAAACGTATGAATTTGTCCGGTCTTTCTGCAACAACGCGTGAAATGGCAAAGGTCGCAATCAAAGCGGACATGGCATGGCAGATAATAATTGCCCGAACAATAATTCCAACTATTTCGGTGTCGGATGAAGAAATAGCGTCGGAAACCGCCGAGCTGGAACGCGCCAAAGGATTACCACTGGAAATAACATTTGTTCGTCTGCTGGATATACCTGAATCATCGGCAAAAAATTTAACTGCGCCAAAAGATTGCGATGACGCAATCAGTATTGCTAAAAATCTGGGCGGCGCACCGCAAAAACTGACAGCCCCGCAGTACGAGTTAAGTGAAGACATTCGTGCGCGCATGTCCAGTCTGGGCCTGTTGCAGTGGTCGCCACGCAAAGATAATTCTGTAATTTTAATTTGTGATAAAAAGAAGATGAAAGATTACTCGAAATTAAGCGAAATTATAGAGCGGAACGCATCTTGGAAAAAAGCAATGTTCCAAGGCGATCAACAGCTGAAACAACTGCGCCGCAAGGCTGTCGTCGTAATAATGGATGACAGATATAAAATTTAATGAAACAAATCCTTTTTGATTTTAATAGCATCCAACTGGAAAAATTCATAACGGATTTGGGGCAGCCTAAATTTCGTGCGAAACAAATTACATATTGGTTGGAACGTGGCGCGCCGAATTTTTCTGTGATGAAAAATTTGCCCGAATCACTGCGTGCCCAGCTTGATCAGGTCGCAGTCACCCTGCCCAGTGAAATTGCGCAAAAGTTGGAATCCACAGACGGACAAACAACCAAGTTTTTATTAAAATTGCATGATAATGAACTGATAGAATCGGTTTTAATGCGAACCAGTTATGGAAACAGCATATGTGTTTCATCCCAGGTCGGCTGTGCAATGGGATGTAAATTCTGCGCCAGCACTTTGTTGGGGCTGAAACGAAATTTAACAACGAATGAAATGCT
>CAYJAG010000003.1:6395-40855 GCA_964368385.1 uncultured Muribaculaceae bacterium
CATATCGTTGTTATGGGCACAGGCGAGCCTTTGCAGAACACAGAAAATCTGAAAGGTTTTCTGGAACGCGCAAATACAGATTTAAATATAGGCTGGCGTCGCATGACGGTTTCTACTTGTGGTATAATTTCTGGTATTGAACAACTGACCGAATGGGGACGTCCAATAAACCTGGCTATTTCGCTGCATGCCCCAGTGGAATGCATGCGCAGCGAATTGATGCCAATAAATAAAAAATATAATTTGACGGAAGTTTTAGATGCTGCATTTAATTTTTCAGAAAAAACAGGTCGTCAGTTAATGATCGAATATATTTTGCTGGGCGGCGCGAACGATTCAACCGAAAACGCTAATCAGTTGGTCGAACTTTTGCGTGAAAAAAATTGCATGGTGAATTTAATTCCATGGAACGCGGTGAAAGAACGTGATTTTGTTGCCCCCAGTGGTAATGTGATTCATAAATTCCAAGATGTTTTACTGAAAAACGGCGTTCATGCGCGAATTCGTCGCACGCGCGGCAGCGACATAGGCAGCGCATGTGGTCAGTTGCGTATTAAAAACGCAGAATAATCAATCAGTTGTTTTTTATTTCACATGAAATAATTTTTCGTCTTGCCCGAATCGGTGGGTTTGGGTATCTTTTGCCCAAGGAAGGTTAAAATGGCAAAAATAATCGCATTTGCAAATCAAAAAGGCGGCGTTGGTAAAACAACGACCGCGATAAACATTGGCGCGTCCTTGGCGGCAATTAAACGGCGTGTTTTGCTGGTGGATTTGGATCCCCAGGGTAATGCAGGCACGGGGTTGGGCTTTGTTCGCGCGTCGCATCCGCAAAGTGTTTATGGTGTAATTATGGGCAACGACACGGCCGCAAACAACATACTTTCAACAGCTATTCCGAATATGCATATTTTACCCAGCAGTCAGCAGCTTTCCAGTGCCGAAGTCGAGCTGCTGGATTTGGAAAATCGCGAGTATCGTCTGCGTGATGCTTTAGCATCAGTTGCCGAGCATTATGATTATATTTTGCTAGATTGTCCCCCTGCCCTGGGCTATTTAACTTTGAATGCGCTGACCACGGCGGATTCTTTGATTGTGCCGCTGCAATGTGAATTTTTTGCACTGGAAGGGATTCAGAGTTTAATGAGTGCGGTGAATGAAATTAAAAAGAAATGGAATCCATCGTTAGAAATTTTGGGCATAGTTTTAACTATGTATGATCGGCGCTATGGTTTGACCAAGGCAGTTGAAGAAGATGTTCGCGGCACATTTGGCGACAAGGTTTTCCAAACGGTTGTGCCACGCAATGTCCGGGTTTCCGAGGCCCCCAGCCACGGCAAACCTGCCCTGTTCTATGATTTTAATTCAACCGGTGCCCAGGCGTATTTGCGTTTGGCGACCGAGGTTGTGAATGCTTGCGGTGATAAAGGAGAAACAAATGTCTAAATTTGGTTTGGGACGCGGTTTGGCGGATTTACAAAAAGAAATGGGTCAAATGCCCGAGATCTCAGTCCTTGCCGGTGGCGAACGTGTTGCGGTCCGACATATTCCGATTGTATCGATTGCGCCTAATCCCGATCAACCGCGCAAATCTTTTGCTGCTGCCGAGTTGGAAGAGCTGGCGAACTCTATTCGTGAAAAGGGGGTGTTGCAACCAATTTTGGTGCGCAGCGTCGTGGGTCGCACGAATCAATATGAAATTATCGCGGGCGAACGTCGCTGGCGCGCCAGCAAACTGGCGGGTCTGGCGGAAATCCCGGCATTGGTAAAGAATCTGGATGAAAACAGCGCGGCGGAAATAGCGCTGATTGAAAATGTCCAGCGCGCGGACTTGAACGCAATAGAAGAGGCCGCCGCGTACGAAAATTTAATGAAAAAGGCCGGCTATTCACATGAAGATGTATCGCGTTTAATTGGTAAATCAGTCAGTTATTTGCGAAACATATTGCGGTTATCGGTTTTGCCAAAATCAGTAAAAGAAATGGTAATAAATGGGCAGTTATCTGCGACTCATGCCAGAACTTTGGCGGTGGCGGATGATCCAGTAGCATTGGCAAAGAAAATTATTGCGGAAAATCTGTCGGTGAAGAATACCGAAGATTTGGTTAAAAATGCAAAAAGAAGTGAAAAAAGCCGGTCTTTTTCTGGAAAACCACAAAATATGGCGGAAATACAAGGGCTGGAAAAACAAATCAAGAAAAATACCGGTCTTTTTGCAAAAATTCATATAAAAAGAAATGGGGCAGGGCAGATAGATTTGCATTTTGCTAATCGCGGAGAAATGGAAAAAATCATAGAGAAATTACAATGAAAGTCGGAATAATTGGCGCAGGCGCATGGGGGACGGCTTTGGCAATGATTGCCCAGCGCGCCGGAAATCAGGTTGTTTTATGGGCATTTGAAAATGCCCAGCAGATAAATAAAAGTCATAAAAATTCATCTTTGCCCGGGATTGGTATTTCTTGTGAAATAATTGCCACGGATAAACTTAGTGATTTATCTGATTTGGATATATGGCTGGTTGCGACCCCGACAGAGTTTTTTGTGGAAACTATTAAAAAAAGCCGGCCTTTTTGGAAAAAACAACCAATTATAATTTGTTCCAAGGGGATTGAACCAAAGGCCGGAAAATTATTATCTGATGTTGTTGCTGAAACCATCAAAGGTTCTGAAAAATTTATTGGCGCTTTGGCGGGCCCCCAGTTCGCAGCCGAGGCCGCACGCGGTGCGTCAACCGGCAGCACAATCGCGGGAAGCGCGCGCGTCCGTGGCCTTGCGCGAATTGCATTGAATGGATTTTATCTGGAAGATTCTTCTGATTTTGTTGGGTTGCAGATTTGCGGCGCGGGTAAAAATGCCATTGCAATTTTGTTGGGCTATTTAAATGGTTGTGGTGCGGGTGAAAATGAAAAAGCAATGAATTTAGCATTGGCATGGCAAGAAATTATACGATTCGGCCGGTTTTTTGGTGCAAAAACCGAAACCTTTAACATGATGTGCGGGATTGGCGATTTGTTTTTGACAGCAACCAGTAAAACCAGTCGGAATTATTCAGCCGGCGAATCGCTGGCACATGGCAAAAACCCAGTCGGAACAATAGAAGGAATTGCAGCATTAAAATGGATTGTTAAAACAGCCCGCGCAAATAAAATTTCCATACCAATTTTGCAAGAATTTTCCAAAACCGCGTTTAATTATTAATTTTTTTGCGTAAATGTAATTTTTTAATTTCCACAATAAATCCATCGCCTGTCTTTGATGGAAAAAGTTTGTAATCAAAATTATATTTTTCTTTTGCGATTGCGATTTCTGCTCCGATTCCTGAACCTTTCAGCAGATATGCCGATGCGCGAGATAGCGCGATATAATCAAAAATCTTTATCAGTGGCGCAAATGCGCGCGCCGTGAAGACAATTTTTTCATTTTTATTTTTTTGTAAATAGTTTTCAACACGATCATTTACTATTATCAGGTTAGGTAAATCCAATTCGGATTTAAGATTTTGCAAAAATGCGGTTTTTTTCCCAACAGATTCTATTGCAACAACTTGCCATCCCATGATTGCCAAAACCACAGCAGGGAATCCCGCCCCGCTGCCCAGGTCTATAATTTTTGCATCATTTGGCAAGTATTCTGCCATCTGCGTGGAATCGTCAATATGTCGGGTTTGCACATCGTTTAGTGTGCTGGGGGCGACCAAATTCATCCGTGTTTGCCAGATACGCAAAATCTGCGCATACTGGTCAAATTTTTCTTGTGTTTCGGGGGCGTATTTCATAAACTGATTATACTATGAATTTGCCAAGAAACAAAAATTTTTCAACTGGTTTTGTCGGAGCGCTGTTATTGGGGGGCTGTATTGCGTTGGGTGCGATTCTTTGGAATCAAACTCATATGGAAAACACCGCGGTAAAATATGTGTATCCGGAAACCAAGTTCGGAAATTATCTGGCCATGAAACACGCCATCTGGGCCGATGATTTTCAGGCGATAATAAAATTTTCCGACGCATTAAAAGACTCTGATGTGCCCACGGTAAAGGCTGATGCGGCCATAGGACGCTTTTTAGCCGGAAACTTTGACGATTCGGCCAAGGTTTTAGCGAAAGAAACGTCATTGCCGGCGCGTGTTGCATATACTGCCTATCTTTTGGGACAGGATGATTGGAAGGGGATTTATAAAATTTCATCCAAAGATAATTCACAAATCTTGTCGCCACTGCGTATTTGGTCGGCGGTCGCTATTGGAAAAGAATCCGAAGCACTGAAATTTATAAATCAGTTAAACACGTCCGAAAGCTGGAAGTTATTCGCGCGCGGCATGGTTTATGCGGAAACAAATCGCCCAGACAAAGCAAAGGAATTTTTTGATAAAGTGCCCCTTGATTTCTTTAATCTTAACGATTATTTGTACTTGGTTGCATTTTATGAAAAGAATGGATTTAATGAAGCAGCGACAGATTTGCGCGAAGAATTTTCAGCAACGCCAGGCGGATCATTTGCCGGTGAGTATAAAGCAAATGCTGCCGATTTTACTGGTATTAAAAAGGCGCTTTCATTTGGGTTAATCCAGAATGTATCACATACGCCGGCAATGTCTTATTCGGGGGCTGCGTTGGTATTATTGCGGCTGGCCCAAGCCGCTGACCAGGGCGAGAATGATGTGATAAATTATTATCTGGGGATGATGTTCGTTGTTTCTGATTCTCCAAATTATCCGCAGTATTTTGCAAAGGTCAATCAGACCAGTCCATACTATCCACTGATTATGATGAAAAATGCCGAAAAGGCCGACAGCTTTAATAAAATGCGCCGCGGATTAGAAAATGTTCTGAAAGAAAATCCGACTTTTATGCCGGCTTTGACGAAATTGGTTGCGATAAATTTGCAGAAAGATCAGCCAAAAGATGCGTTGAAAATTGTAAATAATGTGTTGGAGCGGCCGGAAATTTCAGAAAAAAACCGGTCTTATTTGTTGCGTCTGCGTGCGCGGATTTATATTGCTCAGGGCGATTTGGATAACGCGGAAGACGACCTGTTAAAAGCAGGGGATTTGGTGCCGGAAAATCCAGAAGTTCTATCAGACATGGCAAAAATTTGGGCCGCAAAGAAAGAAAATCTGGACAGGGCGTATTTGTATGCAACGGCTGTGATAAAAGATTCTCCATCAGATTTGGATGGTTGGGACACTTTGGCGATGGTTGTTTGGGCGAAAGAGGACGCGTCTGCGGCAGCCGAAATCTTGGAAAGGGTAGGGCGCGTCGCCGATGAAAATTCCGCACTTTTCCAGCATCTGGGTGATGTTCGTGCGGCCCTGGGCGATTCGCGCGGCGCGATAGAGGCGTATGAACGTGCATTAAAACTTTCGGGCGATGGGCTGTCTTGCAGCGAAAAATGTCTGGAAAATAAAATTAAGCGCTTAAAATAATTTGCAATTTATTAGAAGTTTGTTATAATCGGCGGCATTGGACGCGTAGCTCAGTTGGTTAGAGTATCTCCTTGACATGGAGGGGGTCGGAAGTTCGAGTCTTCTCGCGTCCACCAGTTTTTATTAAAGCAGCTTAAATGGCTTTCTCAAAATTCTCACATAATAAGTGTTCGTGTATTTTTTCCAATGTGCCGAATTTTCGGCATATTTCGGGTCGTGTTTCATAACAAGAACATGCAGTTTTTCTGCTGAATTTATCCTTTGTTAAAAAAGGGCAGGGTATACCTTCGGATTTAACCAAAGACATATAATCTTTTAACGAGTTTATATTCTCTTGGTTTTTTATTGAGTATGGCAAATAGAATGTTTCAGTAATGTGTTTGCTGCGACGCAATTCTAATTTTTTCCAAAGCAGTCCTAATTCTCTAGCTGTTTTCTTAACTAAATTTCTTTCAGATTCAGTAAAAGCCACAGAACAACAACATTCTCCACAATTTTTACAACGCATAATTTACTATCCTTTTAGTAGGAAACTACCACATAATTACAATTTGTCAATAATGTTTACGATTTAAATGGTTGAATTTTCAGAAATGCTTGATATACTCATCAAAATGGAAAATCGGGAATATAAATGCAAAAAAAATACTTGATAACCAGTGCCTTGCCTGCGCCAAATGGTGAATTACACATCGGACATTTAATCGGATGCTATCTGCCATCTGACATATATGCGCGTTTTTGTCGTGCGATTGGCCGCGATGTTTTGTTTATCTGTGGATCAGATGATCATGGAACACCCGCATTATTGGGGGCCGCCAAGGAAGGTATAACTGCACTGGAGTTTTCAACCAGATACTATGAAAAACAAAAAGAGTACGCAAAAAACTTTGGATTATCCTTTGATTTTTATGGTCGTACACATACAGAATTACATAAGAAATTAGTTCAAGATCTATTTACAAGACTTGATAAGCAAGGTTTGATAGAAGAAAAAACGTCGGAACAATTATTTTCAGTTGATGACAATATGTTTCTGGCCGACAGATTTATCAGGGGAACATGTCCAAAATGCGGGTACGACCGGGCTGATGGGGATCAATGCGGCAAATGTGGTTCTTTGTTAAATCCTACCGATTTGATAAACCCGTATTCTGCAATTTCTGGCAGTCATAATCTGGAAATTCGCAAAACAAAACATTTATATTTCCAAGCGTCCGCTATGGAAGGCAAATTGCGCGAATGGATTAACAGCCGCGTTGGTTGGCCGAAAACCGCAATTTCTATTGCAAATAAATGGTTGAACGATGGACTGCGTGATACGCCAATAACACGCGATCTTTCGTGGGGAATCCCTGTTAATAAACCAGGATACGAAGATAAAGTATTCTATGTTTGGTTTGATGCGCCATGGGGATATGTTTCAATTTCCCAGGCCGCAACCAAGGATTGGGCCGACTGGTGGAAAAATGATGATTGTCACTATTATCAATTTATGGGCAAAGATAATGTTGCATTTCATTCTGTGTTTTTCCCATCTCAGGAACTGGCCGTTAATGATGGTTGGAAAACAGTTGATGTATTAAAGGCGTTAAATTTTCTAAATTTCGAGGGTGCAAAAATCTCGAAATCCACCGGTAATGGAATCTTTCTGGACCAAGCCATTGTTGATGCTCCAGCCGATTGCTGGCGCTATGCCTTAATGGCGAGTGCGCCGGAAACCGACGATACGGACTTTACAATTCAACGTTTCGCAGATGTGGTAAATAAAGACTTGAACGGCATTTTGGGAAACTTTGTTTCGCGCGTTTGCAAAATTACGGAAAAGAATTTTGGCAGCAACGTTCCAAACAAATCAGAAAAATTTGATGCCGAGCTGGAACAAACATTAAATTCTAAACTGGCGGATTTAACCGCTGCACTGGAAGCATGCGAATTTCGCAAATCGATTGAAGCTTTGCGTTCGCTGTGGGCAGCAGGCAATGAATTCTTTACCAAGGCCGAGCCATGGGTTCTGATCAAAACAAACGCCGCTGCCGCGGGCGGGGTACTGAACGAATGTTTCCAGCTGATTGATTTTTATGCCCGTATTTCAGCGCCGATAATTCCAAATGCTGCCGAAAAAATGCAAAACATTTTTGCAGAAAAACAAGATTTGTCGTGGCCGAAAAAATACGAACGCAGAATTGCAGATAATGCAAAATTTGTCGTGCCTGAAAATATTTTTACTCGCATAGATGATGAAAAAATCACAGCTATGGTTGAAAAGTATGTAAAAAATAAACGAAATGAATCAAACTGATAAAATAGTTTTGATGTCTTGTTGTGCGCCGTGTTCTTGCGGGGCAATTAACCAGCTGAAAGAGCAGGGCGCAGATTTTATTGTTTTGTTTTTTAATCCGAACATTTTTCCAGAGTCCGAGTATCAAAAAAGACTGGCCGAGCAGATAAAATACTGCGATGTAAACAGCGTAAAATACCATGTTGGCGAATACAATCATGACCAGTGGTTAGGTTGTGTGCAGGGTTTGGAAAATCTGACCGAACGAAGCGATCGATGCCACCGCTGTTTCAAGATGCGGTTTGAATATGGGGCTGATTTTGCGCGCAAGAATGGATACAATAAAATAATGTCGGTGTTCGGGGTATCAAAACATAAAGATCAAAAGCAAGTTGATGACGCAGCTGCAAATATATCAGTTGAATATGTTTTGTTTCCATGGGACGAACAACTGCGTCAAAAAATAAATCATGAATCTGATTTTTATCGGCAAAATTATTGCGGTTGTGAATTCAGCCAAAGAAAAAATTAACTAAACGGGTTTTCAGATTTTCTGTATTCTATGAAAATCGGCAACTGCTCCCAATCCATCGCCTTGGCAAGTCCTTTGCGCAAGTATCTGGTATAGCTTTCCGGCATGTCTGACGCGCCGCCGACATGAATTGCAATTTTTATTGGGTTGGTTGAAACTTGGCTGACGAATTTGATTTTCATTGGGCGCTTTAACCGCGACATCGGGGGCTGGTGTGTCTCGATCAATTTTTCAATCGTCCGGTTCAGCAGCGATGTCGGTGCCCGATTTAACATCGTGTCATGTAATCCAAATACCCGTCTCATCAAGTTTTTAACACCGGTTCCGCCCTCGGCCGATATAGGCAAAATCAGCGGTTTGATGATTTGGAAAAAAGAATTTTTGAACTGGTGTTTTAATTTCAATAATTTATCTTCGCGCTCTTGCGGTTCAACCAAATCCCATTTATTCAGTGCGATTGCCAGGATTTTTCCTGCGTCATAAACGCGTGCGGCAATCCCCAAGGTTTGATTTTCAATGTTTCCGGTTGAATCCACAACCAAAATAACCGCATCCGTCTTTTCCAAAGCATCCAAGGATTTTAATGCAGACAATGTTTCTAAACCATCTGTAATGTTTGATTTACGACGAAGTCCTGCCGTGTCATTTATTATAAAATCGCGATTAAGATACTTTGCCTTTATTGCGATTGTATCACGAGTAACGCCAGGTTCATCACGAACAATAACCCGTTTTTCGCCCAGTATTTGATTTACCAGCGTAGATTTTCCAACATTAGGCTGCCCCATGATTGTAATACGAATTGGCGCTGAATCATATGTTTGTTTTGCAGCGTTTGATGCCGGCGTGATAGTTTTAAGGAAATCATAAATTATATCAAGCCCTTGTTTGTGTTCTGCGCTGATTGGAAAAGGTTCGCCAAATCCCAGTTTATAAAACTCATGTATGTCGTTAATACGGCGTGCGGATTCTGTTTTGTTTGCCAATAAAATTATTTGCGTTTTGCTTTTTGCGTTTTGCTCTTTTCTGACACGTTTTGCCCATTCAAGATCCTGGGATGTGACGCCTGCGCGACCATCTACAATAAACAAAATAGCGTCTGCCAACCCGACTGCGTGCAATGCAAACTCAGTTGATTGTTTTTCTATTTCATTTCCTTTGACCTCTAATCCTGCGGTATCCATCAATTCGAATTCCAGGTCATCAAGCCGAGCATTACCAGTCAAAACATCGCGAGTAACGCCCGGCCGATCATGAACCAGCGCATCGCGCGAATGCGTCAAAGCGTTAAACAGAGTAGATTTTCCAGTGTTTGGCCGGCCGGCTATTACAACTTTCAGCATGATTTTTCCTATTGAAATTTTTGTTTGTTGGCTTTACTATAGACCTAAGATACAGGAAAGGCAAAAAAATGATTGCAAAGCTTAAAAGCTGGTTACAGCACATAATTCATATTTTAACACAGCCACGACGTTTCTTTTCCAGAATCGTCGCTGATGGCAATTTGGAAGAATCAATGTTAAAGGCATTCATGTATGGTTTGCTGGGTGGAATTGCAGTGTTGGCTTTGCAACTGATTGGTGGCGCAACAATCACATTTGCAGTTGTGTTTTCCAAACTCATCGTTGTTCCAGTGTTGGCTGTTGCCTTGCTGTTCTTGTTGGCTGGTATGATGATGATGGTGTCAGAAATAACTGGGGGCGAGCGCGACTGGGAAATTGCGGTCAAAGGATTGGCGTCGGTATTCTTTATCTATCCAGTGATTTTGGTATTGAATGCGCTGGCTTGGAATTGCACGACTCTTTGGATTGTCAGTCTTTTGGTTGATGGATATGTTTTATTCCTGCTTTACAACATCGGTGTGTATTGCATGAAAGGTAACAAAGTAAAGGTTATACTGGTTATCGGTGCATTTGCAATTTTTGCAATAACTATTTACGTTACAGATTACAGACTGGGCTGGTTTATGTTGAAGAATACTGGCGCAGCGCTGAAGTGTTTAGTATAAAAAAAAATCCCGCAAAGCGGGATTTTTTAATCAGAACTTTAACATCAATCCAGCCGATATAAATGGTGATGTTTCTTTTGCTGAAACAATTCCGCCGCTGGCCCAGACATTCCAGAACTGATCAATTTTATAGCGCAGCGATACAATTCCGGTGTTAGCAAAGTAATCTTTGCCATCATGAAAAACTCCAATCTGGGACAGCATATAAGACGCTGACGCTGACCATTTCAGAAAGTCATAGCTGACCCCAGTGCCAAATGCAAATCCATCCGAAAGCGCGCCAATTTGATTCTGATCATATACGGCCTTTGCCGAAACACCCCAAATCCAGCTGTTGTATTGTAAGTTCATTCCAGCAGAAACCGCGCCACGCCAATCGGCATTGGTACGTGGTGCGTAAATTTCGCCAATCAAGTTGTCTGGCCGGTCTATAAATGATGTTCCCAGCGACAGCGCCAGTTTTGTTTTCCCTGCCGCGCGCTTGTATTTAATCCCAAAGTCTGTTGCGCTGTCAAAGTGCTGGTTTTTTGGCGCGAATGAAAATCCAAACTGGACGGGTCCGGGCACACTTACGACATTTGCGCGCAGTGCCGCGGATGTGTCGGAAATTGTAGTTTCAGAAAGCACAGGAGATGGGTTTGTAAAGTCATAAACCACAGGATCACGCGCGATTCGCAGCCCCCCCACATCAGGCAGCCCCAATCCTAACTTTGACGCTATACTATCTGTCCAACCCAACTCTGCACGTCCCCAAGGCGTTTCAGCGTATGTGAACGCGTCCATAAAAGGGTCTTCTCTGTCCAGATTCCATGCGCTGTGCGAAAGGACCGCGCCAAATAACCAGTTGTTTGATTTGCGATAACTGGCCTGCGCGCGCGCTTGCCAATCATTCATTATCCCAGAATCGTCATTAGTCTGGATAGACCCAGCAGTGCCATAGCCTGATAACTTAAAATTCCAATTACCATAATCATTTTCCAATGCGTTCGCAGCAAAAGGTAAAATACAAAAAGCCAAAGGCAGAATTAATCTTTTTATCATTTTTTTGTTTCCGTTAGGATAGCTTTCTGCAAATTTGCAAAAGCGCGTTCTTCTATCTGGCGGACGCGCTCGCGCGAGATTCCGTATTTGTTTGCCAGTTGCTCTAGTGTTTTGGCAGGCTGGACAAGTCTGCGCGCGGTCAAAATTTCACGATCTCTTTCAGACAAATCGGTCAAATGCTTTTTCAAAAGCGTCATCCCAGACCGGTGCGTTTGAATAGCGGTTAGCCGATCTTCGATTGAATCTGTTTTATCTTCCAGATTAGAAAGAATGTCGGACGAATCGGAATCGGCGCGGGCCGGTGCGTTCAATGAAACATCGCGTGCGCCAATTCTTTGCGCCATGCGCGCCACGTCGTTTTCGCCAACATCTAAATACTCGGCGATTTGCTTGGTCTCGTCCGGAGAAATGTTGTTGTTCATAATTCCCAGCGCTCGTTTAGCCCGCGCCAAGTTAAAGAATACGCGTTTTTGATTCGCAGATGTACCAATTTTCACCATTGACCAATTAGATAGAATCAAATCATACATCTCGGCCTTGACCCAAAACATGGCGTAAGTGGAAAACCGAAATCCCTTTTCTGGATCAAATTTTTGTAGGGCCTGCATTAAACCCAAGTTGCCGGACGCGATAAGTTCGGAAACCGGAATGCCATAATTTTTTAACTCATATGCCACAGCCACAACCAAGCGCAAGTGCGAAGTTATTAATTTTTCCGCCGCCCCCGCGTCATGTACGCTGGCCCAGGCATTTGCGTATTCATATTCTTGTGAAGCGGTAAGTATCGGGTATTTTTTGATATAATCAATATATCGCGCCAAAGAATAGTCGTCAGATATGGCGGGAAGATTTGTAGTCTTGATTACGGGTAGTGTTTCGGACATAGATACATTATAAGTCAGCCAGCGATGAAAATCAACTTGCAGGGCATGGATAAAATTACTATGATTTTCTAAAACCCAAAGGACAAAAAATGGCGAATATGTTGTCGCGGAATAAAAATTTGAAGCCCGCAAAGAAAACCCAAGAAGATCATACTGAAGACGCGCTTTATCGCGAAATCAGCGAAGAAGTTCATGCAGAAAAGCTTTACAGCTTTGTAAAAAAACATCTGCGGTTGGTTATTGCAGGCGCAATTTTGATAGTTATTGCGGCAATCGGGACGCAATTATATCTGCATCAGCGGAATGTTGCGCGCGATACCGGTGCCCGTCTTTTCGAGTCCGCATTGAATTCAGGCGCGAAAGGGGATTTTGAAAAGACCCAGGAAGCATTTGCGCGTGCAGCGGCAAAGTCCAGTGGTGGTATGGCTGATTTGGCATTATGGGAATCGGCAATGATGGATTTGCGCAGCGGCAAGGGTACGGCAAAGCTGGAACAGCTGGCCGCAGATGCCGCAACGCGTGATTTTCGCGATTTGGCCCTGATAAGGCTGGCGGCGATTCGCGAAAGCGCGATGACGGGCATCCAGTTGGAAAAGTTTTTATCACCTGTTTTGACCGATCGTTCTCCATTTTATTACACCGGCATGCTGCTGGTTGCCCAGAAGTATTTGGCAGCCGGAGATACAGCATCGGCGGACAAATGGCTGAATAAAATAATTGAAGACAAGGACGCGTCAGCCAGTATTTCTGCGATGGCACAAATGCTTAAATAGAACATAAAGAAGAAATTCTGTGAAATTAAAAACTTTTTTTATCTATGCCTTATGCTTGGCACCTTGCGCTTTGATGAGTGCTTGCTCGAAACCTGATCCGATTCTGCCGGGGGTGCGAACCCCGGTTTTCGGCGCGCCGACCACTGCAACTCGTTTGGGCGAAATTCCAGAAAAAGTTTTATCGGATAGTTTTTCGCGGATAAAAATTTCACAACCACAAAATGATTATGAACAAAATCTGAATAACGAGGTTTTTCAGGTTTTACCTGACGGCGTGAAAAGAAAAATCTTTTCGGGATTTCCAACAAATGAAAAAGTATCAGTTTCGCGTGTACCAGTGTTTTATAAAAATTTCGTGTATGCGGGACTTACGACCGGGGAACTGGTGAAAATAAACCCAAAAAATCGGAAAGTCGTTTGGATTGCTGACATTTTCAAGGATTTGGATATGTTGGGCGGCGGCTCGGTTTTGGATATTGTTGCGCCAGTTGTGATTGATGAAAATCGCGTATTTGCAGGCGGAATGGGACGTGCTTTCTGTCAGATAAATCTTGAAAGCGGGGATAAAAAATGGTGCGCAGACATTGCTGTGGCAGCGCCGTTTTTAATTGCCGGAGATTTGGCATTCGCAGTTGGTGCGGATGAAAATCTTTATGCGCTGGATGCGCGCAGCGGTTCTGTTTATTGGGTTGCATCAACAGATGAAGTGTCTGCGCCACATATGGAATCAAAAGATGGAAAATTTATAGTGAGTGTTGATGGTCAGCATTTTGATGCGGCGACAGGAAAGCCCGAATAAAAATGCAAATTCTTGCGCGCGCATTTTCATCTGTTCTTGATTTTTTATTTCCCCCATCTTGTCCGATTTGTAATTCCGCAGTTGCCCAGCACGGAACGCTGTGTCACGATTGTTGGAAAAAATTCAACTGGATTTCAGACCCTAAATGCTGTGTATGTGGCTATCCTTTTCCTGCAAATTTGGATTTGGGCGTGCGGCCATTGTGTCCAGTTTGCGCGGCAGGTGAAAATGAACTGGATTGGATGCGCAGCGCATGTGTTTATGATGAATTTTCACGGAATGTTATGTTGCCTTTTAAGCATGCGGGGCAAATCCGTTATCAAAAAATTATGAGTCGCGCAATGATTATGGCATTGCAAGAAATGGATAAATCTGTGGATGTTGTTATCCCAGTTCCCCTGGCAAAGCGCCGTCTGTTTAAACGTGGATATAACCAGGCAACTTTATTGGCGCGGCCAATAGCAAAACATTTCGCCGTTAAAATGGATATTGATTCCGTCGGGCGAAAACACAGACCAGATATGGGGCATAAAAACGCAAAGCAGCGCACGGAAAACATTCGTGGGGTTTTCAATGTTGTTCATCCAGAAAGCATACGCGGCAAATCCGTATTGTTGGTTGATGATGTTATGACTACTGGGGCAACTTTTTCTGAATTATGCAAAGTATTAAAGCGCAATGGTGCAACCGCAGTCTATGGAGTTGTGTTTTGCCGGGTGGTTCGGGCAATTTAATTAGTTTGATTTTCACGATTTCCTGTGCTACTTTTTCAAGTGTCCGATGTAAAAATCTAAAAGGAATAAAAATGAAAATAAAATCTATACTGGGTGTTGTTTGCGGGATGTTCTGTGCCAGTGCGGCAAACGCTTTACCGCTTACCGGTTTTTATCAAACTATTGATGATGAAATAAACAAGCCAAAATCAATCGTTGCTTTATATGAATGCAAAAACGCAGACAAAACAGAAACCAAATTATGCGGAAGAATTGTTGCTTTGTATAATTTAGAAACTGGCAAAATATCTGAAACTTTGAACAATCCTGTTCGTGTTGCGGACAAGGTAAAGGGCAGCCCAAAAATGGCCGGACTGGACATTATTTGGAATATGGATTGGAACGCGGAAGATTCTAAATATATGGATGGAAAAATCATGGATCCCAAAAAGGGCAGTGTTTATTCGTCTGTGATTTGGATGGATAAAAAAGATGCATCAAAGTTGCAAGTTCGTGGAAAAATTGGACCATTCGGCCGGACCCAGACTTGGAATGTTATGAAGGTTTCGGATTTGCCAAAAGATGTGCAAAAATTAGACACCAGCAAATGGGAAGTAGTGGTCGTTAAATAGCGGGATGCGCAATTTGCGTATTCCGCGATGCCGTGCTTGAAACACGGCATTTTTAATTGTAGAATAACAGGGTAATAAAAAGGTAAAGACAAATGCCGTATGGAAAAAAAGAATTAGATGCCAAGCTGGATTCAACCGCAATAGAAAATCGGTGCGCAGAATACTGGGAAAAAGATGGGGTTTATAAATTTAACCCAGATGTCGCGCGCGAAAATACTTTTGCAATTGATACCCCGCCACCAACCGTTTCAGGTTCTTTGCATATTGGACATATTATGTCTTATTCCCAGGCTGATATATTGGCGCGATTTCAACGCATGAATGGCAAAAATATGTTTTTTCCGATCGGCTGGGATGATAATGGTTTGCCAACCGAACGCCGTGTTCAGAATTACTTTAACATAAAGTGCGATCCATCGGTTTCGTATGACGCAAACTTTAAGCCAGTGCATAAAGAAAAGTTTGATGATGCACCGCGTCCAGTTTCACGTAAAAACTTTATAGAAGCATGTCAAATTTTAATAGATCAAGATGAAAAAATTTTCGAAGATATATTCCGTCGGATGGGATTTTCTTATGATTGGGATTTAAGATATTCTACGATTTCAAGGCTGGCTATTCACGTCGCCCAAGAAAATTTCTTGAACCTTTATAAAAAAGGTAATGTTAAATCTGTGGAATCGCCAACTATGTGGGATACTGGTTTCCAGACTGCTGTTGCCCAGGCTGAAATAGAAGATCGTGAAACATCCGGATTTTTTCATGATATAAAATTCCGCGCAGATGACGGAACCCAGTTTGTAATTGCAACCACCAGACCCGAATTTTTGCCGGCTTGCATTGCAGTTGTTGCGCACCCAGATGACGAAAGATATAAAAACTTATTTGGAAAAAATGCAGTTGTTCCCCTGTTTGGACACAGCGTTCCAATTATGGCGTCCGAACATGCGAATCCTGAAAAAGGTACAGGCATCATGATGGTTTGCACATTTGGTGATGCCGAAGATGTTAAATTTTGGAAAATAAATAATCTGCCTTTGCGTCAAATCATTGGTCGCGATGGAAAAATTATTGATGCTGGTATTTTGCCAGGGAATGAAAACTTTGCAAAAATGATTGGACTTCCGGTCAAAGCGGCCAGAAAGGTAGTTGTTGAAATGCTGCGCGAATCGGGCGATTTGGTAAATGATCCACGCGCATTAATGCATCCGGTAAAGTTTTATGAAAAGGGCGATGTGCCGATTGAGTTTGTCCCCAGCCGTCAATGGTTTGTATCGTTATTAGATAAAAAAGAAGCATTGAATAAAAATGGGGCCCAGATAAATTGGACCCCGGCCCACATGGGAAAACGTCTTGAAAATTGGATTGATGGGTTAAACCAAGATTGGGCAATTTCGCGCCAAAGATTCTTTGGTGTGCCATTTCCAGTTTGGTATAAATTAAATGAAAATGCCGAACCTGACTTTGATAATCCAATTCTGGCGAATGCGTTGCCTTGTGATCCTTTGGCAGAATGTCCCGATGGATACGAAAGTTCCCAGCGCGGCCAGCCAAATGGATTTATCGGTGACCCCGATGTTATGGATACATGGGCTACCAGCTCATTGACACCAAAGATAGCCCAGGCTGTTGCTGGGGTTAATTTGGGAACATTTGATGCACGCCCCCAGGCCCATGACATCATTCGGACTTGGGCGTTTTATACAATCGCGCAAAGCCTAATGAATGATAATACGTTGCCGTGGAAGCAAGCGTGGATAAGTGGTTTCGTTTTGGATCCAGATCGCAAAAAAATGTCCAAGTCCAAGGGTAATGTAGTTGTTCCGAACGAACTGATTGAAAAATACGGCGCGGACGCTGTTCGTCTGTGGGCTGCATCCAGCAAGCTGGGTATGGATGGAATTGCAGATGAAAAAGTTATGGAACAAAAACGTAAATTGGTAATGAAGTTCTTTAATGCGTCCAGATTCGTATTTGGTTTTGGCAGCACAGAATATTCACCTGTATCAAAAAATTATAATCCAGTTGATTTGGCATACATTGCGAAATTAGATGTGGTTATAAAGTCTGCCGAAAAATGTTTCTTGGAAAATGATTATACTGGCGCGCTGATCGCGACCGAGCAAGCATTCTGGGATTTCTGCGATAACTATCTGGAAATTGTAAAGGGACGCGCTTATGCTGGCGATAAATCTGCGCTGGCTACATTGTTGATGACACTGGAAACATTCTGCGCTTTGTTTGCACCATTTATGCCATTTATTGCCGAAGAAGTTTCAATGGCTCACCCATGGAATAAAGATGGCAAAACAATTCATAAAGTATTATTCCCCAGTTTATGGAAAAATTTCATCCCACAAGAATTTTCTGGAAAATATGCTGGCTATGAAATTTTGAGTGAATTGGTTTCAATCGTTCGTGGCAAAAAAAGCGAAGCGAGCAAATCAATGAAATTCCCGATTGCGAAACTGGTTGTGCGCGCGGATGAATTTTTGCGCAGTGCGACAACAGATATTAAAAATGTTCTGAATGTGGAAGTGTTGGAATTTTCTGGCGATGAACTGGTCAGCGAATTAGTTTGGGGCGAACAAAATGACCAATAAATATACCGAAAACAAAATCGTAAAAACATATCAGTGCGATAGACATGGCTTTATTCGCCCAGTTATTTTGATGAATTATTTGCAAGAAGTGGCCGATACCCATGCCGAGGTTTTAGGTGCAGGCCGCGTGTTTTGTATTGAAAAAGGTATTGCCTGGGTCGTTACGCATTACTTGGTTGATGTTATCAAATTGCCGCGCGAGTCAGATGAGTTAGTTATTACTACCTGGCCGGCGGTTCATGGCCCGTTAAAGGCAGTTCGTGATTTCCAAATTCATAATGCAAATGGCGATTTGATGGTTCGTGCCACCAGCCAATGGATTTTGATAAATATGGAAAAACGTATACCATTGCGCCTTGAAAACTATCTGCCAGCCGATTGGACCAATGGGGCCGAGCGCGCGTTGGATTTACCATTTGATAAATTTCCAGATTTCGTGCCAAACAAAGAAGATAACAAATTTTTAATCCGTTATGATGATGTGGATATAAATCAGCATGTAAATAATTCCATTTATGCCAAATGGGCAACGGAAAGTGTGGGTTTTGATTTTCGCGACAGGCACAATTTGGCGAAAATATATCTGAACTTTAAAAAAGAAATCCCTTTTGATACACCGGATGTGATTGTAGAAACATCTATTGATGGACTAACCAGTCATCACAAGATAAAATTTGGTGATACAGAAAACGCCAATGTTATTTGCCAGTGGAAGTTAAATTAAAGTAAAAAAAAACGCCCGAATGGGCGTTTTTTATCTTGTTGCGGATACCGCGACGCGGACGCGACCCTTTGCACGACGGCGATTCAAGACATCGCGTCCGCTTTTGGTTGCCATTTTCTCGCGAAACCCGTGTGTTTTTACCCGACGAGTATTGGATGGTTGATAAGTTCTTTTCGTTGCCATTATAAAATCCTTGTTAGTGCGGGCATTAAATCACAGGTTTTGCCGATTTGCAAGTAAAAACTGCCAATTATTTCTTGCGCTCAATAATGCCCAGCCAGGACAAAAATTCTGTAAAAATGCACCATACAAACAAAATCGCAAAGATTGTGCTGATTGGGCCAAGAAGAATTGCAGCATCCATAATATAAATCGGTTTCTTAAATTTGTCTGTTGTCCAGAAGCCTTTTCAGCATTACCCGCTTAGCGTCCCCTGGCGTTTTACCGAAAAACTTACTTCTAGTACCGACAAGTGCAAAAAAGTTTATATTATCATTTTCTGATGGCTTTTTTGCATCCTTGATTCCGTAAAGATGATAACGGACGCTTTCCCCGGTCGAGCAACTGCATATGTTTTTCATTTCAACAGAGGTTATTTTGAATGTTTTATGAGAAATGTTGCTTGAAAATGTTATGCTTTGTCCGACTTTGTATATTGGCGCTTCAGGTGTTTTGTGTAATGCTATCATTTTAAATCCCTTTTTATTAACCGGTAAAATATATCACACTAAAACAATTTGTCAAGATTCTTTGTGTAGGCGAAAAAGAATAAAGAAATAACAAAGGTCTGTGTGGGTTTGTCGAGGTGTTTTTTTTAATTATTTTTTGATTTTTTTGGATTATTTCCTTGCCCGACACGCTGTAATTTGCTATGTTTTAGGTACGAAAAAACGGAGTATTTTTTATGTCAGAAATTAATGAAATTTCCCCAGAAATTAAAGTCCCAACCAGCGCGCTTGAACACGAAATGCGCGGCAGTTTTCTGGACTATGCCATGTCTGTTATTGTGGATCGCGCGTTGCCTGATGTGCGCGACGGGTGCAAGCCTGTTCATCGTCGTATTTTGTATGTTATGAACGATGTGGCTCCGGCGACACGCTCGACGGTAAAATCGGCCCGTATAGTTGGTGATGTTATGGGAAAATACCATCCGCATGGTGACAGCAGTATTTACGAAGCGATGGTTCGTATGGGGCAGGATTTTTCCATGGGCGGATGTTTGGTTCAAGGACAGGGAAATTTCGGCAGTATGGATGGCGATAAAGCTGCTGCTATGCGTTATACCGAAGCCAAATTGTCCAAGCTGGGTGCGTCATTGATGGACGACATGGACAAGGGCACGATTGAATGGATGCCGAATTTTGACGGCACGTTGCAAGAGCCTCAGGTTTTGCCGGCAAAATTTCCTAACTTTTTGGTCAATGGTGGCAGCGGAATAGCCGTTGGTATGGCGACCAATGTTCCGACTTATAATCTGGGCGAAGTTTTGGATGGTGTTTTGGCAATCTTGAATAATGCTGCCGTCACTGATGACGAATTGTTTGGCATTATCCAAGGGCCGGATTTTCCAACTGGCGGGATTATGATGGGGCGCGCGGGTGCTTATAAAGCGCACACAACCGGCCGCGGCAGTGTGATTGTTAGGGCAAAGACTCATTTTGAAGATCTGAAAGATCGTCATGCGATAATCATTGATGAAATTCCATATCAGGTAAACAAGGCGCAACTGATTATTAAAATTGCAGAGCTGGCAAAAGAAAAACGCGTTGAAGGAATCAGCGAAATTCGCGACGAGACCAGTAAAGAAGGCGTTCGCATTGTTATTGAATTAAAGCGCGATGCTATTGGCGATGTTGTGTTGAACCAGTTGTTCCAATATACAGAATTACAAAACAGTTTTCCTGTGAATATGATGGCGTTGAATCGTGGTCGTCCAATGTTATTTAATGTCCGTGGCGTGTTGGACGCGTTTATAGATTTCAGAATAGAAGTTATCCGTCGCAGAACTATTTTCGAGCTGAATAAAGCCAGAAACAAGGCGCATACATTGCTGGGGTTGTCGGTTGCGGTCGGCAATCTGGACGAAATTATTGCGCTGATAAAATCAAGCGAATCGCCCGAGGCAGCACGTGTTTTGCTGACTGCGCGTTCGTGGAAAGCGTCAGACATTGAAAGCTATATCAAGCTGATTGATGATCCAAACACTGAATATGAAAACGGAATGTTCCGTATGAGCGAGGATCAAGCGAAAGCGATTTTGGAATTGCAACTCCATCGTTTGACTGGATTAGAGCGCGAAAAAATCCACAATGATTTGGTGGATTTGGGTGCGATTATCAAAGAATTATTAGAAATTCTGGGCAGCCATGAAAGAATTGTTCAAATTATTCGCGATGAAACATCTGGTGTTCGTGATAACTGGGCGACACCGCGCAAAACAATAATTTCTGATGCAGAAGTTGATATGGATATGGAAGATTTGATAGCGCGTGAAGATATGGTGGTTACGATTACCAATACCGGATATATCAAACGCGTTGCGCTGGACACTTACCGCGCGCAGAAACGCGGTGGCAAGGGTCGCAATGCAATGACAACCAAGGAAGACGATTATGTTTCCCAGTTGTTTGTGGCAAATACTCATACACCACTAATGTTTTTCAGCAGCAAGGGTATGTGCTATCGCTTGAAAACTTATAAATTGCCAGAATCGGCCGCCAGTGCCAAGGGTCGCCCATTGGTTAATCTGTTGCCATTGTCTGCAGGTGAAACAATAACTGCGATTTTACCTGTTCCAGAATCTGAAACAGGAACATTCTTGATGTTTGCGACCAGCATGGGAACGATTCGCAGAAATGACTTTTCCGATTTTGAAAGCATACGCGCAAATGGAAAAATCGCAATGAAACTGGAAGAAGGCGAAAGCTTGGTCAGCGTTATGTTGTGCAACGAAAATCAAGATATATTCCTGGCCACTTATCGTGGTCGTTGCATCAGATTCCCTGTGAATGAAATTCGCGTATTCCAAAGCCGTAATTCAACCGGTGTTCGCGCAATTAAATTGGGCACGGACGATAAAATTATCGGTATGGCCATACTGAATCATTCTGACGCTGACGCTGAAACGCGTGCAGCATATATAAAGCAAAGCCGCGCGCTGCGCCGTGCAGAAGGAATAGAAGACGATGATACGATTGCAGGTTCTGCACGCCCAGACGATGATGATTTACCAGATACAAACATTACATTGGGCGAATCAACTATTGCTGAAATGGCACGTGACGAACAATTTATTTTGACGATAAGTGAAAATGGATTTGGAAAACGCACCAGTTCGTATGAATACCGGCTGACTCATCGTGGCGGTTCGGGTATTGCTGCAATTAAATTAGGCGGAAAAAATACAGCGGTCGCGGGCAGTTTCCCGATTGATGCCGAACATGACATCATGATGGTGACGGATGGTGGTAAAATCATCAGAACCCCAGCGGACGCAGTGCGCATAGCGGGTCGTTCCACAGCTGGGGTCACATTGTTCAAAACAGCAGACAAAGAACACGTAATCAGCGCAACAGCGATTGAAAAAGAAGAAGAATCGGAAGAAGAATCTACAGATGTCGAATGAATCATTTCTTTCAATAAATGATGTATCAAAGCAACTGGAAATACCTGCGCATACTTTGCGTTATTGGGAAAAGCAATTTCCAGTTTCTGTAAAGCCTGTCACCGGCGCAGGCGGACGGCGCTATTATCGTCCTGAAACGGTCGCTGCGCTGGGGCATATTCGTACGCTGCTTTATGACAAAGGCATGACGATTGCCGGTGTGAAAAAGGCCATCAAAGACGGCGGACTGGTGTCCGAGCAGCCGGTTTCGCTTAACGAACCCGCGCACGTCGTGCGCCCCAATTCTGGGACGGAAAACATTGCCCGTGCGATCGAAATGTTGGAACGTGCGAAAGCAGAGCTTGTATAAAAAATCCGCCATTTGGCGGATTTTTATTAATCTTTTATTTACATTAAATAATATGAAACTTGGCACTCCCAACGGGGATCGAACCCGTGTTTTCAGAATGAGAATCTGACGTCCTGGACCGCTAGACGATGGGAGCATGACATAAAAAATAATTCAATCAAATAATTGGTTGGGCCACACGGATTCGAACCGCGATAAAGAGAACCAAAATCTCTTGTCCTACCGTTAGACGATGGCCCAATAAAGATTCACGATTATAAACAACCACACAATGAAATCAACAGAAAATTCGGATTTCTGTTATTGCCCAGACCATTTGTTATTCGTCACAACCAGTCTGGTGTCCATTGAAATTTTGCCGCCAGCCTCGCTTACCAATAATTCACCCGCGCATATTTGGGCATAATCAAGTGGCTCGGACACAAATCCGTCGAACTTTCCCGCGGCGACCCATGCCATATCCATGGCCGGACATCCTGTTATACGAATTTGACCAGCAGTTTGGTTATTACCAATCAAATCCACAGAACCAAAAGCGATTGTTAAATCTGCTGGCTCTGTAAGATTAGAAACCTTTATACGGGAAGAATGGAACGCAGAAAAGGCAAACGCACCTGCGCCGCTTTCTGCATAATACAATCTTTCATCAATTGGGCTGTAGACCAGCGCGATTTTGGTTTCGTCATTTGAACGCAAGGCCAATGAAATCGCAAAGTTAGGATTGCCGCGTACAAAATTTTCTGCACCAGACAATGCCATAACGAATTCATCACGACCATCACCAGGGTGCGAATAGTTTGGGGTCAGTATGCCGGCCACCGGTCGCACCAAGGTCAGGTCTTGCAAAATAGATTCTTCAATCCGCCGCGAGGCTTTTTTAACAAAGTCGCGAGCGCCAGAAAGAGATTGCTGTAAATTTTCAACCTCGAAGAAATCCCGACGCAGCCCGGCCGCAGTCCGCGACAATGCCGCAAACATTTTATTCAGTTCCGAAGAACCCTTTATCAGAATTTCGTTATCCATATTTTTATCGCTTTTAAAAATAAAAGCCAGCGTAGACGCTGGGCTTAAAATTTGAACCCGTCAAACTTTTTCTTAAAGTCAGCGGCGCGTTGACCCTTGTCTGCCGAGGCGCGTTGCCCAGTCCAAGCAGAATGGTTCAGATTATCAACAGACAAAACCAAGTCCTTTTTAACGGACGAATACATTGTAATTGTTTTACCATCTGTCCGGGTGACCTTGATTTCGTGATATTCCGGATGAGTATTTTTTTTCATAGTTAAACCCTTTTTAGCCCGTGGATTATACAGGGAAAATTTGTAAAATCAAGAGAAAGTGTATAATTATAAACCAAAAAAAAAGCGCCCAAGGCGCGATTTTTTAATACCCACCGACACAGCCCAGATAAAAATTGCCCGAGCATTCTATGAAATTTTGGAATTTTGTTTGGTTTTTTCCGGTAAACAAGGCCAAAATAGTACCCGATTCAGTCGCCAGCATATCCGATACGCTGACCCCAAAGTTGGTTGCTTTCTTGAAAAAACCAGGCGTTGGAAAAATTTCCGCCGCAAAAAGCTTATTTTGTTCCTTGGTTTGGATTTTCTGTTCTTTTGCGATTACCATTAAAGTGCAATCTTTTGATAAAACAATTTTTTCACAAATTTTTGCCTGACCACCCAAAAGTTCGCCCCACCAGCCGGATGTGCCAGAAAAGACAGGGTAATAAAGAAACTCGTCAGGGGAATTCTTGAAAAAATCAGTCATTTCAAATTCCACGGATACGACCCGAGGCATTTCACCATGCCGATCAGAAATCAGGCGTCGTGCCGCTTGGTATGTGTCCGAATCGCGAGCCCTTGACTTGGGCCAAAATAGTGACGGGGAACTCAAAGTTTGATAACTCATTGCAAGAATTATAACAGATTCGGATACAGGATTAAAGTCAGGGGAAGAAAATAAATTACTTGACTTTACGATGAAGGATGAAGGATGAAGGATGAAGTAGGAAGTAGCGAGTTTTTAATTTTTCAGAATTGAACTCTTGCTTCCCAATTCTTACTTCATCCTTCATCCTTCACCCTTCCTACTTCTTAATTTCATGCCACCACTTTTTCATATTGTCGGTGACTTTTTTCAGGTTATCTTTAGTGTCTTTATAAAGCTGGTCCGGTATTTTTACATTGCCGAATAATGCCCCAGCCAGCGCTGGTATAGCATTCATAAACATTGCCAAAAACAGACCCAGCATAATAATAGTTATCAGACTGCCATTATTCATCATCAGGCCATCTATTAAAATATGTGAATCATTTTGTGCCAATGCTGTCTGTAATGCGCTGGCCCCCTGCCATTTGCCGAATGCCGCGTTCAAGAACAATACCGAAAACGCCGTGAAAATTCCGACCATTGCAATACCCAAAGTATTCCGGATTACCTGATCGATAATTCCCTGGATATTTTTTTTGCCATCGGGGAAAATCATCCATGTTTTTCCAGTTACCGGATCTTGAAACAGCCAGGCCAGCAGCATCAGTGGCAGCATAACCAGATTCATTCCCAGTTGGATAAAGGTTTCCAGAAAGTAAAGCGGAACAGGCAGCAACGCAAAGAAAAACAAGACTATAATCAAAAGCCCTGCCAAAAACATTGCCACATTCGGAAAAATCGGAATACCAAAAATCAGCTGGTGCATATATTGTCCATTGAATGACATATTCATAATCGTCCAACCGGCAGTCATACCCAGTCCAGTCATCTGATGAATTCCGCCAATCTGACATGTCAGGTTGTGTCGCAGCTTTGGTGAAAAAGCCCCGTCAACGGCGGCGCTTTTATCCGCGCTGGTCGGGTCCATTACGGCGGTCGCGACCAGGCAAGATTCAAAAGAGTACTCGCTGTCTGTGCCAGCTGCGAATTTTCCATCCACAGCATGCGAAAGCGACAATCCAACATTAAAAATTGGTTCTATCGCGACATTGGTTATAAAGCGCGGGACCGGCATAGCCAACAACAGAACAACAAAAGTCAGCTTTACCAAATGAGTTCCCAGCTTTCCGGAAAATCCCCATGCGTCAGGGCTTTTTGGTGTGCCTTCAATTCCCAGATATCCTTTCAGAATTTCCCATCCGAAATATACGGCGGTCAGTCCAAATGCCAAAGGAATACAGACCCCGCCGATTGCAGAATAAATACGCGGCAGAATGTTTGATATAACCAACATAATGTCGCCCACCATGCCGCAAGACCAACAGCTGGAAAAGAAAGATAGCGCATCCGCCATATTTACCGGCGCCATAGAGCGATAGATAGAAAAGCCAGCGATTGCGATGCCGCCCCCAATGGCCCCAATGGCCAATGGTGCAATAGCCCCCGCAGAAAGGGGCAAGAAAGAAAGAAAGAGTATCCAAAATTTTTTAAGTCTGGTCACAACAGAATTATACCATAAAAGCGGCGGGCTTTTTATGCTATAATCCAAAGAATGAAAAAAGCACTTATATTTTTTCTGATAACGGTTTTCTGCTCGTTGGTATCGGTCCAGGCCAATGCAGCCTGGGGCATTGTAGATTCGTTGGACATCTCGCCTTTTGTTCCCATAATTTTGGATGCGATGATGTCTGTCGCCATGACTGGCTATGAGTTTTTCGTTGGCCGTGGAGATGGAATAATTTATTTATTTGTTTGGGGTTGGTTGGGTTGGTTTATTTCTTTGTATCTTATAAAAATGTACATCCCACAAAATTGGTTGGACTTTTTCGGAATGAAGGGTGGTCAAATGTGGGACAAACCATCTGCGCTGAAAATTTCCGAAGATGTATTAAAGCCATGTATTCGCGGGGTAATTGCAGTCGCGTTGTTGCTGCCAATCCGGCCGCAATACATTACGGAAATCATAGTTGATCCTTTCTTGCAGTTCGGCGCACTTTACACGCAAAGTATTTCTGACAATGTAAATCAGATGAATTTAAGCGCTCCTGTGCAGAAAGAAAAAGTTATGTGTCCGCCGGAAATTATTGATAAAGGATATATCTCGGCCGCCAGCTGCCAGTTCTTGGTTCAGCCTGTCGCAGAAATAACTCATGCAAATAATCAGGTTATAAAACGCGGACTGGGTTTTGTTACTAGAGGGCTGGCGGGTCTGATGACATTGATTCCACATGGGGGTCGGGACATTATGAATTTGGTTACCGGGATTTTCTTGGTATTTGCATTTGTCGCCAGCAACTTCTTTATGGCCCTGTTGATAATTCAGGGAATTTTCGAGTTTGGTATGGCGCTGATAATGTATCCGTTCAAGGTTCTAATGTTTGTTGCAAAAGATTCCAAAGACTGGGTCAATCCATGGCCCGTGTTTGAGGGGATAATAAAAAGTCTTAAAAAACTGGTAATAACAATGATTGCGTGCGCGTTTATTTTGGCGATAAATTTGGCAGCAATAAAGGCTTTGTTTAACTTTAATCAATCGGCATTTGTTGTGGCGGCCGGCGGCAGTGCGTCCAGCAATGTTCCAGTTGTAGCGGCTGGTATAAATGGTTTTGGGCAGCATTCTATAATATGGTTGTCTGCGATGCTGACATTCTTTTTAATGTTCAAGATTTTCGAGCTGACCAAAAAGCAGTTGATGGATTACACAGGATCTGGTGCGGACGATTTGTATAAAAAAACTACAGGCGATGCCAAAAACGTATGGAGAAAAACGAACGAATGGGGTCGCGGTGCGGCCAAGGCATTGGGCTGGATTAAGAAAAAATGAACGGACTGATTGATTCTTTTGTTGCAAATTCAGTGCAGTGTTGGAGCTGCCCTGTCTTTGACCGCCTGTTCCAAATAATTTCCGCTGCGACAGCCGCAGTCTATGGCAAGTTGTCTGTGCTGGCGGCAGTTTTGCTTTGCGTTTTTGTTGCGTTCTATGTTTTGTATTCGGTTGTAACAAATCTGCGCGATGTAAAAAACATTGATCCAACTTATCAGACTTACTTGAAACCGGTAATGATAAACTCGCTGTTTGTAATCGCTATTTTGGGGTTGGGGGTTATGGTGCCGCGATTTATCACCCGGGTCAGTTTCGAGCCGGTCGCAGATATGACCCTGGTCTATACCCAGTCCATGCTGAATACAAACATGTCGGATGTATCGCAAAAGGTTCAATACAATCCTGAAAAAATGCCCGATGATGGATTTTACCGGCCCCAGTTACGCGACAAGATAATTATGCTGATGAAGACCAGTATCACCCAATTCCAGTCAATGGTAAAGCTGGGGATGACTATTATGGATAATGCTTTTTCATGGAAAGCAATGTTGGGGGTGGGCGCGCTGGTAAAACACATAATGCTGTTTTTTATGGGACTTTATATTGCTTGGGCGTTTTTTAAGTTATTTCTAAAATTCTGTTTTTACTTTGCTGATGTTGTGATAGACATGACGTTCTTTGCATTTTTCTTTCCGTTCATGCTGGTCTTTTGGGTTTTCAGAAATTCTAAAAGTGCGGATTGGATAAAAAGTATGGGCGATAAAATAACGCCGGCATTTTTCCAAAATTTAATAAACTCTATCGTGTCATTGGCGACGGTCGTAATAACCTATGTTGTGATAATAACCATAATGGCAAAGTTCTTTACAGGCTTTGGCGGCGACAGCGCCGAAATGACGCGGCAAATTATGGACGGCAGCATATTTGCAGGCGATTTGTCAGACGATAATCTGGCAATGATTACTTTGGGTGGCACATTGGTCTTGGTCTATGTAATTCAGTATTTGGCGGATAATATAAAGCAAGTATCCAGAGAAATAACAGAAACTTTTGGAGTCAAAGACAGACATGAAGCTGGCGATTCTTTGGGTGAAGATGTATTAAAAATAGGCAAGAACACATTTGACTTTGCGAAAAGCACAGGCAATATTATTATATCCGCAGCAACAGGAAAAGAGCCAGAGAAAAAGGAAGGGTCAAGCAGCAAGTAATGTTAAAAAACAAACTAATCTTGACAGCGGTAAAGGCAGCAATGTGGATCATTGCGATTGGCATTGGCATCTGGTATTTGTCGGCCAGTATCAATGGCGATTCCATTACTTATGCCAGCATGAATAGTTTCTTGCAGGCCACAGGCGCATGCAAGGGCAATGTTTGCGACATCAGTGCCACAAATGGATGCTTTCTTTGTCCGTATGTAAATCAGTTGTTTAATGTAATTGGCGCGGCAACAAATGATTTTTGGGGTGCGCTGGTTGGAAATTTGTGGGTCTTGATTGCCCTGGGCTTTGTGATTTTCCTGTTTGTTCATACCTGGAAAACAATGTCCAAAGCGAATAAAGAAAACATAGCAATGGGCGCGGGAGAGCGCAAATTTGATTTTAAGGATTGGTTTGACGGGGTGTGGAAGCAAGCCGCGCGGGTGCTGGTGGTCGGCGCATTTCTGGGTGCGATAAGTTTTGGTGGCACAGCCGTTCTGCGCGCAGTTTCGGACATCACTATACGTCCTGTTATGTATGTAGGCGCAGAACTCGCAATGGCCGCAACCACCGAAGTTGGCGCGGCCCATTGTCCGGCACTGGAATCGACTGGGGAATCAAATGTAATTGGTCCTGCGCTGAAACCATTTATGTGTGTGGTTGGAAATGCCAGCAATGTTATTCTGGCGGGCGCATCGGGTGGATTTGCCATGATGAATTTTTCATGGATGGGAATGGGCGGCGGGCTTTTTACTTGGATGGCCGGATTGGGTCTGGTCATAATGTTTTTAATTATTGGATTCGGTTTGTTCTTTGACATTCTGAATGTAGTTTTCAGACTGGTGTTTATAATTATTTTTATGCCCGTTATTATCGCCAGCTATGCATATGAAAATGTGTGGGGCGTATTAAAGGGCGCGGTTGGCAAGTCGTTAGAAATGCTGGTGAATTGCGCGGTCAGGGTTGTGGCAATTACATTGAAAGTCTTGATAATTTACGCTGTTGTGTCTGTTGCCGCGGACGAGTATTATCCGGGGCCAACGGATGGATACTCGGCGATACTGCCACCTGGCTTTGCCGGGATGCAAACCGCGCAAAATTCCGGAAACCAAGTCGTTGCCCAGGTGTTTGCGAATTGCGAAAAAGTGTCAGTTGTGAATGGTGCAATGGACAAGAATTTATTCAAGGCATGCTTTGATCGCGAAAAAGCGACAGCTGAAATTATGCATCCTGGGGCATTTGATTTTATGGGCAATGGTTGGGAATTCTTTATGCTGATGCTGGGTATATTCCTGGTGTATTTTTATGTAGTTCAGAAAAAGATAGATGAAGTTCTGGTGAGCGATAAAGGCGGCAAAGACCCCATATTCAACATTGGCAGCCAGTTCAAGGAATTTGGTAAAAAAGTATTGGACATCCCCGCCGAGCTGACAAAGAAAATAACGGACGCAACAGAAAAGAAATAAAGTACGAATAAAATATGAATTTAATAAAACATATTTTTAATAAAATCAGATGCGTATCAGTGTTGTGCGTTGTGGGTTGCGTATTGTCTGTGGGGAATGCCGTTGCTGAAACAAACATTCCGACAACTGGCGACATTGGAAACTATGGCGTGTGGGCGACCGAGCACAATCGGCAGCTGTTAATAAATAATCTTTCCACGGATATAAGTTCTTTCCAAGGCAATACTCAAAAGGCGATTGTTGGTGACTATGTTCCGGTCGAGGCGCGGGTGGGCAAAGCACTTATTACTGCGTTGGACCGGGTTGGTCAGGCGTTGCAGCGCAGTCTGTTTGACTTTGTTCGCGTTCTGCTGGTTGCATTGTTTGCGTTCTGGCTGGCGTTCGAGGCATATAATTTAATTCAATCCAAAGGTGATGCAAAAAAGCTGGCGATGGACATTGCGAAAAAAACCATGCTGATTTCGATTTGGATTTGGGTGCTGGGAAATAATCCCGGTCAGATTTTTATGACTATTTTTGGACCAATTATTTCGGCCGGCAGCTATGCGTCAGACTTGATACTGAATTCTATCGCCAGTGCATCGGGAACCAGTCTGCCAGATACCTGCAATGCAATCAGAGAGTTCATAGGTCCCGATAGATATACTGCCGATTTATTGTGTATGCCAACCAGATTGTCCGGATTCTTTTATACCTGCGTGGCGGCTGGATTCAAATGGATGGCGGCTGGAATTGGTACTAGCGCGCTGACCTTTGTCGCGGGCGCGGCATTCGTTGTGATTTTTTCAGTGAATATATGGAAATTCGCTTTGCTGGCATTTGGTGTAATTACGGATTTATTCCTGGCGACCATATTGTTGCCATTTACGGCTATCCAAGAATGCTTTGGCAAAGGGACAAATCTGAAAGGCGTTGCTGGAAATATATTCAAAGCCTTTGCGGAAATGTTCAAAGCCGCCAGTCTGAACGAACAAATTATGCGATTTATTCGCGCGGTGATATACTTTATCGTGCTGGCAATTATGGCGGCGATTGGCGCAGCATTATTGGGCGGTGTGGTCAGCACTGATTTGGCGTCCGCTACCCCATCGGTACAAAGCGACAGCTTTATGTCGGTTCTGATTGTCGGATGCTTGGTTGCGTATCTGGTTAACAAAGCGTCAAAATTTGCAGAGAAATTGACGGAAGATATGGGCAAGGATAAAATCGGCGGCGAGATAGACGATTCGTTCAGTAAACAAGTCCAAGGCGATATGAAAAAGCTGTGGGACAATACAAAAAAGCAGGTTTCCGACTGGCGGAAAATTTATCAGGATCAAAAGAAAAAATAAGGTATAATTAGCCTTAACAAAAAAGGGAATAAAAATGCTAGCTGGTCTGTTATCAAATCTTGGATATGAAATGAGTGGTGGTGGTCTGTTCGCATGCGGATTTGTAGGCGCGTTTCTGATAATGTTGGTTTTTGGACGTCGCTATATTAATGCAATGCGGCGCTGGCAGAAAAAGGGTCAGCCCATCAGCGAAAATGTGCCAAAGTCTCATTTGGTAAAGGCTGGAACACCAACGATAGGTGGCGGGCTGCTGTTGGCGGCCATAGTCGCATCCAGTATTCTGTTTATGGATTATTATAATCCAGCGCCTTGGATTGCATTGGGCGCATTGGTATGGTTTGGCGCAATCGGATTTGCGGACGATTATAAAAAAGTAAGCAGCCAAAGTATCAAAGCATCGAACGGTTTATCGCCAAAAATGCGTTTGATTCTGGAAGGGGTTGGTGTCGTGGCATTGGCATATTGCACCGATGCGATTATGCCATTTTATCTGCCGTCATATTCGGTAGTATTCCCGGGCGGATATATTTTCCCGATTGGAATTTTGTATTTTGGATTTGCGTATTTTGTAATTGCGGGCACGGCAAATGCAGCAAACATTACAGATGGATTGGACGGAATGCTGTCAAAGATTTATCTGCCGATTTTGGTCGTTATGTTGATTGCATTGTTTGGCGCAACAAGGGTTGGATTTATTCCGAACTCTTTATTGTTGCCGGATGCGGCGGGGTTGTTCCCGGTTCTGGGTGCGGTGTTTGGGGCATTGGTTGGATTTTTATGGTTTAATTCTGCGCCAGCATCAATTTTCATGGGTGATACCGGCAGCCTGGCACTGGGCGGATTTATCGGCACTATTGCGATGCTGTTAAAAGTTGAAATAGTAATGGGCGTGGCCAGCTTAATGCTGGTTGCGATTTTGCTGTCCAGCTTTATCCAGACTTTTGTTTTCAAGCTGACCAAGAAAAATGGTGTAGGCAAAAGGGTTTTCTTGCGCGCGCCACTGCATCATCATCTGGAAGAGCTGGGATTGCCAGAATCAAAAATTGTGGAAAGATTTTTCATAATGTCAGTTTTGTTCAGTGGTTTGGCATTGTTGTTATTAAGGTTGTAAAATGATAAAACGCGGTGAAGAAAGTACTCTTACCAGCTGGTATTTTGAAATAGACTGGCGCCTGTTCTGGTGCGTCATAGTAATGTCTTTGGTGGGATTGCTGGCGATGGTATCAGCAGGCAGTGTCGCGGCCGAGCGGTTAAATCCCCCACAGCCCTGGCACTTTTTTCTGGTCAAGGCAATTCCGCTTTACATCATTGGTATAATAACTTTGCTTGTATCGTCTTTCTTGGGCAAACGCCAGGTTCTGACTATTGCGGTATTGAATGTGTTCATCTGTTTGCTGCTGTTGGTGGCGACATTGATTATGCCTGCCGCGGTCAAGGGAAGTGCCCGTTGGGTTGATTTGGGTTTTGCATCCGTCATGCCCAGTGATTTGATGAAACCGGGATTTATAATCATAACAGCTTGGTTTCTGGTGCGAATGGAAAAACTGGCCCCTGGCGATATATTTTTTTCAAAAAGGGCGTGGAAATGGGACGCGTGGCCAGCGTATTTGGCCGTATTCCTACCGATGCTGCTTATTATTCTGATGCATCCGGATTTTGGATCTTTTGTGCTTTATATGTCTGTGTTTTCAGCAATGATTTTTCTGGCCGGACTGCCGATGTATTTTATTCCTATATTTGCGGGTCTGGGGTTAAGCGCGTTCGTCTTTGCGTTTCTGACCATGTCACATGTTAGGCTGCGAGTTCTAGGATTCTTGGGGCTGGCCGGTGGTGGCGATAACTATCAGATTAGAAAGTCTGTCGAGGCCGTACAGCACGGCGGTTTGTTCGGTCGCGCCGAAGATAGTTTTATAAAGCAATCATTACCAGATGCACATACGGATTTTGTGTTTTCGGCGATTGCCGAAGATTCGGGCGCGATCATAGCATGTATTCTTTTGCTGGGCTTTTTGTATGTATTAAAACGTCTTGCGGTGAATGCGATGAATGCCAAGGACAAGCTGGTGTTTTATGCTTGTGGTGGGTTGATGGCGCTGTTTGGCGCACAAGTGTGCATAAATTTGATGTCTGCGCTGGGGTTGTTTCCACCCAAAGGAATGACACTGCCTTTTATTTCGTATGGTGGATCCTCTTTCGTTGCATTTTGCCTTGCGTTTGGTATGATTTTGGCACTGGTCCGCGAGGACAAATGGAAATAAATAAAATCGGAGGTCTAAATGAAAATCTGGATAGCCACAGGTGGAACAGGTGGGCATATTTTCCCAGCACTCAGTGTGGCCGAGGAATTGGTTCGTCGGCATCACAGCGTTATAATTTCCAGCGATAGCCGCGGTATGGCTATGGTAAAAAAGAACAAGCCTGGGCGTGCCGGCACAGCTTTTATTTGGGCGGCCGGGGTTGGTGCGAAATCAAGCGTTCAACAAGCGATTGCGCTTTTCAAGATTGCAGCATCAGCAATCGCATTGACTTTGCGGTTTATGATTTTCAGACCAAACAGAGTAGTGGCATTTGGCGGGTATTCGTCCGTCCCAGTTGTTTTGGCGGCAAAAATGTGGCACGTTCCGATTCTGCTGCACGAGCAGAATGCGCATATAGGTCGTGCGAATAAATTCACAGCGCGCTGGATAGATACCCTGATGACCAGCTTTCCAAAGGTAAAAGGAATCGACGAATCAAAAACAAAAATTGTTTACACTGGATTGCCAGTGCGCAAAGAATTTTTATCATCGTCCCTTGTTACCCCATCGCCATTTAATCTTTTGGTAACAGGCGGCAGTTTGGGTTCGCAGATTTTGGATGATGTTGTCCCAGATGCAGTTATGAAATTATCGGCCGCAATGCGGAAAAAATTATTTATAACCCAACAGACGCGTCCTGAAAATGTGGCGCGGCTGCAAAGGTTTTACGCCAGCAACGGGATCAAGGCGAATGTTGTTGGATTTATAAACGATATGGCAGCGGTCCTTTCGTCGGCCGAGTTGGTTATCGGTCGCGCAGGCGCCAGCACGATTGCAGAATTACAGGCCATAGGCCGACCGGCAATTCTGGTCCCATTGGAAATCAATCCAGATCAAGCGGCAAATGCCGAATCTTTTGCATCAACCGGCGGGGCGTTGGCAATAGAACAGAGAAACTTTACAGCAAAATGGCTGTCGGCCGAACTGGAAGAGCTGTTTGGTAATCCGGCGCGATTAAAGAAAATGGCAGACAAGGCTAAAATTGCCAACAATGCTGTTAAAAATATAGCCGAAGAAGTTCTGAAA
>CAYJAG010000004.1:0-20925 GCA_964368385.1 uncultured Muribaculaceae bacterium
GAGCCCCGCGGAAGCGACAGGTTCGCTGTCAAATTTAGATGGTTTTGTACATCAGAAAGCGCTGGACATACCCCGCCAAAAGATTTTACTATTGTAATAGGATTGACCCAAACGCCAGAATTGAAATGGGGCAACCGACAGGAAAATCCGCTGGGACTGCAAGTCTCGGAATACCGGGTGGAATCAGGGGGGAACGATCCACTCGATTTTATGCAATAGCGTAAAATTAAAAAGCAAACAGCAAAGGGCAAACAGCAAACAAATTGCCAATGCCACAGCTACATTTGCTTGAAAAAAATTAGGAAGGATGTGAAATGAAAAATAAATTATTTGCTCTTTGCCCTTTGTTGTTTGCTGTTTGCATTGGCGTGGCAAATGCCGACGATTACGGCGTTCAAGACGCTTGGGATAATCCAGAGGCAAACATGGCCACAGGCAGTTCCAAACCCGGCTTTGCCCAACTGACATGGGCGCCCGGCGCAGTTCTTCCGATTCGTTTGCGCAATGGAATGGTCACTATGATAAATCTGCCCGAAGGTGAAATTATCGAAGATGGCGTTATTGGTAACGAGGGTTTGTTTCAAATGGATCCACAAAAAGGCGGCAAAACAATTTATATGACACCTGTGGCGACTAATCAGGGCAGCGATACAAATCTGATTGTTACGGGAAAATCCGGAAACAAATATTTATTCTATCTGCGGTCCGAACCCGCTAACTCCAGCGAGATTTCGTATTCCCAGGTTGATATTGTTCTGGATGGACGTTCCAGCTTGCCCAGCATTGGTGGCACGACTGCGGCCGCCGGACAAACATCTGGTATGAACTCTATCTTTCCGCGCAAGGCTACAACTTCTACCTTGGGCGTTGATGGCGAAGATTACGGCTGGATAAAAACAATGAAAATTGATCCGTCAGAGTTCCGCTTTGATTTGGACATTTTTGTGCCGAATCCTGACGACTTTGTAATTGCGCCGGAACGCGTATGGCGCGATAGAATCTTTACCTATATTGATTTTGGCGACAAAGTTATCGCCATGACCCAGCGACCTGTTGTTTCTATTTTGGTAGAAGGCGGCGAATCGCCAGTTGGTTTCCGCACTGATGGTGAAAATGGACGTCTTTTGATTGTAGAAGCAGTCGGTGATATGGTGTTGCGCAGCGGTCAAAGAATTGTCTGTATAAAGCGCCGTGCAAAGCCTTTCTTGATTGCTGATACTTCCAGTGTAATGGCGTTGGCCGAATCCAACGTTATGCAAAGTATGCAATCGTCCCAGTCCTTGCAAAATGTTGGATATGGAAATATGCAAATTGATTCTGGCGCAACGTTGCAGCAAACCACCGACCAACAGATGAATGGATTTCAACCACCGATGACAATGCCAGCAAACGACACGACCAGTGGTGCGGCAGGCGTGAATATGCTGCCGAGCGTGCGCAATACTGCGGGCTCGTTCCTGCCGCAAAGCGACATTCCAATTATAACTTCTAATCAGGCAGGCGTTGCTGTGGAACTGAAATCTGACACTTCGGTAAAGGCACTGAATGATTATTGGACAAAGCTGCTGGCAAAATTCAGTGGCGATGATGGTCAAGGACTGCTGAACTCTTACCGGAATATGGTTTATTTCGCAGTTGACGAGGCTGGGGTTGGCGATTTGGGTACAGGCGCTGCAACCGCACGGCTTTACCGGCTGCGCATCGGACCAATGTCGGACATTGAAAGTGCGCAAAAACTTTGCGACAAGATGACAAAGTTCCAAGGAACTGCTTGCAATGTGGTAAGAGTGCAATAATTTAGGATTCAGGAGTCAGAATTTGGCCATGATAACAACTACTATCAGCGATGTAAAAAAGTCCATGCCACGGCACGTTCTGTGGATTGTGATGTTCGCTGCCTTTTTGGTGGTTGTTGTTTTGCTGGTTATTCTGATGGGACGCGATCCCAAAGACGAACAAAAAAAACAGCAAGAACCTGTTTTAGAATTAACCATGGATCCGACAGAAATTGCCTGGCAAGACATTCCCGTTGGCGAAAAGCAGACGCAGACTATTAAAATTTCTTCGAATGCAGTCGCCATGATTCCCAGTGTAAAACTATCCCAAAAAATCGATGGATTAAGCATAGATACCACTTGCACTAATATGGGTGAAATTACGCTTGGAATTCCGTGCAGTGCAGAATTGACTTGGACGCCTGTTGCAGATTTAGAGCCAACCGGTATTAAAATTCTTATTGAATATTATCCCGCCAGTGCCGAGGCAAAAATGGCACAAACTGCTGAAATTCCTGTTGCTCTTTCTTCAAAAAAACTAGAGCCGCAAAAACCAGTACAACTGCCCGAGCCAGAACCTGTTTTGCCTGAACCCGAAGTTAACCCAGTGACCGCGGCGGTTGAAACCCTTGCGCCAAAATTTGCAACAGAAAGTTTGCCTGTGCCAGTCACTACTGCAGCATTGAATACCGAGCGTTGCTATGAATTCGCATTCGGTGGCTATGACGCATATGGAAAGCAAATCGGATGGATACGTCCCCAAGGTGGACATTATCTTTTTCATCCTTTTTCCGATTTGGACTGCACCAGCCCACTGGGTGAATACAATTTGGACACTGGATTTATTACCGACCTTAAAAATCCCAGCAGAAAAATAGGCTCTGACTTTGATCGAATCGGATTTATCGCATCGGGTGCGAATGTTCCGGTATTGTCCAATCCGGTAAATACCCGTGTGCAAAATCGCGCACGGCAAACTAATGCGACAGCTGCGGATTTGCCAGGCGCTGCGGGCGGCGCAAAACGTTTATCTGAAATCAATCCTGCATTTGCATATAAACCGGAAAGCAACCTGGTGCCATCATCTGCGGGGGATGCGTTTATATCAACCGAACCTTATGACCGCACTTTTGTTCTGCGCCAGTACAAGCCTATTCCCGCGACAATCGTAAATGAAATTCGTGCAGACGCAAAGATAGAGCGTCAGTCCATGCTGCCCGTCCAGGCGACTGTTGATCGGCATGTTTATTCTGATAATGGACGCACAATAATAATTCCAACCGGAACATTGATGCTGGGCTATTTAACGGGCGAAATGCCGGGACCATACAAGGCTATCGGCCGCATGCAAATCAAATGGTATCGCTTTGTTCGACCAGACGGAGTTGAGTTCAGCTTTGCTGGCGAAGAGCCCTTTGCTGGCGACAGCCAAGGTCGTGTAGGCGTCCCAGGTCACGGCAGCACAGATTACATGGAGCAATTCATAATGCCAATGATAACGGCAGTTGTGCCAGCTGCTGTTAATTTGATTGCGCCAATTTCGGACAAGTTCGTAAATCAAATTGATCTAGATAACAATACGGTTACTCAAAGTGGTCAAGTTCGTTCGTCCGAGTTGGCCAAGAACGAGATTATTTCAACATGGAACAGAGTTGCGCAAAAATTGATGGTAGACATGCTGGACAATACGGTTCCCCCATTCTCTATTGCTGCTGGTACGCGGATAACAGTATATTCACCAAAGGATTTAATTGTGAACTTCTGCGACAAAGTAAATGGGCTTGAAAATTGCACCCTGACTCCTTCGCAATATGTTTCTCACAAAGCTTCCGAGGCCACACCAAATTACGATGATGCATCATGGGTCGGACAGGTTCGCGGATTTGATATACAGAAATACTGCGGCGCCAACGGACAACTGGGCACAGGCGTTACTGCACAAACAATTTCCGAGGCGGGCTATGACTATCGCACGGTCGTCGCATATTGCCAATCAATCCAATACCAAGCAATTAACAATGCCAAACAGGCTGCAGTATACACCAACCAACAACAAACCGGTATTGTTGGAACCAGCGGAACTAAATTAACGTCTGGGACAAAAGAGTATAACGAGCAAGTTCTGGGTCTGCAATACAACGCGGATGGCACGATAAAGAACCCATTTGCCAAGGAAACGCCACCTGCTGCAACGACCACCAAGACATTAACCTGTGAAGATGGTACTGCGCCGGATCTTAACGGCTGCTGCACGGGCGAGGTTTATACAGACATGGGCACTCAAGGATTCAACTGCTGTCCATCAACAGGCGGGGATTGTTTTCCCCCAATAATTTAGCCCCTGCTTGTTAAAGGGAGGCTTGCATTTCCCCGTATTTTATGATAAACTTGCGTCAAGAGAGAATATGAAGATTTTAATCAGATTTTTATCTGTTTTTACCGCGTGCTTTGCACTTGGGACCGCTTATGGCGACAGCCCTATTGGCGGGCCGGGACCTTCTTTTGCAAACTCTGGCGGAATTTCGGGAAACAGAACGGCATTTACTGGCAGTGCTGGCGCGCTGAATAATAATCAGTGGAATGCTGCAATAAACCCTAATCCACTGGGGCAACAAGGGCCGGTTGCAGATTTTGGAAATTGTAATTCACTGATTTTGCGTTGTGCACAACCAAAATGTGCGGGCTGCACAACAATGGAACTGGCACTTCCCATTGTAAATGGTTGTGTCCAAAGTAATCCTTCGTGTAAACAATATGGCGACGCTTTGATTCAGACCCTGGCGGCCCAGATGGTCAGCGCAGCGACCGCGAAAACGACCGAGGCCCAAAATGCCGCAACAGCACAGGCAGCAAGCGCATCGGCAATTCAATCAAACGCTCAGATAGAGCAAATGCAGCAACAAATGACCCAGATGCAGCAGCAGATGCAAGAACAATCTGCGCAATCTGCGGCGGCTGTACAACAAGCATTGGACGAGCAAAAACAACTGGCGGCACAGACAGCCCAAGCCGCAGCCCAGGCAGCAAGCGCATCAGCGCCAAACACAGCAATTACCAATGCAGTTAATGCGGGCGCTTCGGCAGATGTTTTGGCACGCGAACAAATCGGTGGTCAAATACTGACCCAGCTTGAAAATGCTGATGTCGCGATGAAAGACTTGAAAAACACAATGCAAAATGTTTTTGATTATGCGCGTTGCGATTCTAATGGTAACAACTGCCAGGGGCCCCGGCGAGTAAAGGCTTTCAAGGACAAAGCAAATAAATTCTTTGATCCATACGATGCTGTTTTGGATGAATTGTATGATGCGCTTATCTTGGCGCAATCGTTGGGCGTGGATATAACTGACATTTATATGATGCTGAACGGATCTTGCAATGTCTGGGGAAAATATATGTGCGAAACCTGCACGCAAGGCGCTACTGAAAAAATTGACGATAAAACAACTATAAAATGCGATTATGACACAAAAACCGAAAGTGGATACTGGCCGATAGCATATGAAAATGATGCCCAGGGCAATCGCCGTGTGAAAGCACAACAACCACACTGCACTTTGTTGACGATGCTTAACAACCAAGAAGAAGTTCAACAAAACTGGCTGGATATGGATACGGGCAGCTCTGGCGGAATCCGCGTTGCATGTGCATCTGATGCGATTGATAATTCTGTTTTATTCCGCGGCCGCAAAAAACAATCCAGCATTGACGTCGAGACTTTGCGCAGAATCATTGCTCAAGACGCGCCAAGTGTAATTCGTGGTGAAGCATCCGCAACCGATGCAACAAAATGGTGCGCGACAAATCCTGACCAGTTGGCCGTTATCGGAAACCTGGCACAGCTGAGACGTCTGCCCGATCGCAATTTGTGTGTAAAGGCAAATAATTTGGATGCTCCGCTTTCTGTTGGCACAACTAGCACAACAGCAAATACTCCATCAGCAAGTCAAAATTCTGACACTCAAAGCAAGTGCGAAGCTCGCACTGGAATTTGGAAAAAAGACACATTTGCAGGTTATTACTGCGATTGCGCTTACAGCTGGAACAAGGACATGTGTAACCAATAACAATGAAAAAAATACTTTTAATCTTTTCGGTCTTTACATTTGCAGCCTTACTGCCAATGATCGGTCGTGCGGCCGATAATGGATGCGCCGAGGGCAGTGATAATGATTATATTAATTCGGCTATCGCATTGTGCAGCACACATGCGTATAACATTGGCAAGATTGAAAATCCAAAAGATGCGGCCGACAAGCAAATGATGAATGATGCAGTTGCTTTGAAAACAACCATAATCACGCAACAGATGAAACGTCAGTATGATTTTCTGGATGTTACTATGAAGCGATTGAAAACCCAGATGGAAAAGTCCATCTTAACATCAAAAATGCAGGCTGCTGGCGGCAACGCTACTGACAATTCTGACGCCAGTGCAAGTACTTCATATTCTAAAAGCAACGTTAAATTAAATGGCGCGCGTGATTGTAATGAAGTTTACAGCACATCAGACATGATTTCTTGCTTGAATAACAACTTGAGCGCAATACGTTCCGCATCAAATAAAACCGATGCCAGAAAGCAACTTAAATTTGATTCTGACTTGTTAAAAGGAATGGCAACAACATTAAAACTATCTGAATCTGCATTTGATAAATGTAGTGCTTCTATGACTAATTCTAATATGACAGATTGTATAAACGCATATCAAGTACAGCTTCGTATAGCTAATGACAACTTGAAGTCTGGAACATCTTCTAAAACTGGTATGGATAGATAATTTTTATTTATATTGATAACCAGTTGCGATTCGCCTTTATGGCGAATTTTTTTATTCACACAAAAAAGTAAAAAACCTCGGAATTGCAGCCATCATATCTATTTTTGGTTGTATCGTTTGGTATAATTCAATTATTTTTAGTATAGGAATGCATACCCAGTAATTATGCCGGGTAAAACGGAGAGAGAAAAAAAATGAATACCAACCTAAAAAAAATAGATTTACCTTTTACGGCTTTTGATGCCCCGGAAAAAAAATTCCAAGATGCCGATCAGATGTGGTTTTGGTTTCTGACATGCCGGAAAAAGGATGTACTTTCAGCCGCCAGTGTTTCACGGATGCGAATTGGAATATCTGTTGCACACAATCCATATCCTTGTGAAGCCATCGATGATGCCCCGGAAAAAAAATTCCAAGATGCCGATCAGATGTGGTTTTGGTTTCTGACATGCCGGAAAAAGGATGTACTTTCAGCCGCCAGTGTTTCACGGATGCGAATTGGAATATCTGTTGCACACAATCCATATCCTTGTGAAGCCATCGATGTAGAAACGCTTGTCACACGGCTTTATTTGTCCGGCAAGCTCAGCCCCAAGCAATTAGAAGTTATGAAAGAGTTCGGAGACTTGCGCCGCGCTCCACGCCAACACGATTGGGCAGAAAATGCCAAAGCAGCCCTGTGGTGTGATGCAATGCGAACTATCGCTCACGCTGCAAAAATAAAAGAATGGTTGGAAAATTAATGTGCAATGTGCAAATTACACATTAACCGAACATTGCACTTTGCTAATTAAATAAAAATCGGAGATTTTCATGCTTATTGGATTTACACATAATACCCGAAAAATGCTGCCGCGCATTTTTTGCCGAAAATTTCGCCATTGCGCAATTATTTTAGAGCATAAAAAATACAAATACACAATGCTACAAGCCGGATGCGGACGAGTAAATTTTATACCTTTGCAAAAACGCGATTTGAAAATTTTGGAAAAAAATGGATGGGTATTTTTAGAGCAAAAATGTTATTTTAATAACTATGCCTTGCCGCTCACCTGCGTTTCGTTTGCCAAACGCGCCTTGGGTATTCGGGCGCCTTTTGTCTGGACACCATATCAATTATTTAAACATCTAAAAAAATGTCGCGCAAAGCAAGGCAATATATCCGATATTCGACTGATTGCTAGCTCATAATTGCGGAAAATGTAGCCTCGGAAACCTTTTTTCCACTGACCATCGCTATGCCGTGAAACTTATACATGTTCATTTTCTTTGCTATGACTTCGACATGTAATTCCAGTGTATCACCGGGTTTTACCATATTAGAAAATTTGATTTTTTCCATGGTCGTAAAATAGCCCAAAGTATCCTTGCCGGTCGCGCCCATTTGCTTGAACACAATAAAGCATCCGGTTTGCGCCAATGCCTCGATCTGTAAAATCCCCGGCATAATCGGATTGCCTGGAAAATGACCAGCGCACCAAAACTCGTCCGCGCGAACATGCTTTATTCCAACACCACTGTTTTCTGTAAATTCACGGATTTCATCCACCAGTCGCATATCACCGCGATGTGGAATTACAGCTTCTACACCCTTTGTATCTACCATCATTTCTTATCCCTCATGTTTTTCTTGACCCATGCATGAGCGCGCATAAATTCCATTCCCGGAACTGCGGGATATCCCATATGACGCTCGCCCGCTGGAATATCGCGAAAAACACCACTTTGCGCGCCTATTTCAGCATCATCGCCAATTTTAACATTATTGGCAATTCCAACATGCCCACCAACCATTGCCCTGTCGCCAATTATAACACCGCCGGCCAAACCAGCGCCGCCGGCCAAAAAGCACTCTTGACCAATAACCACACCATGCGCAATCTGAACCAAGTTATCAATCTTGGTTCCATCCCCAATCATTGTATCCGCCATCATTCCACGATCTATACAGGAATTTGCACCAACAGAAACGCGATCACCAATGACCACGCGACCAACATGCGGAATAAATACATTCTTACCATTTTGACGAGTATATCCAAATCCTTCCTTGCCAATTACAGCGCTGCTGTGCACAACACAATTCGCCCCAATGTTTGCATTTTCGATATGTGCCCCACTATGAACGATCGTGCCAGTCCCCAGCACCACACCGCGACCTATGAAGGCCCCCGGATAAATTTTCACGCCCTGCTCTATCACTGCGCCTTTTTCAATGGTTGCAAACTGACCAACATAAACACTGCGGCGCTTGCGGAAAAATACCCCGTGCTCTATATTCGCAGCCCAATGAATTCCCACCCTCGGCTTTTCCTTGTAAATTTCGCCTATGATTTTTATTATGTTTGCGCGCGGGCTGTCAGTCAGCAGCAAGGTTGCAGATTTTGGGGCAAATTTTTCATTCTCTTTTTGCACCAAGATTACCGAGGCCTTGGTATTTTTTAATGTTTCAATCGGCAGAATCTTGAACGCTTCGGAATTTCGCTCGGTTGAATAGAACGCCAAGTCACCGAGCTTTGCGTCCGCAATCGGCGCAACACCACGAACCGGGACCGAAGGATCCCCACGAAGCTCCATGCCAAATTTCTTGGCCAGCGCACCGGCAGTTGTTTTTTCAGCACATTGGCTGAACAAAAATTGTATTAGCTTTTTCATGTTTTGAATAATACCACACAGAAATTGTCAGTGCAAGTTTATTGGAAATCTAGTGATTATTAACTTTTTTATTGGCAAAGTGTCAAAATTTCTTTGACTGCACGCACATCATCGCTGATTGAAACTTTTACCTGACGATTCAACCCATCTTGGTAAGTATAATTATATTCTTCATCTGGGAAATCATCAAATGGCGCCAGCAGTGCATCAAAATAATCCCGCCGCTGACACAGGCATGTGTCACGAACACCCATTACAGCCTTTGCTGTAGCAGTCCCAGAATAGTTTTTATGTAATTCTTCATCCGTCATCATCAAGCATCGGTCGGTGAATCCGTAAAAGTTCGCATCATCAACCATGAATTTATAAATCAAGCCCTGGGATGCGCCAGAGTTTTTCAGCTTGTTCTCCATACCAGCAGTGCAACAAGATCTGGCGGCCTGCATCAACGCTTCGTACCTTTTTACCAATGCGGTCTGATAATCATCGGTTTGCTTAATATGCCGCGTGGGCAATGGAATTGTTTCCATCATTATTGGTTTGCTATTCCAAATCAGGCATTCGCGAATTGTATGAAATGGACAACCAGTATAAGAAATTTCCAACATTGAATTTTTTTCCGCAGCCCAAAGGCTTTCTGTCTGCGCGCGCGGATTAAGAAATAATTCTTCCATTTCTGTCATGGACGTTGGTTGATGGTCGATTGAAACATCCTCGTAAATCTTGAAATCCGGGGAATCCGACGCACGCACAGGCGCCGCGAATAACAATGAACAATGAATAATTAACAATGAAGCAAAAAACTTTTTCATACGTGGATTATAACACAAAAAAACAAAAGGCAAAAGTAGAAAGGCGAAATCAACAGGGTCAAAGTTTTTTACAACAAACTTTTTTCTTCATATTAAAAAAAATCGCCGCGATTGCGGCGATTTTGTTCAGAACTATTTTAGAACCCTTTCGGTGTTTCCATTTTGATGCTTGGGATTCTTTTATCCAAAGCCACCACTATGTCATTCGTAATGTCCAGATTCTTGATGTCTCCGCCTGTACGAGCCAGACGTCCATCAATAACCAACGACAAGTTCTTTTTTGTAATAACAGCATCAATTATCGGATCCAAATGTTCGCTTTGGACTTTGGCCAATGCTTTTTGGAATGAATCATCGATTGACTGGGCGCGAGTTGTCAAATCCTGCTGCAATTTTGCAACTTTCTGTTGATACTCGGAAACGCGTTTTTGCAAAGCTTCGCGGGAAAGAACATCTTGCGATTTTTCTATTTCGACTTTTTCATTTTCCAGCTCTTTCTGACGATTTGATAATTCATCGCGCAGCTTGGTTTCATAAGATGTGCGTTGTTTGTTCAAATCAGCCAAAACCTTTGCATCGGTCTGGATTGCATCCATACGCACAACCGCGATACGCAGATCCCCACCGCTTACTGCTTCGGTTGAAACATGCTCAATCGCTTTTTCAATTGAAATCGGTGCGGTAAAATACCGGACACCCCAAAAGCCCAGCGCAGCCACGGCGACAACCACAGCAGCAATAAGGCCTATTTTTTTATAGTTCTTCGCTTTTTTTGGGAGCGGTTTTTGGTTTTTCATTTTCCTTCCTTTTTGTTTTCTTCCTTAATTGTAATCTATAAAAAATAAATTTCAATCAGAAAATTTGCTATCTTGCTGGTGACAATCTGATTTCAACGCGCCGATTCATACGCCGACCTGTATCGTCTTGGGCTGCAATAGGACGCGCAGCACCCCGACCCACAATAAACATCCGCGCCGGGTTTATATCATGAGTTGCCATGAAAATTCCAACCCGTTGTGCCATATCCAGCGAAAGCGCCGATGCCGCATTCTTGTCCATTGTTGCATCCGTATAACCAGAAATTTCCATAAATGTAGCATCGTATTTTTTCAGTATTTTTGTGACGATTTTCAATGTATCTTCGCCATCATCTGAAATCTCTGGCGCGTCCCAATACATAAACGAATCGCGAGTCAGCAATAAAACCACATCGGTGCCCACACGTTGAACCTGGATTCCAGGCTTTAACAAAGAATCGTATAATTCATCTTCCAGCGAAGACATGTATTTCAGCACTGCAGGACTGATGTCTGTTGGCGCAGGCTCTTTGCCATACTGATTTATATTCTCTGGTCCAGCGTCTTTGTTTATTATCTTTCCACCGCCACCGATGAAAACGGGCCGCTTTGCAATTTTCATGGTATCGGTCATTTCAGAAAAAGTCGCGCCGCGTAAAATCACTGACCACTCGCTGCGCACAGGGGTTTGATATGAAACACAGCCGCACATCAAAAGTGCAAATCCAAGACTAGCTTTATTAAAAATAAATTTTATTAAATTCATATTTTATCTAAGTTCTGTTATTTCACCCAAACCGCGACTTCATTTTTATCCATTTTACGACAATAGGTTACGGCGGACTCAAAGTATCCATTTACGCTGACCCTATCCGCCCAATCAAAACTCTGCGTTGCGAGCCAAGAGCAATCATTAAAATCTAACCCTGCAAAAACCATTGCGAACTCCTTGGCACCAGGATTTGCAGAAATGGAAAACTTGGCGCCCGCCAAAGGCGATTTTTCACTTCGCATTGCACCGGCCTTGACCAAATAATCTGCAGATATGCCGGTATAATCGCGGCGCGCAGCATACAGCAACTTTGTATTATTGGCGATTGTTTTCATATCCTGGGTCGCAACCATCCGAACTTGGCGGGTACGTACAACTTTATACATAGCGATTGCACCAGCGGTCATGACGCCTGCGATGGCAAGAACTCCCAGCATTTCAATCAAGCTGCGTCCGCTTTGCTCTCTCATTTTTATCTCCTTATTTTACCGAAATAATTTCGGCACCAGCGAACAAATCCAGCGCACTGGCAACCGCAGGATCAGATTCTAATTCTGCGCGCTGTGCCTCGGTCGGGGTTTGCATAGGCTGATTTTTTTGCTCGGGTTCTATCTTTTCCAGTGTCCATTCTTTACCGGTTTTAGAAAGTAAAAAATCGCGCAATTTTATTGGAAAATCACGATCGTCATTGCGATCAAAAAACTTAATTTGCCCATCTGAAAATTCTGCAACCTCTACATTATTTGCCCAATGAGTCATCAGCAAGGGCTCTTTAGCATCAGAAAGAGCGCCGGAAAGCTCAATCGGTGTAGAAATTTTTGTATACGAATTATCTTTTGCCGGAACTTTTTGTGTTTGTTGCTTGACCTGGGGCGCAGGTGTTGTTGTCTGCTTTACCAATTCGCTGATTGGCGGTATATCCACAACACGCATCAAACGCACAACCAGCATATCAAAGCACTGCTTCTGATTCCCAGCCGCCTGCATTTCCGGTACACTGGCAACCATTACTTGCCATATGCGTGACAAAGTATTCAGGCTGGTAGTTTCATTAATTTTTTTTATCTGGTCTTTCTGGTCTGCCGTATAAGGAATCGCAGCCGCATCACCCGCATGCAAGCTGGGATGCATACGCGTTGCCCAATGCGTCCATTCCATCATATCAGTTAGCAGCATGGATAAATCCGCACCATTGGCATACAGCGAATCCGCCTTGGCTATTGCGGTCGCGACATCACCAGACAGCAATGTCTGCATAAAATCAACAACTACGCCACGATCCGCGCGTTTTAACATAGACAGCACTGCGGCCTCGTCCACATTACCGCCTGTTTGCGCGATTGCCTGATCCAACAAAGACAGACCATCACGCACAGATCCATCCGCCGCACGCGCCAGTAATTCATTCGCGCCATCTGTCAGCGTTATCTTTTCAGATTCAGCAATCCAAGCAAAATGTTTTTTAAGCGTTTCAACCGAAACGCGAACCAAATCAAAACGTTGGCATCTGGAAAGAATCGTAACCGGAACTTTTCGTATTTCTGTAGTTGCCAGAATAAAAATAACATGTTCTGGTGGTTCTTCCAAAGTTTTCAGCAATGCATTGAACGCACTGGTAGAAAGCATATGGACTTCGTCGATAATATAAACCTTGTATCTGCCATTAGTCGGACGATACTGGGCCGCGTCTAAAATGTCGCGCATATTATCAACGCCCGTGTGCGATGCCGCGTCTATTTCCAAAACATCAATATGTTGGCCAGCTGCAATCGCTTTGCAATTTTCACACACTCCACAAGGTGTCGCCGTAGCTTTTTGCGCGCTTAAACAATTCAACGCTTTGGCCAGAATGCGTGCGGTGCTGGTTTTTCCAGTCCCGCGAATTCCAGTAAAAATATACGCATGCGCGATTCGGTCTGTGTTGATAGCTGTGGTAAGGGTTTTGACAAGAACGTCCTGTCCAATCAGACTGGCGAAATCTTGACTGCGGTATTTGCGCGCGAGAACGGCGTATGCTTGACTCATGATGCTTTCTTCCTTTTGGAAGAGCATAGCAAATACCACGCAATTTTCAAGGATTTTATTGGCACGCAGATGCAGTCGCATTCCAAGTCGTGCCCGCCGGACAGCCACAACCTACAATCGGGCAGCCCTGGGCCGCACTGGCATAAGTGCAATTTGCATTGAATGCGTATCCAGTTGGGCATTGTTCACAACTGCCCGCGTTTACGCCGTATCCTGCTTGGCATACACAACGCTCATTAACATGAACTCTGGTCGCTGTACCTGTATAAGGATACATGGTTCCAGACATAGCGCCTGTCTGTGCCGGCACCCATGTTGAATAATCTGGACACAGCATTGATTGATAGAATATATCGGAAATATTTTCTATACAAATACTTTGGCGCTCTGATTCTGTATCTGTCGCGTCCACCTCATCATCAGTAGCAGGAGGATTTATCAACTCGGCCACTGGGCAACCAGCAGTAGTTTGGTCTGCGGCAAACACTGCATAACTGCAAGTCAGCGCGACATTACGGCACGCGCCTTTCAGAACGGAATACACATTCTGAACATTTGCGTTTGATGACCATGCATTAATTTGTGTGACCTGTTTAGAATAACATGTAGCAATTTCTGCCATACATGTTGATGCATAATCTGAAATGATATTTTCCTGGGCGGCACGAATGTTCGTCATTGCGCGCTGGACATAGCCCACAACTATTGCGTTTTTTGGATCATACTTGCCGCGGCTGTCATATGTTTGTTTTTGACACTTGTCCAAAACCGGGCGACACAAACCAGAGCTGGTATCTTCACCCATTCCGATTTTTCCCAATAAATATTTCACAATGCACTTGCCGTTATTATTTGGTACCTGATCACAGCCAGACATTCCGGACATTGCCCATGCCGAGCTGATAAATGACTCGTCTATTATAGAGTTATCAAAGTTCGCCATAATGTTTCTTATCATGGAAATGTTCTGACCCAAAACAACGTTTCCGCTTTCATCTATAAAACGCTTGGTCGGATCAAGACATTTAGAATAATCGCTTCCGCAAACCATTTCGTCATGCATACATTGTTCCAGCGCACCGACACAACCCTTGGCATCATAAGTGTTATGATTTTCAAGCACGGCCAGTCTTGCCTTTTGCAACATCTGGGTTGCACTGCGCACGTTTGTGCGCAATGTCTGATTCATCTTGTCCAGACCTTTCTCGTAAGTTATACAATCCTTGTCTATCTCTATTTCATACCGACCTGTAATTTGACTGGTGTTTGCACCTTTGGCCTTGCATGATGTCAGCACCGACTGGCAACGTTTTTGCGCAGCGCTTAACAAATCGGTTCCGCGCAGATTGGAAAACGAACCCGTTGTTGTATCAGAAAAATTAAATAAATCCATTGGGTCAGCGTCAGCATCAAAGTCCAAGTCCAAATCAATAGATGATGAAGAGCTTTGCGCAACAACATTTTCCGGCGAACGGATAAGATTTTCAATTTCATCCAGCATGTTGCGCGACTCGGTCTTGTCGCTGGTATTTTGCAATGCAATTTCGGCCTCGGTTGCGCTCATAATTGCGCTGATTTCATCGGCAGACAATCCAACATAGCGGATGCGTTGTGCAACATCATTCAGCTGATTGTTTGCTTCTTTTACTGATGTTTCTACACGCGAATAAGAAGATAACCGGTTGCTGCAACTGCATCTTTTTTGATTGGCATCAATGACTGCGCAGAACTGGTCCATGCAGTCGGTGTATTGTGCCTGGCAGGATTCCGTCACAGCTATCGCATCATCAATTACAGCTGTATCGGGGCCTGTGGTTGCGGCACGTGAAGTCAATCGACGACTTGCCGCGCTGGCACTTGAATTTGCCGTGGTGCCAGCAGTAACAACTGCGGCACGTCCGCCAACCTCGGCTGCTGTTGGGCGCAAAGAAATCCCTGCACGGCGAACCGGTGCCGATGCGTTCATGCTTGCTGCCTCGGCCTTGGCACTACGTCCAACTTGGTGTGCCGCTTCATTCAGTGCATCACGTGGAATGGCTGTCAACGCTGTGCGTGATTTTACTTCATTTTGATTTCTTTGTGCAGACAAGGTTGCTGTGCGTGAAATAGATGTGGTTGCAGAAGTTTGTGTGGGCTCTATCGCCAGCGTATTATCTTCGGATTGTGTCTGAGTTTGGGATGGCGTTGAAATAGCAACTTGTTTTCCAGGCAGCGCGCGACTGACCTCGGCCGCATTGGCTATACTGATGCAAAACACAAAGTATACGACATACTGCATAGATAAACATGCACCAAACTTTTTACAAAATCTGGAAATTTTATTCATTTATATCTATGCCTTGTGCTTTATAAACTTCCTGGACCCCAACCGGTGCCAAAGTCTCGTATGCTGCCTTCACCAAATACACCCGGGGTACTTTGCAAGCAGTATTCGCGCAACCCTGCCGAATTCGCACCAGTCGCGACAGATGCCGCGCCCGTGCCATTCAAGATTTCTGACAATCTGACAACATTACGGCAAGTATTTGCTGTCCAATCCTGGGTGCTTGTGCAAGTTATGCTATCTGCGATATCAATCAACCGACCAACTTCCTGATCACAAACCATTGTTTCATAGCAGCTGGGAACTTCCGCATTTTGCGCGCAATAGTTCTTTACACGTGCCGCCGTCCAAGTTGGATTGGTCCGTGTCTGTTGATCATAGCAGTCATAAACTTCACTGACACAACTACGATATGACTCTTTGGCTGCAACCAATTCGGCAGTGGTGCTTGTTTCGTCTTCATTTGCGAACTCAAGACGCTTTTGCTGCAAGTACTGCGTAGCGGCTATCTTTTGATAGGCCATGTTTGTCGCTTGCTTTTTCAATTCTTCACCATATGTATCGCAATCAGCATTCGCATCCAGTGCATACTTTTGCAGAATGCTGCGACGCGAATCCGCAACTGGTCTGCGTAATGTTGAATACGGATCACCACTGCTGGTCGTATAACCAAAACAAGTTGCGGTATTCGTGCTGGTTGATGATGATCCAGGAACAACAAAGTTCAAGTCTGATCCATCATTATTCACAGTTATTGTATTGTTATAATTATATGGACCAGTTGTTCCGCTATTGCTGCCGCATGCTTCATAAATTCCGTTAAAGCAAGAATTCAGAACACGATTGCAAACATTGTTATGTGCATACTGGAACAAATTATACCCCCACAGCTGGGCCAAAGTATCGGGCGCCGTCTCGGTTGCACTGAACAAATTCCCGGTGCCATCCAGCTGTCCAACTATATCGGTGACATTCATGAACGAACTCAACAGGCTGTTCGTATCGTCCGAGGTGATTACATTGACCTCGTTTATAGTGCTGGCATAGGTTTCCAAATTGGAAAGTATGTCTGAATCTGCGCCGTTAAGGACATTCATCCAGTCAGATCCGCCCAGCCCCAAATCACCGCTGGAACAATATTCTGCTACGAATGATGGTGGGCCAGCATAGGTTGTGCAACTTGTTGTGCCGGCCAGCATGGTATGACTTTCGCACCAAGATGTTTCTGTCTTGCCCTTCACGGCATCACGCCAAGAAACACAGTTCAGAACTTTTTCTGATTCAGTCAAAGTAAATGCATCGGTTACATCTTTGCCCTTGGTTAAAATCAACAAAGATAATTGTCCCGAAACTTTCAGCAAGTCTTCTTTTGCTTGTTGTAATTGCGTTTCTACATTTGCAAAAGTTTTTACACGACCGGCGCATGCGCAGCGACGCTGACCAGGATTACGCGCCGTGCAAATTTCGTCCATGCAAGAGTAATAAGATTCCAGACAGTTGCTGTAAGCATCTGCTGAAATCAAACCGGTTGTGGGATCAACAATGTTAGAATATGTTCCAGTGTAAAGCTTGTTGGCAAGGGTTGTGGTTGAAGAGCTGCTGCCGCGAATTGCGGTGCCAGTCAGAGAAACTCTGGCTGAAACGGGCTCGGTCGCTGTGCGAGCACGAACCGCGCGGCTGCCTGTTGTCCTCGCACTTGTGCCACGTGAAACTACATTTTGTGCGGATGCAGCGGTTGCACGCGCGCCAACACTTCTGGATGACACACTACGCGAAGCTGCACCTGTCGCGCCAACCTTGGCTGCCGCAGCCGAGCTGGGGGACACACGGCCGCTGCGCTGACCCGCCACACGCGGAGATTGTGCCGCGCCCGTCGTCACAACAGGTGCAGTCTGACCATATCCAGCAATCGGATCTGCCACCACAGGCAACGCAAAAACGGCGCTAAATACAAACACAAAATACGCTAAAAACCGGCTTTTCATAAAAAACCCCTTCTCTACTTTCATCTGATTATATCACATCAATGTAAATTGTTAAAGGGAGAATTTTCATTACTCAGCGCAATTTTTTTTGTTTCTTCTTTGTATTTTTGGAAAATAGAGCATATTAATTGATTACATGTGATTCCCCAAAACATACAAGTTTCACATGGATTTTTTGGCGGCATATTCTGTACCGCATAATTTGGAAAATTTAAGTCCGAATTATTTTGAATCATGTAAGGAACTATAGCTAAAATTAATACCTTTTGCGATAGGAATAGCTTCGGATAAAAGCGACAAAAAAACGCCCAATAATGGGCGGAATTTTAATAAAAATTTATTCTTTGGCTTACGACACTCATAATTTTATAAAAATAATTTTTTATTAAATTATCTTTGGGAACAATTTTTTATTTTTTTTCTTGCATCAATATAAAACTTATAATCCATTGAATCACCGCAGGCGGACCAAAAAGCTTCTCTTGCATTTTGAAATTGCTTGTTTGTTTTTTCATCGGCGCATGGCTTCAAAGGCATCAATGATAACAAAACTATATGCAATCTTCTTTTCGCATTACCGGCGTTCCAAAAATTTTTATGCCGAAAAATATTTTTAAAAATTATTTTTGAAATTTCTTTATTCATAATCATCCCTTTTTATACCCGGCTAAGGGTATTACATAATTTGTATTTGTCAACATATATTTTGATACAAAAAACGCCCCAAAGTGGGGCGGTATTACATTGTCTCGGTCTACATGTCTTTATGAATTTCGTTCTGGCGACGACCTACTCTTCCGTGACTTAAGCCAAAGTACCATCGGCGATACGGGGTTTCCCTGTCTGGTTCGGGATGGAACAGAGGGTGGCTCCCGCTCAATAATCACCAGAATAAATCCAGCGAACATCATAATTCAAGATTGAATCATACTTAACGTTCTCTTCAAGCATACCGTCTTTGACTTCAAAAGTCAAGACGATAAGATAAAAAGTCAATGGTTCGATTAGTACTGTTAAGCTAAATCCGTCACCGGACTTACACACACAGCCTATCAATGTCCTAGTCTAGAACTGAACTCATGGGGATATCTTATCTTGTGACCAGCTTCCCGCTTAGATGCTTTCAGCGGTTATCTGTTCCGAACATAGCTACCCTGCGGTGCCGCTGGCGCGACAACAGGTACACCAGAGGTTCGTTCGACCCGGTCCTCTCGTACTAAGGTCAAGTTCACTCAAATATCCAACGCCCACAGTAGATAGGGACCTAACTGTCTCACGACGTTATTAACCCAACTCACGTACCGCTTTAAATGGCGAACAGCCATACCCTTGGGACCTGCTCCAGCCCCAGGATGCGATGAGTCGACATCGAGGTGCCAAACACTCCCGTCGCTATGGACGCTTGGGGAGCATCAGCCTGTTATCCCTAGAGTAGCTTTTATCCGTGTGCGATGGCCCTTCCATGCGGATGCCACCGGGTCACTAAGACCGACTTTCGTCTCTGCTCGGGGTGTCCCCCTCGCAGTCAGGCTTGCTTTTGCCTTTGCACTCACCGGCTGATTTCCGACCAGCCTGAGCAAACCTTCGCGCGCCTCCGGTACAATTTGGGAGGCGACCACCCCAGTCAAACTGCCCATCACGCATTGTCCCCCGCCCTGGTTCAAGAACGCGGGTTAGACATTAAAACACATCAGGGTGGTATTTCACCGACCGCTCCATGCGAACCAAAATCCGCACTTCAAAGCGTCCCACCTATCCTACGCAAATGTGTCCTAATGCCAATACGAAACTGCAGTAAAGCTTCATAGGGTCTTTCCGTCTAGCTGCGGGTACCCGGCATTTTCACCGAGAATTCAATTTCGCTGAGTCTATGTTGGAGACAGTGTGGAGATCGTTACGCCATTCATGCGGGTCGGAACTTACCCGACAAGGAATTTCGCTACCTTAGGACCGTTAGAGTTACGGCCGCCGTTTACTGGGGCTTCACATCACCGCTTGCACGGCTCAGCTTAACCTTCCAGCACTGGGCAGGCGTCAGTCCCTATACGTCATCTTATACGATTTAGCAGAGACCTGGGTTTTAAGTAAACAGTCGCCCCCACCTGGTTTGTGTCACCTGATTAAAGTTGCCTTGAAACAGGTCATCCTTATACCGAAGATACGGATGTATTTTGCCTAGTTCCTTCAACATAGTTCTCTCAACCGCCTTAGTCTACTCGACTCGAGCACCTGTGTTGGTTCTGGGTACGATCTTTGTGATTAAACACAGCTGGTGCTATTTCCTGGAACCTGTTCACTGCATTTCCAATCCATTAAGGAAATACAATTTACCAAATTCGTCACACTCCAGCAGGTCACGGAATATTAACCGTGTTCCCATCGGCTACGCCTTTCGGCCTGACCTTAGGGGTCGACTCACCCTACCCTGATTAACATTGGATAGGAACCCTTGCTCTTACGGCGTCAAGGTTTCTCACCTTGATTAGCTGCTACTCATGCCAACATTCTCGCTTCTGGTACCTCCACCATGGCTCGCGCCTTTGGCTTCACAGGCTTACAGAATGCTCCGCTACCGCGCGTCTTACGACGCACCCACAAATTCGGTGAATGATTTTAGCCCCGTTACATTTTCGTTGCCGTGACTCTGGATAGACCAGTGAGCTATTACGCTTTCTTTAAATGATGGCTGCTTCCAAGCCAACATCCTGGTTGTTTTGGAGTCTCGACCCACTTTCCCACTTAATCATTACTTGGGGACCTTATTTGGTGGTCTGGGATGTTTCCCTCTCGCCCGCCGACCTTAGCACCGACGGACTGTTTCCCATGCTATTTATTCGTTGGTATTCAGAGTTTGATATGGTTTGGTAAGATTTTACTCCCCCTAGCCATTTCAGTGCTTTACCCCCAACGACGAACACACGAGACACTACCTATATAGTTTTCGCGGAGAACCAGCTATAACGGGGTTCGATTGGCTTTTCACCCCTAGACACAGGTCATC
>CAYJAG010000004.1:21025-40547 GCA_964368385.1 uncultured Muribaculaceae bacterium
ATAATAACTCGTTGGCTCATTATACAAAAGGTACGCCATCACCGGAAAACCGGCTCTGACAGCTTGTAGGTATTCAGTTTCAGTGTCTATTTCACTCCCCCTTCGGGGTTCTTTTCACCTTTCCCTCACGGTACTTGTTCACTATCGGTCAATCAGGAGTATTTAGCCTTGGAGGAAGGTCCCCCCATATTCAAACGGGATTTCACGTGTCCCGCCCTACTCTTGGACCAAAATACTAGTTTTCACATACAGGGCTATCACCTATTATTGCTGGGCTTTCCATCCCATTTTGTTAACTAACATATCGGCCACTGGGCTTTTCCGCGTTCGCTCGCCACTACTAACGGAATCTCGGTTGATTTCTTTTCCTGCGGATACTGAGATGTTTCACTTCTCCGCGTTTGCTTCTTTAACCTATGTATTCAGTTAAAGATACAGCATAAAGCTGTGGGTTTCCCCATTCGGACATTTCCGGGTCAAAGCATATTGACGGCTCGCCGGAACTTATCGCAGTCTTTCACGTCCTTCATCGCCTCTGATTGCCAAGGCATCCACTAAACACCCTTAGTTACTTTTTATCCAATGCTTGAAGAGCATGTCTAAAAATAACTTGAATGAGCTGATGGGAAGCGACTCCCATCTTGCAGTTGTAAGTTGATTCTTGTTTTCAAATTGAATTTTATCGCGACGCAAATCGCGATAATACTTCTATTAGAAAGATATTTTGAGATTATTACGATGTTCAAACAAATCAAATTTCTTTGATTTGCGACATATAAACCGATTAACAATGTAAAGCAGATTCTAAATACGAATATTTGGAATCGTGAAGCGCTCGCAAAGGCAAGCCTTATGAAAACACTTCACGATTACAACCTCATCAAAATGGTGGGTCAGGAAGAACTCGAATCTTCGACCTTCGCTGTATCAGAGCGACGTTCTAACCAACTGAACTACTGACCCGGGAAAGACGAAAATCCATTCTATTCCACTGATACCGAAACAGAGAAAACTCAATTTTATGAAGAGATGTGTAGGCAGTCATTGGATCTGTCCGTTCGTGAGAACGGTTTCTCTATAAAGGAGGTGATCCAGCCGCACCTTCCGGTACTGCTACCTTGTTATGACTTAACCCCAATTACCAACCCCACCGTAGGCGGCGTCCTCTTGCGTTAGACTACCGACTTTGGGTGAAATCGACTTTCATGGTTTGACAGGCGGTGTGTACAAGACCCGGGAACGCATTCACCGCTGCATTCTGATCAGCGATTACTAGTGATTCCAACTTCATGCCCTCGAGTTGCAGAGGACAATCTGAACTGAGGCGATTTTTAAGGATTAGCTTTGCCTTGCGACATTGCGACCCATTGTTATCGCCATTGTAGTACGTTTGTAGCCCGACTCGTAAGAACCATGATGACTTGACGTCATCCACGCCTTCCTCCCGCTTGACGCGGGCAGTCCCCTAAGAGTCCCCGGCATTATCCGCTGGTAACATAGGGCGTGGGTTGCGCTCGTTGCAGGACTTAACCTAACATCTCACGACACGAGCTGACGACAGCCATGCAGCATCTGTGTTCACACCAACCGAATTGAAGAAATCCATCTCTGGAAATCGCGTGTGACATGTCAAGAGTCGGTAAGGTTTCTCGCGTAGCATCGAATTAAACAACATACTCCACTGCTTGTGCGGGTCCCCGTCAATTCCTTTAAGTTTTAATCTTGCGATCGTACTCCCCAGGCGGCATGCTTAACGCGTTAGCTTCGTCACTAGGCCCCCGAAGGAGCTTAACAACAAGCATGCATCGTTTAGGGCGTGGACTACCAGAGTATCTAATTCTGTTTGCTACCCACGCTTTCGTCCCTCAGTGTCAGCAACGGACCAGAAGACTGCCTTCGCCATTGGTATTCCTTGTGATATCTACGGATTTCACCCCTACACCACAAATTCTATCTTCCTCTTCCGTGCTCCAGCTTGCCAGTATCAAAGGCAGTTCCAGGGTTGGGCCCTGGGATTTCACCACTGACTTAACAAACCACCTACGGACGCTTTACGCCCAGTAAATCCGAACAACGCTTGCACCCTTCGTATTACCGCGGCTGCTGGCACGAAGTTAGCCGGTGCTTTTTCTGTCGCTACCGTCATCATCGTCACGACTAAAAGAGCTTTACAACCCGAAGGCCTTCTTCACTCACGCGGCGTGGCTGGATCAGGGTTTCCCCCATTGTCCAATATTCTTAGCTGCTGCCTCCCGTAGGAGTCTGGGCCGTGTCTCAGTCCCAGTGTGGCCGATCGCCCTCTCAGGCCGGCTATGGATCATCGCCTTGGTAGGCCTTTACCCCACCAACAAGCTAATCCAACGCGGGCTCATCCATCACCGATAAATCTTTCCCCTTTCGGGCGTATGCGGTATTAGCGTTCGTTTCCAAACGTTATTCCCCAGTGATGGGCAGATTCCCACGCGTTACTCACCCGTGCGCCACTGATGTATTGCTACACCCGTTCGACTTGCATGCCTAAGACCCGCCGCCAGCGTTCGTTCTGAGCCAGGATCAAACTCTCAAGTTCTATTAAAAAACTTGTAGCTTAAAACCTGCACATTACGAGCTGACTACATATAAATCTAGTCATTCGTTTTACTATATTTCGCAAGACAAGTATTTTAACGAGGTCACAAATTTTGTAACCTACTACCTGTCTAGGATTGTGCAAACTTTAAATGTTAAGTTTGGATATTTTCCAATTAACTGCCTGCACATCCCTTCTTTTGTGTTTGATTGCATGGCATACAAAAATGCCAGCCATCAACACAAATCTTGATGAGCTGCTTTATTTACAAAATTGCGATTTGCTTTGGGACGACGAATCGTTGTTTTTCCAAAAAACCGCAGAATTTCAGGGGTTGAAGCTTTTATTCCAACGTGAAAGCCCGTATAGTATGCACTGATTCTTTTATCAAGTCAAGCGAGAAGTAAAAATTATTTATAATTTATTTTAAGACGCCGCATTTTTAACCAAATTTAACCAAATTAAAATGCTGGGAAATGCCATATTATCCGCCCTTTATGCACAGATATTTTTACATTAACACGTAATAATACCTTGAAATCAGCCATTTTTACAAAATATGTAAAATAAAAAGACCCCAAGAAGAGGGTCTTTTTATCAAACATATTTCTTTATTAAAAACGATACATCAATCCCAGTTTTACAATCGGGAAAAAGTTATATTTATTCAAATCGTCATTAGCATCTTTTAATGCGGCGTCTTTATTTGCATTAAATTCATCCACTAAATCCGAATCGGATGTAACCGCTGGCCATGTTGTGCCGCCGTCCGTACTGACCTGCAATAAATTATTAAGTGGCACTTTCAGACCCATGGCCGCTGTCTTATTGGTATACACTGCGCCGGCGTCCATATAAATCTTGATCCCCCACAGCAGACCCAAGTCAAAACCAGTTCCCATATAAGGGCCCGAGTATTTCCAAGTTCCTGTTGCACGACCAGTTATTGCATTACCCAGATAACGATAATCAACATCGTTTAATTCAAAGCTGACCGGCTCAGACGGGGCATCATTTATTGTTCCAGACAAATCTGCACCTATACCGAATTTGCCCGCCATATAACCACCGGTCAAACGCCAGCCGCCCAAGAACCAAGTATCCCCGAACGGATAAAAATCAACTAACAATCCAACATGCCTGGCCGTGACATCCACACTTTTAATCGCCATATTATCGCCAACTTCTTGGTTATCATCAACTGCTGTATTTATCGTTGCGTTGATAGAAGATTCGATGGGTGCAGTTGTTGCAAAGTCAAGACGCAACCCCAATCTTTTCCACCAGAACGAATCGAAATTCTTGTTAGCATATCCAACAAACCCATTTATCCCAGACGTTACAGACGCGCCCAGCCCCAGCTGCATTCCGCGTGGAAATTTTATTTCAGGATTAGATTCTGAAACGGCTGCTTCTTTTAATGGCGCAACAACTTCTGTTGCAACCGCCGATTCAATAACAGGTGTAACATCTTTTGGTGTACCATACGCAGTAAGCGCTGGCGCAGAATCTTCTGCGAATGCCGGACAAATCAGAAACATTGAACAGAAAATTGGAAGTATTTTTTTCATCTTGGTCTCTCCTAATTATAACTACATAAAAAATCATACCAAAGACAAGCCATTGAATTCAATAATAAAATCGAATTGAACAACTATAAAAAAAAGGCTCTTGAGTTAAGAGCCTTTTTATTCTTTTCATATTACATTAACGATTTTTAGTACGAGACTTGGTAAGAGCCCAGCGCACTTGCTGTTTTAAATCTTTCCAATACGTAGTATCCCCAACAGCACCTCGGCCAGCGTACCATGCAAAATCGCTTAAGAAAGCACAAAATGGGCCAACACCAACAGGAACATAATGTTCTTTGGAATCTTGTTCGTCATTAATTTGATACTTTATTGAGCAAAAAGCATTAAGCAATTCATTCGGCTTTTCAGAATTAAAAGCTTCTATATTTTCTTTTTCTATCAGATTAGCCGCTCTCCAGAAAATGTACTCTTTTTGCTTCACCGGAACCAGTATTACATTGTTTATTGTAACGCCAAACTCTTCTTCCGTCCATTCCCATGCTTTTGTGAAATTATTCTGGATGTATTTTTGGTCGCTTATATCAAAATTGTATTCGCCGGCATATTTCCTTTTATTGCCATCCATGGTTCTTTGACCATTGGCATCAACAACCAGTTTATGGGATTCTGGCACCAATAAAGATTTTATAGGGTCTTTACGAAAACCTGCTTTTTCGCGAGAATTTAGAAGGTCTTCTACCACCTTTGCAGTAAAGGGGTCTTTGCGCAAAATATCCCTATTAATTTTGATTCTAACATTTTCGGTTTTAGGATAATCAACCGGTGTCGACATTTCCATAATACACTCCTTTTCAATTCTTGATGGGAATGTTATACAAATAATTATATTATTTGTCAATGATTATCAATTTATGCAGTGCGGATATGTCCGACTGGCAAATCGGCTAATTCGTATTCGCCATAAGAAATTCTGTGCAGCTTTTTCACCATAAAACCCAACCAATCCATCGCTATGCGGATTTCGTTTTTCTTGCCCTCGGTCAGAGTAATTCGGATACTTAATGGATAACGTGATAGGACCTGAATTTCCATAGGCTGGTACTTTATGCCATCTATGGCCCTGCCGCGGCGCAATGTATCAAAAATCTCATCGCCAGAATTCAGTGGCGATAAAAATCCGCGCAAGGCTTTTGCCTGGGCTGGTGATTTTATTTCTGCAAAATTTTTCGGATACAAATTCGCAATATAAACACGTTTTAATTCACTGCTGGGCAGTGTCATTTTTCGCGCCAATTCCCCGTCATTTGTCAGCAGCAGCAAACCAGTAGTTTTATAATCCAAACGACCAATGTATTTCAGGTTTTCATATTTTTTCGGCAAAACATCGTAAATTGTTTTTCGCCCATTTGGATCACTGCATGAAGTAATTGTGTTTATTGGTTTGTGGAAAATAAATAATTTTTGTTCGTTTGCCGAAAGCTTTTGTTGCCCGGTTATCGTCTGTCCATCAACAATTATTTTTTCACTGCCATCCACAAAAAATACGGGGGAATCAATGCGCGCGCCATCTACAAAAACTTTGCCATCAGTTATTAACTTTTCTGCAACCCGACGCGACGCTATTGATGAATCAGCAATAAATTTTGCAAGTCGGGTTTTCACGACGCCAAATCCTTTATTATCTTTGTCATCGGATTATATTGACGCGGGATGCCACGATACCTCATGGCTGCATGATGCGACGCAACCAAGAATTCTGGCAACGGGGGGCTTTCACCCAGCTTTCTGTATTTTTGCAAAGTCTCGTCCGCATAGGCCGGGCTGTAATCTGCCTCGATCGGGCGATTATAATAACCCTGGAATATAACCAACTGCTTTTTCGCATCAAGTTTCATGATGTCCATAGAGCTGTAAAGCGGCTTTCTATCCGTGCCCTCGGTTTCCTTGCCATCGGCGCCCTTGGTCTTTTTCACTTCTACTTTTTCACCCATCATCTTGGAAAACATTTCTGCAGTTTCCATATTATTCTGGCGCAAGATAACCTTTGCCGCGGTCGTAGAAATAATAGTCTGCGCCGCGTCCGCCCCATATTTTTCGCGGATTTGTGCGATGTCCTGACCAATAATTAAATATGAAACCTGCTGACCGCGACCAATGTCGGGGCCCTGGATAATGGCCTGCATTTTTTGCATTTTTGGCATTTCGTCCAAAACAAACAGCACTGGATATGGACCCAGCTTTTGCCCTGCATTCTCACCATTTGGTGCATTTGCAATCAAGAATCTGGACATTAATTCGATAAAGATTGCGGTTATTGGATTTAATGCTTCGGCATCTACCTGATTGATAGAAAGATAAACGGACACTGGTTTTACCTTGCCGTCCCTTGGGTCAATCATTCCGCGCAAATCACTGAAATGGAAATCGCTGTGGCTGGTGCGATTGCGCACGGCCGCGTTTCTGAAAATGCTCAGTCCCGCCAGAACTGTCGAGATGATAGAGCCACGCTCTTTATCAGGGGTATTTGCAAGTTGCGTCAATTCCAAAACTGCGCGGTGCGAGTATCCGTATTGCAATGCCTCATTTACTGCATTTTGGAACAAATCCTTCATCGGATCGGCCATCATAACCATTTGGTCGCCCTGTTTACGCCGGTTTTCCAACTCTTCGGCGATACGCACCTGACTTTTATTCAGCCAATCAAGTATCATTGACATCGAAGCTTCATGGTCAACCCAATCGTCCGGAATCATCGCCCATGTTCCAACATGCACGTAATTCATCGCGTTTAACTGACCATTTGCCAATGCATAGCGCGCAGCATCCGCATTCGGATCATTCATCATTGTGTAATACTCGCCCAGCAATGCCGCATCTTCGGAATCAAAAGTACCTGCTTGCAGACGTGCATAAAAATACTCATCTGCTTTGGCCTTGTCAATTTTTGACACCATAAAATTTATCAAACCAGACAGCGCGGCGCGGCCAGAAATAGTCCAATGCGGATCCGCGGACGAACTGGTCTTGTCAGCAATCAATGTTGCACAGATAGAATCAATATACAGATCACGCTCTTCGGTAATAAATGGAACATGGCTGGGTGACAACGGATTCCATGACGGGTAATGAATACCGGCCATCGGGTCGTCCTGGCCCGCCCAATTCATGATAAACACAGGCCCAACATTCTGCGCGCGATACGCACTTGATTGCTGTTTTAATTCAGGCTTTGGATCATTGATAATCATTGAAACGCCTGTGCACTCGAAAATAGTTGGCAACACGACGCCTTGTGTTTTACCGGTCCCGGGGGGTGCCAAACAAAGCGCAGACAATGTTTCTTTCATCATCAATGGTTTTTTCTTCCAGTATCCCAGCACCATCATAAAGCCATCCAACAATCCCATTTTCTTGATGTCTTCATCATTTGCCTTGCGGGATGATTCCTCTTTCAAAACATCTTTGCCAAATGGATTAAATTCTTTCAACAATGTTTCGTCCGTCAGAATAAAATATATCGCAATAGGCAACAATGGCATAATAGCCGCAATGTCCGGCTGAGTCACAGCGCGAGTCAGCCATTCTGGAACCTCTGCAAAAACAGACAAACCGACGCTGTATAAAAAGTTTGTAAAATAAACGCCGATCCATTTCGCAGTTGCGGGCGACCAGCCGTATCGCCATAAATGTTCAATCGGGAAAGCCAAAATAAACACAAAAAAACAGGACAGCCATACGATAACTTTGTATCGCATATTCCAGAACATGCGTCCCATTGGGGCCTTTTCATGGTCCTTGTATGCAGATGAGTCAAAGATTTTCAGACCCTTGCCCTTACCCGAAAATGATAAAATGTTGAATTTTTCAGCCATTAAATGTATTATATCAAAAAAATTGGTGTTTGATAATGCAAAACTTGCCCAGAATTTTTATAAACGAAAAATTGGAAATTGGAAAACAAATCCAGCTTTCGGTTGAACAATCACATTATTTGACCAAGGTAATGCGAAGCGACAAATGCTTGGTATTCAATGATGGTATTGAGTTTTCAGCGTCTGTTATAAATGGTAAATTGGAAATTTTCGGCATTACCGAACACAAAGATCCCAGCAACAAAATTGTCTTTTGCTTTGCGCCGATAAAGCAATCCAGAATGGAAGAGATGTTAAATTCTGCAACACAAATGGGGGTTGCCGTATTACAACCGGTTATAACCGACCGCACGACCGAGCGTTTCCCGAAATGGGGGCGCATAGAAAAAATTATAACCGAAGCGGCCGAGCAATCTGGCCGCAACAGCATTCCAAAACTTTTGACCCCGATAAAATTTTCCGAATTGAATAAAAAAGATTTAATTTTTGCAGATGAACGGGCAACCCAAATCAATACAGATTGCAAATTGAAAATTGAAAATTGCACATTGCTTATCGGACCAGAAGGGGGATTTTCTGTGGCAGAATTTTCCGCATTGGACGCAGCTGGCGCCACCAAAATTTCTTTGGGAAAAACAATTTTGCGCGCGGAAACCGCTGCGGTCGCCGCGCTGAGCAAAATTATTTAACTATGTTTTTTAATCCACCACATTTGACCGATTCCAAACATGTTGGAAATCGTCCAATACAAAACCAATCCAGCCGGCATCCATGCAAATAATGCAGTGAATATAACTGGCATCCACTTCATCATTTTCTGCGTCTGTGCCATGGGGTCATTTGGGTCCGGATTTGTTGCTGCGGTCTGCAAATGCTGTTGCCACCACATGGTCGCACCCATCACTATCGGCAAAATAAAGTAAGGATCCATCACAGCTAAATCATGCAACCACAAGAATCCCGCATGACGAAGTGGCACCGCAATCAACAACGCTTTATACAACGCAAAGAAAATCGGAATCTGCAAAAGCATCGGCAGACATCCCGACATTGGTGAAGTCTTGCTGTTCTTATACAGCTTCATCATTTCCGCCTGCATACGAACTTTATCATCCCCGTAAAGTTTTTGTATACGTTGCATTTCTGGCTGCATTTTCTGCATTGCCGCCATGCCGACAAAAGACTTTCTGGTCAATGGCCACATTAAAATCCTGATACCAATGGTCAGCAAAATAATTACCAAGCCATAGTTTAATACCAATGCGTAAAGCGCATTAAACGACCATAAAAATGGGCGAGATAAAAACCAGAACCAACCATAATCAATCGTTCTGTCTATACCGGAAATTGATGCCGCAGCGGTCTTTAACACATCCGGGGTTTTTGGACCAGCGAACAAGTTGGTTGTCAAAGTTATTGTTTTCCCAGCCGGAACCTGAACCGCAGACGCGCTGGTTTCAGACTGCAAACGACCATCTGCCAAAGGCTTCATTTTTATTGTTTGTTCGGACGAATCAACACTGACTATTGTCTGCCAGTATTGTTCTTCGAACCCTGCAAAGCCCGCGGGGGTGGTCCAAACATAAGATTTTTTTCCAACCGATTTCCAGGACTCGCGTTCTATGCTGTCCGCAGCGAATGCAATGCCACCGGCTGCAACACCCATAGAATCCGAACCTTTGGCGCGCACTATGCGGGCATAAGGCGATACTGAAAAATCACGTTTGGTATTATTTTTTATTTGGTCATTAATTGTTATTACATAGTCTTTGACTTCAATGTTACGGGAAAATTCCACCCCATCAGCATTGCGCCATTTCATCGCGCTGCCACTGCCCCATGCTGTATCCATAGTTGGCGCGGCGGTGCCATTGGCAAGGATTCCAACCTCGGCAAATTCCATACTTCCATTCAGCAGTTTAACTGGATCAGTTCCATCGATTTTATCAGAGAAACTATTTAATGAAATTTCAGAAATACGTAACCCTTGAACTTTTGCATTCAGTTTTTCCGAAGTCAAAACATGCGATGGAATTTTAGAAACACTTTGTTCCGCGACCACGGCATCCGATTTTTGATCTTTGGTTTCTGATTTATTTTTTGGCGTCAACCAAGCAGAAAATGCCCACCAAGCCAGCAGAAAAATCGCCAACCAAATAAGGAAACCTGTAAGTTTTGATTTCTTATTATCTGTATTGTTTGCCGAAAGCCAAGAATTGAACCCAGATTTATTATTATCCAAATATCGAACCATTATTTTTTTCCTTTTTTATTAAACACCCATGTCAAAACCAACAGACCCACGCCAATGCAAATGCTGATGTCTGCCACATTAAATGCTGGCCAGTGAAAACCACCAACATGAAAATCCAAAAAGTCTATGACTGCGCCAAAGCGAATCCTGTCAATCAAATTCCCAATTGCTCCCCCGATAATCAGTGAAAAAGCTGTGGTTTCCAATCTTGTATTTTTTCGCACAAACAACTGATAACCCAAAAATCCGATAATTATACCGGTCAGGGTTATTATCGCCAGCGGCGCAGATTCACCCAGCGCACGGAAGAGCGAAAAGCTTGTCCCCGGATTCCAAGTAAAGACTATATTAAAAAAGTTCGTCACGTGCGACATTAAATATGGATATGGAACCAACTGAAATGCCGCGCCACCAACAGGAACGCCACCTGTGATCATATAAAGCAACGCGCCCTTGGTCAGTTGATCAATAACAATAACCAACAACATAAAGCACACAGCATAAAGCACAGATGATTTTTTCATAGCATAATCCTTTCCGACGGGGGCATTATAGCGAAAATTACTATCACTGCAATCAAAATGTCGCTGTCTTGCTGGTATGCAATTTAACGCCTAAACATTGATATTCAAAGCATGATAATTATCGCGGCGAAGTGTCTTTGTTAAATCTGATATCGTTTTTTCACGCACGCCCAAAACTTCCAGAACCTCTTGCCCCAAAACAAAGCTAGATTCTATCGTTTCTGGCAATGCCACTAATTTGCCTTCGCTGCGTAAATTTTCGGATTCTTGCATATTACGAACGCGCGCGAATATACGCACATTCGGTGAAACGCTGCGCGCTGCGCGGATTGTTCTTTTTGCAACCGCTGCATTATTCAGCGCAACCACCACCGCGCGAGTCCGCCGCGGGGCAAGCCCAATATCCTGTAATACATTCGCGCTGGTTGTATCACCGAAAAACACATTAAATCCGGCCTCTTTCCCAGACATTACTGCGTCTATGTTTGAATCTATCGCCACATAAGGAATCTTTTGTGATTCCAGCATTTGTGCGATTGTTTGCCCCACGCGGCCAAAGCCGCATATTACTACTTCCGGTTTTATAGTTGGCAAATCTGGTTTATCGGTTTGGGGTCCACTGAATAAATTGCTTTTAATCAACTTGTCATAAACCGCCATCAAAACTGGGGTCATCATCATTGATATAATTATCACTGCGGTCAAAAGCTCCCCTTGCCAGGTTGGAATTGCTTCTATTCCGTTCGATTTCATAGTCTGTAAAATCAACAATCCGAACTCTCCCGCCTGGGCCAGAACTAATGCGATAAAGAACGATTCACGATTGGAAATGTTGCGAACCCTTGCCACTATGTAAATCGCCACAAACTTTATAATAATCAAACTAATAACACCCAGCGAAACAATCCACCAATTTCGCAATAACGCCTGGACATCCAGCCCAATTCCCAGCGCAATGAAAAAGAATGAAAGAAAAAGAATCTGATAGGGCTGTATGTCCGCCTGGACCTGATGACGAAAAAGAGTTTCAGAAAACAACATTCCCGCCAAGAATGCGCCCATCGCAGGCGGCAATCCCAGATAACCAAAAACGACAGCCCACAGAACAATATTCAACAAAATTATAAGCAGAAAGGCCTCTTTGGACTTTAACCGCACCACCACGCGCATCAATGGATTCAGCAGAAAGCGCCCGACAATCATAACGCCAAAAACCAATCCGGCCGACATAACCAGAAAGTCAATGATTTGACCACCCAGGTTAAAACTGTGTCCTGCAAAAATCGGCAACATTGCCAGCAGCGGAATAGATAATAAATCTTGGAACAATAAAATAGAAAACGTCTGACGACCGACATTAGTCTGTAATTCATTGCGATCCGCCAAAACCTGCAAATCACTGGAAGTGCTGGACATGGCCAGCATCAGCGACACCATTATCGTGCCCGCGATTGTCCAGGTGGTAAGTCCAAATAAAATCGGAAATAGAATTATGGCAACCATCATAACCTGGGCTGCGCCGAATCCGAATATATCGCGCCGCAGACTCCACAATCGTTTCATGTTTAATTCCAACCCGATAACGAACCATAAAAATGTTATTCCGATTTCACCCAGAAACGACCAAATGTCAGAGATTTGCCATAAATTTAATACATACGGGCCTGCAATAATTCCGGCCAACAGAAACGCTATCAAAGTTCCAATGCGCAATAGTCGCGCCAAAAACACCAGCCCAAAAACAATACCCAGGAATATAAAAATGGAAGTGCTCATAATTTCTCTCTCTTGTTTCCCGACCAGATTTATACCACAATATGTTCGGCAATTTCTACAAATTTCTCTGGCGACAATTCTTCGGCTCGTTCAGTTCCCAACAGCCCGAACTTTGCCCAATCTACGCCCGGAATAATTCCGCGCAGCATTTTTCGCCGCTGTCCAAAAAGTTTTGCTGTTATTCTCTCTACCTTTCCCAAATCTATATCCGATCGCTTTGGTATTATCTGTACGACTGCGCTTTGTACTTTTGGGGCCGGGAAAAAAGCAGTGTTTGGAACATTAAATAAAATTTTTGCGTCCCCAACCAGGCTTGTCAAAACGCTTAATCTGCCGTATTGCTTGTCCCCTGATTTGGCGACTATCCTTTGGGCAACCTCGCGCTGAAACATCAACGTTAATGAAGTTATAACTGGCAATTCAGAATTTACAAATTGATTATGTATTTCATGCAGCCAATAAATTAATAACTCCGTCCCGACATTGTATGGCAGGTTGGCGCAAACTGCATAATTATTGATTCCTAATTCTTTACTTTTGATTTTCATCGCATCTGCATAAATCACTTCCAGTCGACCAGCTGACACATCTGCTATGCGTGATAATACAGGCGCAGTTGCTTTATCTTTTTCAATCGCGATTACCCACGCGGCGCCACATTCCAATAAAGCGCGCGTTAAACCGCCTGGACCTGGACCAACCTCTAATACCACGTGTCCATCTATATTTGGAACACTGCGCGCAATTTTTCGCGTCAAATTTAAATCAAACAAAAAATTCTGGCCCAGTTGTTTTTTAGGCTCCAGCCCGGCATCTCGCATCATTTCCGAAACGGGGGGCAGATTTAATAATTTTTCGTTCATATCTGTTTTCTCCCGCCGAACGCAATGCTCAAAGTTCCGTTATCCAAATAATCAATGTCGCCGCCCAGCGGAACGCCGGATGCCAACTCGAAAAACATAACTTCGCCATCGCCAATTATTGACATTACATAATGCTGGGTCGTTTTGCCCTCGAAAGTATTGGGCAAGGCAAAAATAATCTCGGCTATTTTTTCATCTTTAATTCGCGCGGGCAAATTCGCAAGATTCAAGTCTTCGGGCGTCATGCCAGCCGCGCCAGAAAGCAAGCCCCCGATGATATGATACCGGCCGCGGAAAACTTCGGATTTTTCCAAAGTCCAAACATCGCCCAAGTCGCGGACAATGCATAACTTTCCATTGGCGCGCGCCTGGTCATTACAAAACTCACACACATTATCAGTCAGACAACCACACACAGGACAAGGATGAATTTTTTCGGACGCGTCCGCCAATGCCGCCGCCAGCGCGGCTGTGCGCCCAGTCTTGTCTTGCAACAAAGCCAAAACTATACGCTGGGCCGCCCTGCTCCCAACGCGTGGCAGTTTTGCAAATTGTTTAATAAGTTTTTCTATCTTCGGATTCATTTTAACGAAACACAAAACAATCTATTGATTGCGATTTGGCGGCCAAGCATGCGCTTTGTGCCGCACTTTCTGAAATGTTTGTTGCCCGCACCCGGAACATTCCATTGGGCGCAGTTTCTATACCTGACTTTATACCTGTTGCCTTAAACACTTTTACAATCTGAGCCTGGGCCGCCGTGGACGATGCAAATGCGCCAAACTGAACACCAGAGTTTCCGCTTTTGACCGAACTGCCAGAATTGCTGATTGGCTTATTGGAAAATTCTATTTTCTTTTCGGACTTTTCAATAATTGGTGTGGAAATTATTTTTGTACCAGAATTTTTTACACCCAACAAACCAAAACCTTTATCCAACATTTTTGTCGCAACATTAGCGCGAACATCCTTGCTCTGCGCACCCAGCACAACCGCCATAACATGCCGACCATCGCGCGCCGCTGTCGCAACCAGCGAATACCGCGACTTGTTAGTATATCCAGTTTTCATTCCATCACAGCCAGGATAGATGCCCAGCAGACGATTCCCATTTGTATAAGTCTGCCCGTTATAAGTCCAGCTTTTAATTCCAAAGTATTTCCAATACTGCGGAAAATGCTTGTAAACCGCCATGGACAGCAACGCTATGTCGCGCGCGTTTGATAAATGATCATCATCGGGCAGACCTGATGAATTTTCAAAATTAGTTTTTGACAGACCAATTTCGGTTGCAACCTGGGTCATCAGGGACGCAAAATTGCCTTCTTTGCCACCTTTCAGATTTTCTGCCAAAACACGCGCAACATCATTAGCGCTGTGAACGGCCAATGCCTTTATCGCATCTTCCACTTTAATTTTGCTGCCCGCGGCCAGCCCCAGTTTTACCGGCGCCGCGTTCACCGCGCTTTGCGAAACTATCAGATAGTCATCCAGTTTCAACCGCGAATGCTCCAACGCGTCAAAGGTCAAATAAAGCGTCATGATTTTGGTTAAAGACGCTGGATAGTTTAAATCGTTCATGTTTTCAGAATACAAAACACGACCGGTGTCCATATCAGCAACCAAAACAGCGTTATACTCAGCAGCGCGAACCGCACAAGGTATAAAAAACAAAGCACAAATAATTGCAAATAACGAACATAGTTTTTTCATGAATGACAGAATACAAAAAATCTGTATGTTGGGTCAATATAATAAAAAAATGCCGCGCTGTTGCGCGGCTATCTGTAAATTATTCTGGATGATTTAAACATCGCGCAATGAAATTTTATCCCCATCAACAATTACCAGCTTGTCACCGGTAATTCCAAATTTGCGCGCAACAATTTGAGCGTCCTTTTGCCCAAATAATTTCTGGTCAAAAATCGGGTAAACTCCGCGTGAAATACACAACTGGCTGGCATCTATCGCGTCATTGAATACCCCGATAATCGGAACGTCCGGCTTGCGACAAGAAATAGCTGTTGTAATTTCCGTTCCAGAATCAAAAACAATAATCGCCGCCGCTTTATTCAGATAAGCCATTGACGCCACACTGCGCGACCAATCATTTTCCGGTATATTTTCAATCTTTGACCAATCGTTTCCATTTTCATAAACGTCTATGTCGGCATTAGTTACAATCTTTGTCATGGTATCAATAACATTCAATGGATTGTCGCTGATGGTTGTTTCTTCGGATGTCATAACGCAGTCTGCGCGCAAGTAAGATGCCAATGCCACATCTGAAATTTCCGCACGCAGTGGAAATTCGGAATGCACCATGCTGCCCAACATCTGGGTTGCCACAATTACGGGTTTGTTCATCTTGCGACACATGCGGATTGTCATGCGCTGTAATGCAGGAAGGTTTTCAAACGGAACCTCGACCGCCAAATCACCGCGGGCAAACATTACTGCATCTGAAATCTGTATAATTTCTTCCAGTTTTTCCAATGCCTGGGGGCGCTCTATCTTGGAAATAATTTTAATCGGAGAATTCGTCCGCGCAGTTATAAAGTCGCGAACCTCTGATACATCTTCGGGGCGCTGAACAAAAGAAATCGCCACAAAGTCCGGATTCTTGGTTAAAACATATTCCAGGTCAGCCCGGTCTTTGGGCGTCAGTACGCTGGTTTCAATTTCTGTATCTGGAATGTTAAATCCACGGCGCGACCAAATTTCATCCCCGCATTTTACAATAGTTGTAATCTTGCCGGGTTCGGATTCTGCGACCTCTAATTCAATTTTTCCATCATTCAGTAAAACACGATCACCAATTTTCAGAGAACTCATCACATCGCTGTCTGGCAAAAATACACGCGTTTCATCGCCACGTTCTGGATTATTATCCAGCACAAATTTCTGACCAATTTTTAACGGATACCGATTTTCAATTTGGAAATCGCCGATACGATGCTTGGGTCCCTGCAGGTCGGCGATAACGGCCACGGGGCGGTTCAATTCTGCCGAGATTTTACGAATTAAATCAATTTTTCGTCCCTGGGCATCGCCAGTATCATGGGAAAAATTCAGCCGGCATGCATTCACACCGCGCTCTATCATTGACTTTAATGTATCGTAATTTTCGCTGGCTGGCCCGATCGAGGCAATAATTTTTGTAAGTTTTGTCATAAAAAATACCTTTGTTTAAAGCGGCGGAAGAGACGGCTTCCCCGCGGATTGTTTTTCTTGCTTTTTGCGATTGCAATGATAACATATCCAAGCAAATAAACAAGACAAATAAATCAAGGGAGACTTTCATATGCCAAAAGAAAACCACGGACAATTAGATAACCAGCAATTAATAACTATCATTGAACGTATTGAAAAATTGAATGAAGAAACCGCCGGAATTGCCGCCGACATCAAAGAAATTTATACCGAGGCAAAATCTGCCGGCTATGACCCAAAATACATTCGCCAAATGATCAGATTGCGCAAGTTGGATCCAGACGAGTTGGATGAATCTGACGAGCTGACTAAAATGTACCGCAGCGCTTTGGGGCTGTAATTTAATGTGCAATTTGCAAAGCGCAAAGTGCAATTATAATGCCGGCTGATGTAGACTAATTTATAATTATTTGGTTGTGAGCGCAGCGAACACATTAATTGCACTTTGAACATTTATTATAAAATTATGAAAAAGTTTTCCAGAACTATTGAAGATTTTACATGTTCGCATTGCGGCGCGCTGGTTCATGGTAATGGTTATACCAACCACTGCCCTGTTTGTTTATGGTCGCGATGTGTGGATATAAATCCTGGCGATCGAGCGTCTGATTGTGGTGGCGCTATGCGTCCTGTTGGAATTGAAACCTTGGGCGATAACTTTATTATTATTCATAAATGCGAAAAGTGCGGCAAAATTGCACGTTGCAAATCTGCACCTGACGATAATCAGGACGTTATTATTGCTCGCTCGCAAAATCCGGAATTTTTATACGGAAAGAAATTTTAATTTATAGATTTTTCATCCGAACTTTACTAGGATTTTGTTCAGGATGAATTTGATGTTCAGTCTTTTTGCTTTCTGCGTGGGGATTGCAATTTATTTCGCACTCCCGTTCGAGCCTGCCATCGCATTTCCTTTGTTGATTGCCGTTCTTTGCGCGGCGAATTTTGTTATATTTCGTAAAAAATCAATCGCACCAGTATTTGCATTTTTATTTGGATTCTTTTATTGCGCGGCCTTTGTCCGCCTGATTGACATCCCCAGGCTTACAAGTCCAAAACGCGACATTGAAATTTCTGGGGTTGTGAAAAATATAGACTATACGCCCGACAAAGCGCGTGTATTCTTGCAAGATTCCGCCACCGGGGCAATTTACAGATTATCTGTGTCCGAAGAAATTCCAATTCCCAGCATTGCTGCAAATATAAATGCAACTGCTACGCTTTTTCAACCCAGCCCCGCAGACGTGCCTGGTGGATTTGATTCGGCCGAGTGGGCATATTTTGATGGCATTACCGCAACTGGATACATATCTGAATTAAAAATAAATAGTAATGTAAAAACATCTGGAATTAAAACTTTTCGCGATTATTTGCATAATAAACTTGATTCTAAACTTTTTGACACACTTGTTCTGGGATACAAACACGCATTGACTGATGAAGAAACGGATGTTTGGAAAGCAGCCGGGATTTCGCATGTTTTCTCGATCAGTGGGTTTCATATAACACTTGTTGGTGGATGGCTGTTTGCGCTGTTTTATTTTTTATTCAGACTGATTCCATGGATAACAAAAAGAACATCTGCGCGTTATCCTGCAATGATTTGTTCTTTTTCTGGATTATTATTTTATTTGTTTTTGTCGGGCGCTGACGTTGCAACCCAGCGCGCTTTTCTGACGACAAGCTTGATGTTCGCAGCATTCATTCTGGGGCGAAATGTTTTCACCATACGCAATACGGCGCTGGTGTTCGCAGCACTTTTGATAACAAACCCGCATTATTTGGTCCAGCCTGGATTCCAACTTTCATTCGCCGCCATTTTCGGACTGCTTTGGTTTTTTACCGACACGAAATATGAAAAACTTTCATTGCCAATGAAAGTTTGGCGTGCGATAAAAATTATGATTTTAACAACCTTTATTGCAACCATTTTTACAATGCCCTTTATCGCATACCATTTCCATACAATTCAGATTTATAGTCTGTTGGGTAATTTGCTTTGTCTGCCGATTTTTTCGCTTTTGATAATGCCGCTAACTATGCTGGGGCTGACATCTTACGCGGCCGCTGTTTATAATTGGACATTTGGGATAGCAAACTGGATTGCAACATTGCCATACGCACAAATACAAATTCCAAATATACCGGCACTCGCTTTAATTCTGATGGCCGTGGGATTGATTTGTCTGATTATAATTAAAAACAGAAAAATCAAATTTTCCCTGTTCGCAATGTTATACCTGACATCAATTATTTTGGTTGCTACAAAACCAAAGCCGATTTTTTATGCAAGCGTAAATCATGAACTTATCGCGGTTGTCCAAAATGACGAGTTGTATTTTAACCGAAATAAATCCAGCAATAATTACTTTGCCTTTGACGCATGGAAGCAGAATAACTTCGAAAAAACAGGCGCCCCTAACAAACGCATAAAATGCGTAAAAGGTCTGTGCATAATCCAAACTGAAAAATGGTCATTGGCTTATACTCAAAAATTCATGCCGCTGTTAAACAGCATCGGAAAAATGTGCGCGGAAAATGATTTTATAATTTCTTATCTGGATATAACTGCCGATAAAAATTGCCATACAAAAATCCTGCATGGTGGATTAGTGATTTATAAAAGTGGACGCATAGAATATGTGACTGCTAATCGTTGGTGGCATATTCGGCCGATACAAAATACAAACCAACAGCTGGCGCCGTAGGTCCGGCCGCACTACGATTTTTTGCGGCGAAAATTTCATCAATATCCAGCGACTTTCCCAAACCAATTTCAACCAAAGTCCCAACCATGTTTCGAACCTGGTGGTGCAGAAAAGACCGCGCAGAAAAATCAAAGAAAATAAAATCTTTATCATTCGTTATTGTTATTTTATCCAAAGTTTTTATTGGACTTTTCGCCTGGCATTCAGA
>CAYJAG010000005.1:0-39555 GCA_964368385.1 uncultured Muribaculaceae bacterium
GTTTTTGGAAATCCCAGACGTCAAAAATGTCGCAGTTTTTGAACACAAGGCCAAAGACAAGACCGTTGCCTATGGCGTTTTCCAGGTTGAAAAAGGCGTAAGCTTTGATAAATTGGAAAAGGCAGTTGCAAATGCAAATAAGAAAATCGCCAGCTATAAATGGGTGACGCATTTTGCAATGACGACAAAGGATTTACCGCAGACCAGCACTCAGAAAATCAAGCATCATGTGGTGCGCGAGAAATTGATTGCGGGCGAGTATCCAATAAAACGTGATTAAAAAAACGCCCGAAAGGGCGTTTTTATTTGTGAATTTTATTTTTTATTCTTTTCTTCATATAACTTTTGGAAATCAATCGGTTGCATTGCGAACGCAGGGAATCCGCTTTCGCTGGTCATGCGCAAAATGATTCCACGGACACTTGGGAATAACATTGTTGGAACTTCTATCAGCAGCGTTTTCTTTAGGTCATCTTCATTTTCAGACTTTTCAATCTGGACCAACCCAGAATATGTGGATTCAATCATAAAGATAGATTTGTCGCCCTGTTCCAGTTTGCTGTGCAGTTTAACCAGCAAATCCACCATATAGATGTTATTTTCAGTGCCTTTTATCTGGATGTCCAGATTGATGTCCATTTTTGCCTGGCCGTTTTCCTGCTTGAAGAAAAGCTCTGGTACGTTCGGAGACTCGAAAGAAAAGTCTTTTAAGAATTGCGAGATAAGTTGAAATTTTGCCATTTCGATTGCTCCTTTTTTCGGCCGCTGTTTTATGATAATATAACACTGAAATTTTATTTTTCAAGCGGTAAGGAAAAAACTATGAGAAAATACTTTTTGTTGTGTGCTGTTGGATGTGGGGTTTTGACCGGTTGTGGTGATTTGACGGCGCCGCGCCAATATCATGGATCAAATAATGCTGTTATTCCGTCTAACCTGAAAAAAGTTTCGTTTTCATCTGTCCCGGGATGGGAAAATGATGATTTGCGCTATGCTTTGCAGGCTTTCCGTAATACTTGCAAGGCCAAGATTCAATATAACGGGCAAGTGATTCCAGACAGAAAGTTGTTGGAAGAAAAATGTCAGATTTTACCAAAAGAATCCGCCAGCGAAACCGTCGCGCGGGCTTGGTTTGAAAACAACTTTCAACCATATAAAGTTCATGATGCCTCTGGCAAGGCGACCGGAACATATACAGGATACTATTCGCCAGTAATCCCGGCATGTAAATCACAAACAGCCCAGTGTAATGAACCTTTGATGGGCGTGCCCTCAAACGGACAGAATTTCAAAGGGATTGCGAAAAAAACCATTGTCGGTAATAAAATTGGTCGGGTTCTTTATTGGGCAAACATAGTTGATGTTCAGAACATTCAGATCCAAGGCAGTGGTATGTTGAAGCTGGAAGACGGGACCCAGGTAAAATTAAACTTTGCTGGCGTCAATGATATGCCGTTCAAGTCCATCGGCGATCAACTGAAACAGCGCGGAATAAAGCCTGATGGCGGATATTCATCTGATGCGGTTTGGACTTATTTGAAAAAAAATCCGTCTCTCGCGCGTGAGGTTATTTACAACAACCCGCGGTATGTATTTTTCCAAACAGCAACCGCGCATGATGTAATCGGGAAACTTGGTACGCCTTTATCAAAAATCCGCAGCATCGCAATGGATGACACAATTTATACTTTGGGATTACCAGTGTTTGTAAATACCAACCTGTCAATGGATGGACGCAAATTCCAAAGGCTGTTAATCGCACAGGATACTGGTGGCGCAATAAGGGGTTGGATACGCGGCGATATATTCTTTGGTTCCGGTGACGAGGCTTACAAATATGCACATGGCCAACATTCCCAAGGGGAAATGTTTATCCTGATGCCAAAATAATGAATAAAAATCCAAATCTTTTATCCAGAACATCCAGACCACAAAGTCTGGGCGGGGCTTTTGGTGGGTTGATGCGGATTTTTGGCGCACGTGCATCAGACGCTGATCTGGCTGCGCGCTGGGATGAAATCATTGGGTCGGACTTGGCGCGAATCGGAAGATTGTATGGTATTCGCGCAACTAAAAATAAACAATTTAATATAACATTAAAGGCGCCGGTTTCTGCGATGGCGACAGAATTGTCATACAGAAAAGAAGATTTTCGCGAAAAAATAAATAAATACTTTGGCTATGAAGCAGTTGGAAAAATAATAATCGGAAAATAATTTAATATCTGGTTGTGTTGCTGTGTGCCAATGCTATTGCGATTGCGTCAGATTCATCTGCGGTTTTTGGTTTTGCAGTTGGCAATAAAATTTTCAACATAGATGTAATTTGTGATTTATCCGCGCGGCCAGATCCTGTAATTGCTTTTTTTATAACATTTGGATCCAGCTCGAATACAGGAATTTCCTTTGTGCCGACAGCAACAATGGCCGCTGCTCGCGCATGTCCCAGCAATAAAGTACTGGTTGGATTATTATTTACAAATGTAATTTCTATCGCACATTCATCTGGATTAAAAGTTTCGCAAATTTTTACAACTTCATTAAAAATCTTTGCCAAACGCGCAGCTAATGGGTCTTTGCTTTTTGGTAAAATAACCCCACTGGCGATGTATTTTCGCGTCTGTCCGGCTGTCTCGATAACAGACCAGCCCGTGTGCAAAAGTCCTGGGTCAATCCCCAGAATGATTTTTGCCATGTTATTCCGCTGCAGTGATTACTTTTTGAACGTCATCATTGTCGTCCAACAAATCTACCAATTTTTCAAGCTTAGCGTAAGTTGCGTCATCCAGATCCATAGGCATGTTTGGCAACCAGGTAAGTTCGGCATTTTCTGGCTCGCCCAATTTGTCAGACAATGCTTTTTGCACCTGCATAAAATCGTCTGGTTTTGTTTTTACGATATAGCCATCTTCGCTGGTTTCTAGATCATCTGCGCCGGCCTCCATAATTGCCTCGGTCATGGCATCTTCGTTTTTAACAACTGACAATGGATAATAAATTACACCAGCGCGAGTGAATAAGAATGCAACAGAGCCTTCTTCGCCCATATTGCCACCATTTTTTGCAAATATACTGCGAACCTCGGGCACCGTTCTGCGTGGGTTGTCGGTCATGGCCTCTACAATAATCGGTACATTGCCCGGGCCGTACCCTTCATAGCGCACGGATGCATAGGTTTCTGCGCCTGCGACCTGGGATTTTTCAATGGCCCGCTTGATGTTATCGTTTGGCATAGAATTCTTGCGAGCGTTAAATATTGCCAGACGCAGACGTGGATTATTATCTGGATTTGGATCGCCCAGTTTGGCCGCCATGGTAATTTCACGTGCCAGTTTGGTAAAAAGTCCGCTGCGCGCCGCGTCAGCCGCGCCCTTTTTGTGCATAATGTTATGCCATTTGGAGTGTCCGCTCATATTTGACCTTTTGATTATTTGTTCTATAATACTGCTAAAAGGATAACAAATGATTGGAAAATTGCAAGGAATTGTTGATTATATTGGGGATGACTTTGTCATAATCATGACCGGCGGTGTGGGATATAAAGTATTTACATCCGCACGTCTGTGCATTGGGGATACGGCCACCTTATGGATTGAAACAATCGTACGCGAAGATTCATTTCGTTTGTTTGGATTTGAAAGTATTGCCGCCCAAGACTTATTTAATAAATTGACAGGTGTCAGCGGTGTTGGACCCAAAGTTGCAATGGCTATATTAAGCGCGTTCAGATGCGATGTTTTGATGACAGCAATCGTATGTGGGGACGCAAAAACAATTACCGCCGCGCCAGGAGTTGGTAAGAAAGTCGCCGAGAAAATCATCCTGGAATTAAAGGGAAAATGCGCGGATTTCAAAATGCAGGGAACGGGTGATTTTGAATCTGGTAATAACACATTGGGCGATTTGTTGGCTGCGCTGGAATCTTTGGGGTATCGGCGCACGGATGTTGCAGAAATGGCGCAAAAACTGATTCGCGAAAATCCAGATAGTGATATAGGCGCATTGGTCAGATTGGCATTGAAAGGGATTGCGAAATGAACGAAAAATATCCACGTGGGATTGAAGTTGTGGCCGGCATAATACCAATTAATGACGATGGTGATGTTTTAATTTGCTCTTCACCTAAATGGGGTACATATGGTTTTCCCGGAGGACATATAGAGCCAGGTGAAAAAATGCATGCAGCCTGTATTCGTGAAGCAAAAGAAGAACTGGGTGTTGATGTTGAAATTATTCGTTTGCTTGCAGCGCAAGAATATTTTGTAGAACCTCCAGTATTCAAAAGAAATGCCCATTTTGTATGTTTTGATTTTCTTGTGAAGATAAAGCATGGACAGGAATTAAAATTGGACGATAAGGAAATAACAGAATTTAAGTGGGTAAAACCCAAAGATGCGATGGGCATGGTTGGTGATGATTTTAGGCCACCGTTGAAGCATTTGTTAAATGAGTCAAAATGAATAATACAATTTTTGCATTATCTTCGGGGCAGGGTAAAGCAGGCGTTGCAGTTGTGCGCGTCAGTGGAAATTCTTTGCAAGAATTGTTCAATAAAATCATAAATAAAAAATCTGAAATAAAAAATCGTTATGCATATCTGGCGGATTTTATTGACGAGCAAGGCGCAGTTATTGATCGGGGAATTGCTATTTATTTTTCTGCGCCGAATTCTTTTACAGGTGAAGATGTTATTGAGTTTCATGTCCATGGCAGCGCCGCCGTTATAGAAAAACTTTTTGCAACATTAAAAGCGTATGGCGCGCGCATGGCAAAGCCTGGCGAATTTTCCCGCCGCGCATTTGATAATAATAAAATGGATTTGGTTGAAGCGGATGGTTTGTGCTTGCTTTTAGATGCGCGTACTGATCGTCAGCGCGCGGCGGCACTGAAATCTATGTCTGGCGGCGACAGCCGTGTTTATGAAAAATGGCGTATGCAAATGGTTGAAATTTCCGCATATGCAGCGGCTGTTTTAGATTACCCGGCCGATGAATTGCCGATGAACATTACTGAAAAATTATTGGCCCAGACAATCAAATTGCAGGGTGAAATTTCCGACGCTCTTTCCAGAACATCGGCTGTGCGCGCCATGCGCAGCGGATTTAACATTGCAATTATTGGTCCGGTTAATGCTGGGAAATCTTCTTTGTTTAATCGTTTGTTGGGGCAATCTCGTGCTATTGTAAGTGATGTGCCTGGCACAACACGCGATGTCGTTTCCGCAGAAATTGATTTGGACGGATACTTGGTTCGTATATCAGATACCGCCGGGATGCGCGAAACCGAAGACGAAATTGAAAAAATAGGAATTGCGCGCGCAAACGCAGAAAGTCAAAACGCAGATTTAATTTTAAGGGTGCAAAGTCCAGAATGTAAATTGGAAAACGATATAAAAGATAATGAAATTGTAATTTATAATAAATCAGATTTATCTAAAAACACCGGTAAAAATGGTTTGTTTGTTTCTGTTTTGACGGGTGATGGTATAGACGATTTGTTGAATTTAATAAAAGAAAAAATGCATGCCATGCTGGATGGTGTGGAATCTAATATATCGGTTAATGAAAGAACAAAATCGCATTTAATTGCCGCGGAAAAAGAATTAACCGACGCAGTAAAACAAATAGAAAACATGGATTTATTTGCCGAACATGTTAGCCGTGCGGCCGATGAAATTGGTCAAATTCTGGGCGTTATTGGTACATCAGAAATTGCAGATTCTGTGTTCGGTAAATTGTGTTTGGGCAAATAATGAATTATTTTTTTGTTACGGCTTTCCATTTTATACCGGCATGCGCGCCATTGCAAAATGGTTTATTTCCACTGGCGCCGCAACGACACAATGTTTGTTTTTGCCGCACTTCATAACATTTCCCAGATGCGCTTTCAACACTGATTCCGCCACGTATCCAAAGTGGCCCGCTGATTTTTAACCCGTCATCTTCTATTGTATGAATTAAAGGCTCGGATAATTCTTCCAGATTTTCACCTTGATTAGTAAACATCATCAATCGTCCTGATGGGCACAGGTTTGCCTCTTTGGCGCTTAACTTGTTTGCCGCATCGCCGCCCTGCATTACCAAGTTCCAAATCCGTCCGCCGCGATCGCAAAAACGCGCGAATGCGCAATAATTTTCATTATCAATCAGAGTTTGTTGCGGACCTTTGAGCGACTCGGCTGATTGTTGCCCTATTATCGGCTTGAAACTAGCTGTTTCTGTCCCGTCCCAGTTTGCAGATATATGGCTTCCGTCGCAAAATGGCGCATTGTGTGAAAGGCCGCAACGGCACAATGCTACCGGATCGCTTTTTATTTCAAAGCTTTCCCCGTTGCCATATTTCACACTGATGCCGTTTTCATCGGTCAGGATGATTTTTTCACTGATTTTTTTCGCCCCGAAAAGCAGGTAAGGGCCATTCTTGGTTATTTTTATGTATGGAAGCATTTTCATCACCTGTTTTTTGCTATTTTATGATAAAATCATCATTAAAGAAACAGGAAAAAAATGGCGTCGGAAAAATACATATCCATGAAGGAATCACTGACAGGATTTTCGTTCGCGAATCTTGGTTTGTTTTATGGCTTTGGTAATTCGGTTATTGGGGCTGTTTATGCATTGGTTTTAATGGATATTTTCCACAACAGCTCTATCGTCGGTGTTTACATATCTTTGTCTTATGGTCTGGTCATTTTGTTGACACTTACAACCAGTGAGTTTTTTCGCCGATTTACAAAAAGAAGAATATTTTATTCTTCAATGCTGGTGGCCGGGGGGTTTTCTTTTATGATGGCATTTTCGGTCAAGCCATTAACTTTTATTGTTCTGGACCAGGTTTCTTGGCTGCCATGGTTGCTTATCGGAGCATGTATTCCATTATTTTTATCCGATTTTTCCAAGGGGCCAGGGATGGCCAGACTAAGCAGTCGGTATTATACCTGGCTGAACATAGGCTCCGCGGTCGCGCCCATTATTGCCATGTTTGTTGCAGAAAGATATGGAAACAGGTCTGCGTATTTTGTAGCAAGCGCAATAATGTTTGCTGGATTATTATATTTCAGCAGTTACAGATTGGTATCAGAAGACAAGCCTATTAAAAAATTGATACCGCGCAGAACTTTGCGCAGTATTTTAAATAACATTCGTTTATATTTTAAAAACGCAGGTTTACGTAAAGCATATTTGATAAATTGCGGTTATTATGCTTTATCAATCATATCTAACATTTATATGCCAATCATAATTGTTGAAGAAAATGGGTTTTCTAAAGAAATCTTGGGATTTGTTTTGGCGGCATGCACCGTGCCATATATTCTGATGGCAACATTGATGCCAATAATTGCGAAAAAATTTGGTAATAAACTTTGTATATCTGCCGGATTCCTTATATTTGCAGTACTTGCCATAATGGGCTTTTTTGTAAAAGGTTATACATTGCTGATTATTTTTGTAGCGTGGAATTTTGCCGTTGCAATGATAGAGCCATTACGAGATCTGTTATTTTTTGATTCTGTAAATAAATCACAAGCATCGCGGTTTATCGGAATTTACAATACTGGTGATAATGTCCCCAGATTCATATTCCCGATGATATGTGCAGCCGTTATTGCATTGACCGGGGTAACCAGCGTTGTTCTGATAGTTTCGGCCGGTGTCGCAGTCTTGGCTGCTTTGGTAATGATGACACCAACCGAGCATGATAAAAATTCCGTACCAAAATAGCTGTTGATAAAATTTGTTAAAATTGCTAGTCTGAAACCATGAAATAAAGGAGATTTTTATGGCCAAAAAGGAAGTGGTAAAAGAGTCAGCAGTACCAACAAAAAATCCAGCATTGGAATCTGCGTTGGCGCAAATTCAAAAACAATTTGGTAAAGAAGCAATTATGAAAATGGGTGATGGGGCACAACAGAACATAGAGGCCATCTCAACCGGCAGTTTGGGTTTGGATATTGCGTTGGGGATTGGCGGTTATCCAAAGGGTCGCATAGTTGAAATTTATGGACCAGAATCATCTGGAAAAACAACACTGGCATTGCACGCGGTGGCCGAGGCACAAAAGAAAGGTGGCACTTGCGCGTATATTGATGCGGAAAATGCACTTGACCCGTCTTATGCCCGCAAATTAGGCGTAGATGTTACAAACTTGATTATTTCACAACCAGACTCTGGCGAGCAAGCGCTTGAAATTGCCGATACGCTTATTAAATCTGGCGCGGTAGATGTTGTTGTTATCGATTCTGTTGCTGCGTTGGTGACCAAGGCTGAACTGGAAGGAAACATGGGCGATAATTATGTTGGCACAACCGCACGTTTGATGTCGCAATCGTTAAAAAAATTATCTGGCAGCGTTTCGCGCAGCAATACCTTGCTTATTTTCATCAATCAGATTCGTATGAAAATTGGTGTTATGTTTGGCAGTCCTGAAACAACCAGTGGCGGAAATGCATTAAAGTTTTATGCCTCGGTCCGTCTGGACATTCGGCGCATTGGTCAGATAAAAGATAAAGAAGAAATTGTCGGGAACGAGACACGCGTAAAAGTCGTGAAAAATAAAGTTGCGCCACCATTCCGTGTTGTTGAATTCAAGATTATTTATGGTCAAGGAATCTCTCGCGTGTCGGAAATCCTGGACATGGGTGTTAAAATGAATCTGATTGAAAAAGCGGGTTCGTTCTATTCCTATAATTCTGAACGTATTGGTCAAGGCGAAGCAAACGCATGTCAATGGCTGAAAGACAATACTGGCGTTCAAAAAGAATTGTTGGATAAAATCATGGCAAAGTCCGCGGGCATTGCCGAAGAAATGACAACCGGTCCAGAAGCCGAGGACGACATTGCTGAATAGTCATGAAAATTAAAAATATATTCTGGGATGTAGATGGAGTTTTGGCAGATCTGAACTTTGCGTATTTTAATTTCTTGAAAAACCATCCGAATTATCGGGAAATTTTCAAGGATTTAGAATACAAGGATTTGCCACAGGCTCTTCCTGTTTCGCCAAAATATGGCGCTGTGGAATTAAAGACTCATCCAACTCTGGGCAACCAGATGGATTATGATTTTTGCCATTCAGCGCAGTTTTTCAATAATCGCCCGCTGTACCCAGATGTAATTTCCACTTTGCAGGAATTAAACCGCCGCGGAATCAGACAGGTTACAGCCAGTGCGACTTTTGATGTGGCGACAAAAACAAAATTGTTAAAACGCTTATTTGCCGATGCGCCATTTTTGGATATAGAATGCGTGCAGCATGGCACTTTTATGTCTGACACGGCCAAGGAAGATTTATTAAAATTCTGCTGCGAAAAATATAAACTGGATCCGCGCGAATCAGTTTTGGCAGATGACAGAATTTATAATCTGCCAGCTGCCCTGAACATAGGTATGCAGGTCATCCGCATGCGAAGCGAATTTACAACTGATGCACCGCCCCACTTGGCGCACATTCCTGAAATAAAAACAACATCAGAAATTTTGGAGTTTATAAAATGAAAACTTGCGTGATAATTCCCTGCCGCGCAGGGTCTGAAAGATTGGCAAAAAAACACCTGGCCGACATCAACGGAAAATCATTGATGCATCGCGTCTATGAAGTTGTCGCAACCCAGTTTAATCCGGCCGACATTTTTATTGCAGTTGATAACGAAGAATACTTTGACCATGCGCGCGGCTTTGGCGCGAACGCGGTAATGACCGATGTAAATTGTCCATCCGGTACAGACCGCATAGCCCAGGCTTTGGATACGATTGACCCACGTGGCGAAATTTATGACTTTGTTATAAATTTCCAAGGCGACGATGTAAATGTGAATCCAAAAATAAGTCGGCATCTGGCAGAAATTTTGGAAAAAACTGGCGCAGATTTGGCGACCGCGGTTCAACCAATAGTGGATGAAAATATGATTATGAATCCATCAGTTGTAAAAACCGCAATGGTTCAATCAACTGGACGTTGTTTGTATTTTTCGCGCAGTCCAATTCCTTTCAATCGTGCGGTGGGATGCATCGACAAGGCTTTTTGGCATATCGGAATGTATGCATATAACTTGAAATCATTGCGTCGTTTTGTCGCGCTGCCGGTGGGTGAATTAGAACAAACAGAAAAATTAGAACAGCTGAGATTCTTGGAAAACGGAATGAGCGTTTTTACCGCAATTCTTGATGATACGCGTCTGGATCCGCGCGCGCCAGCAGATGTGAATACAGCCCAGGACCTGGAAGAAATAAGGAAGTTTATAAAATGAAACACATAAAAATTTCAGACAAAGTTATTTTTGGAAACGATTTGCCATTCGTTTTGATTGCAGGACCATGCGCCATGGAATCGCGTGACCACGCAATGTTTATGGCTGAAAACCTGATGAAAATTACCGACAAACTGGGAATACCTTTTGTATTCAAAACCAGTTTTGATAAAGCAAACCGGACATCATTGTCTTCAGGACGTGGAACCGGTCTAGATTATGCTATGAAAGTGTTTGATGAAATTCGTGAAAAACTGGGGTGCGCTTGCATAACGGACATTCATCTGCCAAATCAGGCAGAAATTATTGCGCCGCATGTCGACATGCTGCAGATTCCGGCTTTTCTGGCGCGTCAAACAGATTTGCTGGTTGCGGCCGCAAAGACAGGAAAGCCTGTGAATGTCAAAAAACCACAATGGTCCGCGCCCCAGGATATGAAATCTACATTGGGAAAAATGTATGATTCTGGAAATCAAAACATTTTGCTGTGTGAACGCGGCACCAGTTTTGGTTATAACAATTATGTTGTTGATATGCGCAGTATTCCATGGATGTCTGCATTGGACGCGCCAGTTGTAATTGATGCAACGCATGGAATTCAACAGCCGGCATCCAGTGGATGCACATCTGGTGGCGATCGCCGCCTTGCACCTGTTATCGCGCGCGCGGCATTGGCGATTGGTGTTGCGGCGGTATTTACCGAAGTGCATGATAATCCAGATTCTGCGCCATGCGATGGACCAAATATGATTAAACTTTCCGATATGGAAAATCAATTATGTGTTTGGAAAGATATAGATAAAATTGCAAAAGCAAATCAGATAGTTATGTAAAAAAAAGCCGGCAAAGCCGGCTTTTTTAATTCTTTCTTGTTTTCTTTCGTATGTTAGAATCAAGTTCCTTTTTACGAAGTCTGATGATTTGTGGAGTAACTTCTACCAATTCATCATCTTGGATATAAGAAAGCGCTTCTTCCAGCGATATACGACGCGGTGGGGCCAGGAATAATTTTTCATCAGCCGTAACACTGCGCATGTTTGTCAGTTCTTTACCCTTGATCGGATTGATTTCTAAATCGTTTTCTTTGGTGTGTTCACCAACAATCATTCCGCTGTAAACCAGAGTCTGTGGTTCAATAAACAATGTTCCGCGCGGCTGTATGTTAAATAAGGCGTATGTTGCTGCCGCACCATTTTCCATAGAAACCAATACTCCTGGACGATACGCTTCTATATCGCCGCGATAAAAATCATATTTATCAAATATACGATTCATAATTCCAGTGCCACGAGTATCGGTTCGAAATTCTGATAAATAACCAATCAATCCGCGCGAAGGTGCCGAAAAAGTTATACGACTTTTACCAACGCCAGATGGTTTCATTTCTGTAATCATCCCTTTGCGCTTGGTCATTTTTTCAATAACAACGCCGGAAAATTCGTCATCAACATCAATTACGACATCTTCGATTGGTTCCAGATCATTTCCATTTTCGTCTTTTTGGAAAACAACGCGTGGGCGGGATACAGAAAGCTCAAAACCCTCGCGGCGCATTGTTTCAATCAAAATTCCCAGTTGTAATTCCCCACGACCAGATACTTCAAAAGATTCATTATTAGCGCTTTGTACCACGCGCAACGCAATGTTTGTTTCCGCTTCTTTAAATAATCTTTCGCCAATCATACGGCTGGTTAATTTTTTACCACCGCTGCGTCCAGCCAATGGGCTGGTATTCACAAAAAATGTCATGGTCAGCGTTGGTGGATCTATTGGTAATGCATCAATAGGTTCGCTTACAGATGGATCACACAAAGTGTCCGCAACGGTCGCTTTGCCAAATCCGGCAATAACAACAATATCCCCAGCACTGGCATTTTCAAGTGATATTTTTTCAACACCACGATGTTCAATGATTTTTGTTATTTTAGCATTTTCAATAAACGCGCCTTGCATATTGATTGCCTTGACCGCTTGACCAACACGCACGGTTCCAGATTCTATTTTTCCAGTTAAAATTCTGCCTACATAAGGGTCTGCTTCCAGCGTCGTTGCAAGCATGCGGAAAGGAGCGTTCAGTTCGCATTTTCCAGATGCCCCGCAATCAGGCGCAGGCACATGATCAATGATAAGTTGAAACAATGGTGTTAAATCTTTGTGTTCATCAGTCATTTCACGCACTGCCCATCCGTCACGACCAACAGCATACAAATATGGGAAATCTAATTGTGCATCTGTCGCACCAAGTTTATCAAACAGGTCAAATGTTTCGCTGAGAACTTCGTCAGCGCGCGCATCCTGTCTATCAACTTTATTGATGCAAACAATAGGACGCAGCCCCAATTTTAATGCCTTGGACAATACGAACTTTGTTTGTGGCAATGGTCCTTCGGACGAATCAACCAGCAATACCACACCATCAACCATACTTAAAATACGTTCAACTTCACCGCCAAAGTCAGCGTGCCCGGGCGTATCAACAATGTTGATTTTATAATCTTTCCACAGAACACTGGTTGGTTTTGCAGAAATAGTAATCCCGCGTTCGCGTTCCAAATCACCGCTATCCATGATGCGATCTGCAACACGTTCGTTTTCACGGAAAGTGCCGGCCTGTTTCAGCATATTATCAACCAGGGTGGTTTTTCCGTGATCAACGTGTGCGATTATTGCTATATTACGAATTTTCATTTTGACTTTCTTATGGTTATAAATTCTTGTGCGCCGCGCATGTTACAGCAAAAAATATGAGTTTTCAAGCAGATATACAAAATAAATCCGGCAAACGCCGGATTGTGTTTTTTTATATTTTAGTTATCTTTTTTTAGAGTTGTTTTTAATAAAAGCTTTTAATTCAATCAATGCGGCAGGGGTAAATGTTTCATATTGGTCCATAATGGCATTGATAAGGCGTTTTTGTGGTATAGCTTTTTGAGTTTCTTTTTGGATAAACATGTATTTTCTTAGAACTAAACTCTTAAACTCTTTTATTGTAAGTGAAGCAACTTTGTTTTTAGCCCAAAAGTCGTTCATGTCTATTTCAGCGCCAATATAAACTTGGAAATGAGAGAAAAATAAAGTATCCCAAATTATCTGTAAATCTTTCATTTTTGTATTTTGATTTGCTAGTTTTGGTTTATACAATTCATTAACAGAAGAATCCAAAAGATAATTAATCGTTTCAAATACATGTTTCTGAATCAAAGAATCAATTTTTGCCATTTTTATCCACCTATTTTTTTACGTCCACCCATTAGCGATTGTAATGCCTTTGGTATATTTACGCTGCCATCTGCATTTTGATGATTTTCAATAACTGGTACGATAGCACGGGGCAGAGCAATTCCAGTATTGTTTAATGTTGCGCAAAATTTGACATCGTTCGTGACATTTTCGCGATAGCGCGTATTTGTTCTGCGCGCTTGGAATTGACCAATGGACGAGCAGCTGCCCAGTTCGCGATAGCGACCCTCGCTGGGGACCCAAGCCTCGACATCGTTCATTTTAACTTTGTTAAATCCCATGTCGCCAGTGCAGCATTCCAGAACGCGATAAGGCAATTCCAAATCAGCCATAATTTCGCACAGGTTGTTTAACAAATGTTCGTGCATTTCATCTGATTGCTCTGGCGTACAATAAACATATTGTTCAACCTTGTGGAATTCATGAATTCGCATAATTCCACGGGTGTCACGACCGGCCGCGCCGGCCTCTTTGCGAAAGCATTCGCTGAAGCCTGCGTATTTAATTGGTAATTGGTTTTCACCAAAAATTTCATTGCTGTGCAGCGAGTTCAAAACAATTTCAGCCGTGCCGCCCAAGCATCTGTCAAAATTCGTCAATGCAAAAACATCATTTTCCATAACAGATGGATTGCTGCCCATAAAGTGTCCAGCATCAAAAATAGGCTTTGTTTTTACTATTGCTGGAACCTGGATAAACTTGAACCCTTTGGCAATCAGTTTTTGTATCACAAATGTTTGTATCGCCAAATCAAGTTCGGCAGCTTCGCCCATCAAGGCGTAAGTTCTGGTGCCGCAAATTTCAGAAATTTTTTCAGGCATCCACCAACCATTCATGTCCAATAATTCCCATTGAGGGCGCGGTGTAAATCCAGAAAATTCACGCACATCACCAACGCGTTTAACCTCTATATTACCGCCTTCATCTACGCCCTGTGGCGCATTGTCGCTGGGGATTTGTGGAACAGATAAAAGTAATTCATTCAGATTGGATTCTGCTGTTGCCAATTCTTGTAATTCATCTGCAATTTCAGCACCAATTTTTTTGGATTCAGCAACCAATGGAGTGCGCGCATCTGCATTCGCAGTTGCGATTTGTGCAGTGATTTTATTTTTTTCAGCGGTTTTTGCCTGGGTGTTGGTTTTCAACACGCGAACGCGCGCGTCCAGTTCCAAAATAGTATCGGTATTATCATCAAATCCCTTGGCTTTACAGGCCCATTTTACTTTTTCAGGATTTTCGCGAATAAATTTTATGTCCAGCATGACACCCCCTTATAATTGTGAAATGAAATCAGGAAACCCGTTTTCTTCGTCGTCCATCTTATCGTCAGTTTCGGCCGCAATCGCGCTTTTATCGCGAGGATCGCGACTGGTGTCTATCTTGCATTGCTCATCATTTACAATACGGCCATAGTGCTCGGCCATCTGAAGGATACGTTCGCGTTCTACCGGGTCGGGTGTTTGGCGCGCCTGGTCCATATATTGCTTGCGTCTTTGCCGCCAGCGATGACAACGCTGAATCATAAGTCCAACAGACATTTGTTTTTTATTAGTATTATTTTGCATTGTTTTTCTTTTTATAAATGTGGAAATAACTGCAAGAAATCTATTAAATACCTTGCTCTGTCAGCATTTTACACTGCATGAAAACCGATTGCAATAATTTTTTTTTCTGGCTATTATAGCCAATGTAGGAGGGATGTTTTTTGCAAAGCGATATGCGCGGAAATTTTTTGCTGCAAGCTTTGCTGGCAATCGCCTTGGTGATGTCATTTATGTCTTTTATGGCGCCAAAATTGTCCGCGCGAAAAAGTGATGCTGCCATGGCTGCAATCGCACGCCAGGCTGAAACCGCCGCCCGCGCTGCCCGTCAATTTGTCCGCGCGAACAAATCAAGCATTGTTTATGGTCCACGCAACATTGCGGGTGATGAATTTTCCGATTTATTGGAGCCTTTCGGTTTGCCATTGGGTTTTGTCCCGTTGACCACGGCGCAACAAAAAATCTCTCTTTTGACATCAAAAAACGATTCTGGTGTTTTGGCCTTGATAGTTCTGCAGGATGGCAAAATTTCAGATATAAAGCGCCGCGAGTTAATGGCGCGAATCGGATCTGATGCAGCATCTGCTGATAATGATGGAGTTTTGCATGGAATTGGCGGCTGGGAAAAATCCCTTAAAGATTTTGGTATAAAACCAGATTCCGCGGCCGTTTATATTTTGGTTCCAGCAGATGATGATTTTTCAGAATTGATTCGACGCAGCGCAAATGATTCTGCCAGAAACAAGTTTCACATTGATCTTTCTATGGGAGGGATGTCTGTGAAAAACAGCACCTCGCTTTCCGCAAGGAATGCCGAGCTGGGCACCGCAAACTTTGGCACTTTATCCATAACCGGTTCCAGCGATGAAAGAAAATTTAAGAATAAGATAGAGCTGGTATCCGCCACGCGCGCAGTATTTCAGACGCGGGATGGGGCAAATGCATTGAACATTTCCAAGGGCGATCTGAATGCAAAATCTTTGTCTGCGCAAACTCTTTTCAAATATGGAATTCCAGGCGCAGTTGATGCTGGGTCGACCTCGATTAATTCATTATCAATGGCGGTCGGTCGATCAGGATTTATCGGAATGTATGATTGGGACATTCACAGCGATGTAATTTTGAATAATGTTTCAATAGACACCGAACATCTTGAAATCAATGGTTTTATAAATGCTTCGCGCGGTCAGGATGTGTTTATAGATAAAGATGAATTAACGTATTCAACAAAAAGTGGTGTCGAGACAAGAACGCTCAGCGCCGCATCTATTACACTGCGCGACCAGGTTTCCAGCGCCTTGCTGTCGGGATCTGATGGCGCAGTGATTTTGGACATTAGGCCAGCTGGTGTTTCTGTCCTGACAGATGTTTTATCTGACACTATAAATAACGACGCATTTGAGATACTTAAAAATCCAGCCGCCGATGATGGTACTCTGATTGGTTGCAGAAATATAATTTCTTCGCTGTCATCGGCCCCGACATATAATTCCAAATCGGCTGCGCAAAACATTGTGTGCCAGTTCGTTTTCTGGCAGCGTCTGGAGCGGCGCATAAATATAAAACAATGCATGTTAGACGGAGGCAGTAATTGTGGGTGATAAGTGTAAATGATGAATGATAAATTAAAGGATTTTTACAAAAAATATATCCTGGGTGAAAAGACTTCATCCCCTGTCGTTCATAATTCGTTACTCTGTCAGCGAGGTGCGGGATTATTGGAAACTTTACTGGCAATCGCTGTTGTCGGTGCCGTTCTGCCTTTTGCTTATAATAGTGCGATAGAAATGAGTCACAACATCGCAGATACCACCGAAGCAAACCGAGTTTTGGCATGGCATGATCCAGTAATGGCCTATGTTCGCAAGAATCAGTCGGATTGGCCATCGACCGCACAGATAGAATTTGATGAAGAGGAAGTTGTTGTTATGGGGACTGGCGACAATCGGCTGTTGTACCCATATGCTGGATTTATTGAAAAGCGAGATGGTTCAGGTGGCTCGGTTATAAATGCCTATTTGGCGTTCCGTCCTGTTGGCATAACCGAAACACGCGTTGCAAACATTGCAAAGAATCTGGGTTCTGATGCTGCTGTTGCCAGCGCGGGTGGAAATGCTTCCAGTTCAGCCGGCTGGAGTATTTATTCCGAGCTGTTTACAGATGGCGATTTAATTTTTAGAATTTCGGACATTTTGGGCGATGATGATGCATACAAGTACTTGCACAGAACTTATTTGGATGATGCAGAATTGAACACCATGCGTCGCGATCTGAATATGGCAAAACATAGCATTTTTGACATTGGAAAAATAACAGCTCAAACATTGAATGCAACAAATTCGAACCTTTGGTTTATTGAAACTCCACATATTCAGACGTCCGAAATTTATTTTCCCGAAGGCGCGTCCATTGATGCGTCCAAAGCAATCTTTGGTTCGATTAACGTGAATGGGGATGTTAATGGACTGCGAAAAATCACAGCCGGAAAATTAAAAGGATCGGGCGTTCTTGCTGGTGCGCAGTGGTCTTCACGCGGAGATGTTGTTGCAGATTCAGTAAATGTAAATGGGCCGGTTAATGTCCAGCGAGATATGGTGGTTCGTGCAGAAACCGCGCGCAGTATAAGTGGCTTTGCGGGGGTGCGTGCGAACTCGGTTGCAACGCCGTATATTTTTGCAGATCAGATGTTTTTTGCCAGTGGTTATGGAATAACAATTTCAAGTGAGTTGTTATATTCCACCAGCGGTGTGCCAATAAAACTGGGAAGTTGGGGCTTTCCATCATCAAGCAGTCCAAAATTTTCCACGCTGACATTGTATAAATCCAGTGGAAAGGAATTAGGTGAAGTGTTGGGTGTTCCAAACACAAAAGATGTTGCCCAGATAATGAAAAGCGGATGGAAAAATCTGTGAATGAAAAATTAAAGAATTTTTATAATAAATATATTATGGGTGAAAAAGTTTCATCAAATTCCGATTGTCGTTCGCGTGGCGGAATGATGCTGGAAATACTTTTGTCTTTGGCTATTGCGTCGGCTGCACTACCTTTTGTTCTGCGGCAATTAGATGATCGCACACATCGCGCTGAAAATGTAAGCGTAGCGCGCGACATTGCGATGACTCGCGATGCATTGGAACGTTATATGGATGCGCGAAAACGCGAATTGTTGGCACCGACCGGATCGGCCGTTACGCGCGTGCGAATGCGCGACCTGGTTGAATACGGAAACATTCCAAAAAATTATGACAAGTTCCAAGCCCGTATAATAAAATCCAAGGATGCAAGCGGACGTGCAGTTTTATCCGGTATGGTTATATTTGATTCTGCGGATATATCGCCTGTGCGAACACGCGAAATTGCAGAGCTTGGGGGTGAGGGCTCAGGATTTGTAGAGCGAAACGAGGCATACAGCGCATTCGGAACGTGGCGTAGCAAGACAAGTATTTTTGATGCGCAATTTGGCAAGGACTCGGTAGTAGAAAGTACAGGTACAATTTTGTCTGGCGGTGATTTTCTTTGGAGATTGCCGTCAAATGAGCCGCTAGATGGATCAATGGCCAGCGATCTTTCTATGGGTGGGTATGGCATAAATGATGCCCAGCAAATAGATTCGTATAGCGCAGATTTCACAGAAATTCTGCGTGCGAATTTAATTTCTGCACGAAAAGTACAGATTACGCCGCGCGCAAATTTCGAATCTGCACTGAACGTATCGGGCGAAGCCATGGTAATGGGCGCAATGACATCTGATTCAAGAAATGCGCAGATAAGCTCGGAAATGTTTTTAAATGGCGAAGCGCGCTTGACTAGATTGGATACAGCTGAACTTTGGGTCGGCGATCTGAATCTGAACGGACTTTCTGTTGGCGGCAGCGAGAAGCCAGCAATTCTGAAAGTGGGGCAGACCATAGACATTACCCGTGGTCGTATAACGGCGCGCATAGCAACAGTTGGATATAGCGGATCGGTCGCCCCGAAAATTGTTGTGACCGAGCGCATGGAAGATCCAGATAATAGGGCATATTATTGGGACTTGAAATCAGGGGATGCCCAATTTTTCGATGTTTCTGCTGGACAGCTGAATCAAATGATGAAAAATGCAATTCGCGCCGAATCAAAAAGTCCAAAAACAACCACAGAAACAATAATCAGCCAAGTGGCCGCAAATAATAATGCGACCGTATCCGATTATGCGCGTGCACTGGGCGAAATCCAAAGCAAGGTTATGATAAAATATAACCGCTTGAAATTAGACCAGGGCAGTGTAGAATAAAATATATGAAAGTTACATGCCCGTTTTGTAAAGTTGAGTATTCTGTGCGCAACCAGAATTGCCGTTTATTTCAGTGCGCGGTGTGTGGTTGCACATGGCGCGCGCCGACGCGTGAAAAAAATTCGCGATTTTGGATTTTTATTTTGTCGTGCTTTGTTTTATTGTTGGCGGTCTTTTCACTTGTTGCTTTGCTGCTTTGGATTCCACACACAAACGAGGCATTGTCTGTCCGAATGAATTCGGCTGTTCGCGCGAATGAAATTTTGATTGTGTCTGGCGTTGTTTCTAACAAGTCGGAAAAATTATATGGCGTTCCAGATTTGATTGTGTCGCTGAAAGATAATCGAGGTATGGAAATTTCATCTGAAAAATTCGCGCCACCGGCGCCGTTGCTGGACGCGGGGGAAGAGGCAAATTTTTCAGTCCAAGTTCATAATGTCCCGGAAGGGGTGGATAAAATCTCGGTGGAATTTAATAAATGATAAAACATAGGAAAAGAACAATGATTAAAATGCTTAAAAAACTCATTATTCATTATTCATCATTGGTTATCGCATTAGTTGTTTCTGTTGGCAGTGCGCACTCTGACGATGTTGTCTTGCAAAGACCAAGTATATTTTCCACCAGCACAGATTGGGAAAGTGTTACAGGTCTGCGCTATGGTCAGTTTGATTTGTCTTTTATCCGGGATAAATCAATCGGGAATAACGGGATGGAATTATATTTTCTGGATGGCTTTCCATGTATAGGTCAGGCTCAAACCGCGCGCGCATGGATTTCACCCAGCAGAATTTCAGGCACAGATGAAAAGGCAAAAATGTATATCAGCTGTGTGCAACGTCCGACTGAATTACGTTTTGCCTGGCGCGAAGCCCAGCGTCAAGATTCTCAAAATCGGACCACAGGAATCATAACTTGTCAGATAACAGGTCAAGGACGATTAATTTCTATTAAATTGAATGATTGCGTCAAAGGGAAAAACTGGGATGAATAATACAAGAACATTTATTGCAAAAGAATCTGATGTTAGTTTGCGTCTGGATAAGTTTTTGGTATATCTTATGCCAGAATTTTCACGCAGCGAAATACAAAAATTTTCTGTTAAAAGATTGCCAGATACCGGCGAGATAAAATTTTCTGATAAAATAAAGCTGGGTGATGAAATCCAAGTGATTATTCCAGAAAAACAGCAAAAGCAATTACCTGCTGTAAATAAAAAAAATCAATTTAAATTGGATGTTTTGTTCGAAGACGATGATGTTATTGTGGTGAATAAGCCGCGCGGCGTTGCGATGTATCCAGGCGCGGGGCGTGAAACCGATACTTTGGTTCAACGTGTTTTGTCGCATACCAATCTGTCATCATCTGGCGGAGAAATGCGTCCAGGCGTTGTTCATCGTTTGGATAAAGATACCAGTGGAATTGTGATTTTTGCAAAGTCTGATGCGGCGCATAAATCATTGACCAAAACATTTGCCTGGCACGATTTAACCAGAAAGTATATTGCGTTTATCTGGGGTGTTCCAAATTGGACAACCGCCGACATCAGTGGAAATATAGGACGCAGCGCGCGCAATCGTCAAAAGATGACCATGTTAAAAATTGGTGGTAAACCAGCACAAACCCAGGCGGAAGTAATTGATGCATGGGCGGAAGAGGGGATTTCTAAACTGCGTTGCACTTTGCTGACTGGACGGACTCATCAAATTCGCGTGCATCTTTCTGCACATGGCTTTCCGGTTATTTGCGACCCGCTTTATGGCCGCGGTACGACGCGACTGGGCAGTATAAAAAATCCAGAATTATTAGAATTTGTAAAAACGCATCATGGGCAAATGTTGCATGCCGAAGTTTTAGAATTAAAACATCCAATAACTGGTGAAATGCTGAAATTCAAATCTAAATTGCCAGCTGACATGAAAGAATTGCAAGACATTTTAGAAAGCTGATAATCTTATCTTACTTTAACTTCATCTACCAAAGTTCTGCTGACAGAATCCAATTCCATAGGTTGAAAATCTGGATCGGTTAAAACTGGGGCCGAGCTATCTTCGGGCAAAACAATAATTTCTTCGCTTTGCGTTTCTGGTTGTGGAACTTCTTCTTTGTTTTGTCGATAAGTTTTTGCTTTATAATTACCGCGCAAGCTGTCGGGAAGGCGTAAATAATCTATTGGATTTATTCCTGATGAAATTTTTATTTCTGTGCGCCGTGCGTTATTTTGTCCGCTTGTTTGATACAATGGTTTTATAAAATTAGTTGCAGCCATTTCGGAAACCTTTGGTATGCCACTGCCATCCAGGGTCATAATCTGCAAAGCTCTTTGTGACATGCCATCAGGTTGCAGGCGAATCAAACCATCCAATCCGCGAAATCCCGATGGGTCAATCAAGAACTCGGCCGCGCCACGATCTGCATGCAAAGCCCGCACAGCCAGCATTGCCGCGTCGTATCCCATTGGACTGATTCTTTCTGGTTCTTTATCAGAAACAGACCGATAAGCATTGGCAAATTCTGGTGAAATCGCGGGCAATGCGGCAAAGCTGGCGCCACTCATCGTCATGTCGCGAAACATAACATCATTGTCCCACATTGCAGTACCAAAGAATTTTACCTTTTTGGCCGATGCATCAAAATAACGCATAAATGAACCAAGTGCCTTGGAGTCCGCAGCATTGCCCAGGAATAAAACTGCGTCAAATGGAACATCGCCAATAGTGTCTGCTTTATTGCGATCTTCCAGTTGGTTTGCAACCATGGCTTTGTCTTCGGCGGAAACATTTTGTTTTAATAAAATGTCGGAAAGAATTTCTTTTGCACGTATATTTGCATCACCACGTGCGTTAAACATTGTTGCGTTTTCAGCCGTCCGCTTCATGCTGTCCATGTCGCCTGGGGTGTAATAATAAAATCCAGCCGTCCGCAACCCGTAAATTCGCGCAGAATCCAACGCTGCATTTCCCATGATATAACCAGACGCATTGTCTGGGGCCAGAATCATTACTTCCTTTTTACCTTCATCTGCCATGCGACGCACTATTGCCTCGACACTTTGTGCCGGTATCAGCGACATAGTCATAATTCCATTTCCCAATGCGCTTGCATCAGAAGTAAAAGACAGCACAGCAGTATTTGATGGCTTTAATTCGCGCAGCAAATCAACGTCTTCGGCAAAAATTGGGCCGATAATTAAATCTGGCCGTGTGCCCAGTGCAGCATCAATTTGCATTTCTTTTGTTTCACGCGAACCAGATAAATCCATGAATCGCACATTTATATCATCAGCACGTCTTTGCAATAATGCCATTTGTATGCTGGTTTTAACAGAATTTCCCATTTCTGATTCGGGCAGCAGCACTGCGATTGTTTTTGGCCCACCCATGCCACTGCTGGGTGAATCCAGGTCTATCGCATCGCCAACTTCAATAGGGCTGGTGCTGACGCAGCCAGCCAACCAAGCAACAGGCAGCAGATAAAGAAAAACAGGTACAATTTTTTTTATAAACATTGAAAATCCCTAAATCTAGTGCAATAATAAAACAAAAGGAGCCGAAATGCAATCAGGTCTTTACATTGTCGGAACCCCCATTGGTAATTTGGGCGACATGGCGCCGCGGGCGATTGAAACATTGCGCGACGCTAATTTAATTGCTGCCGAGGATACCAGAGTCTTTGCTAAGCTGGCATCTCACTTTGACATTAAAACGCGACGAATTGCAATTCATGATCATAATGAACGTGAAATGGCTGAAAAAATTGCCGACATGATTGCAGGGCGGCGCAGCGTTGATGGCGCACCAGTTCTGGCAGGGATGATTCCAGGTGCAGCAGTTGCATTGGTGTCAGACGCGGGAATGCCAACAATCAGTGACCCGGGATTTCGCTTGGTGCGGTTATGTCGAGAGCAGGGGTTGTCTGTATTTGTTGTGCCGGGCCCGGTTGCTGCGGTCAGCGCACTTGCCTTATCTGGGTTTCCAACAGATAAATTTACCTTTTGTGGATTTTTCAAGGATGAAAAACATCTGCGCGAAGATAATAAAATCCGGCACACTTTGGTTTATTATGAAAGCCCGAATAGAACGCAAGATACATTGGCTGTAATGGCGCATGTAATGCCAGAGCGTCGCGTCGCGATTGTTCGTGAAATTACAAAAATTCACGAAGAAACGATTATTGGATATCCATCAGAATTAAAAAGTCGTGATAATTGGCGGGGTGAAATTGTTATCGTGGTTGAACCCGCACCAGAAGTCAAAATGAGCGATGACGAGATTTCCGAAATTGTTCGTGATGTTGCAGCAAATTCAACCAAGGACACAGCCAACCAAATAGCTGCACTCACTGGGTTGTCAAAAAAAGAAGCATACAAAATGGCTATAAAAAAATGATAAAATTTATTGGAAGTTTTGAAGTCGTTCGGGCGTTGCCTCGGGCGCAATTTCACGAATACGCCTTTGTCGGGCGCAGCAATGTTGGCAAATCGTCTCTTATTAATGCCATTGCGGGCAGCGTTATTGCGCGTACCTCTAAAACGCCGGGACGAACACAAACGTTAAATTTATTTAACTTTGATGATAAATTGGCAATTATGGATTTGCCTGGTTATGGATATGCAAAAATATCCAAAGACCAGGCAGCAATGTGGCTGGCGCGATTGGAAGAATACCTTTTGACTCGTGGTCAGTTAAAATTACTTTTTATTTTGATAGATGCGCGGCACGAGGTAAAAAAATCGGATTTAGAAATTTTGGATTTTTGCGATGCGAATGCAATTCGCTATCAAATTACGTTGACCAAAATTGATAAATCAAGCAAGGAAAAAATCGCGCAAATTAAATCTGAAATTCTATCAAAGCCACGCCCAGCTGCATCTACAGAGATTTTGGAAACTTCGGCAGAAAAAAATATTGGAATAAAAAACATCAGGCAAATCATTGATTTTAAATAAAAATTTGTTCTGTGCATCAAATCCAGCAATGCTTTGCGAAGCGCTGTGGTATTTTTTGTCTGGTCGCGATTTTGCAAATGATGTGATTTTTTTGCCCAGCAGACGCGCAATTCGTGCGGTGGAAAAATTTGTAGCCCAGCGCTGTGGCGGCTCGGTTCTGTTGCCTCAACTGGTTGCATTGGGCGAAAGTGATGAAGAGGATGAAAATCCGATTGCGGACGCCTGGGTTGTTTCCAATCAAGAGCGAGTTTTGGTTTTGGCTAAATTATTATCCGCAGCCGAAGGTCAATCAATCGCATCTGTTTTGCCAGTGGCACGGAATCTGGTCCAAATGCAGGATTATATTGAAAATGAAAACCAAAAACCACAGAGTGTAAATTGGTTGGAATTGGTTGATGAAAAATTTGCCAATCATTTTCAGAAAAAGGCACAATTTCTTTCGTTGGCCGACAATGTTTTACCAACAATTTTTCCCGGGAAAATAACCAGCGCGCAAAAACGAAATGCCGACATTCGTGCTTGGACGAATCATAGTTTTCTTGGCAAAGTAATTGTTTGTGGCAGCACCGCGTCCGTTCCTGCGACAGCGGATTTGATGACCCATATCGCATCGCTGCCAAATGGGATAATTATTTTACCGGGTAAGATAGTTGAGTTAGAAGCTAAGGGTGAGGAGTTAGAAATTTGCAATCCTTATTATTCGGAATATAAATTTTTACGCCGAATAGGGGTTAGTCCCGATGAAGTTCAAGAAATTGATGTTGGTGAATCAAACATAGAGTTTTTTAATTCGGCTTTCAGTAATACTCCGTCATCCCTCATCCCTCATACTTCATCCTTTACCCGCATAGATTGCGCGCGCGAGGCCGAAGAGGCCGAAGTTGCGGCCGAAATTGCGGCGCGTGCAGAATCGATTGGCAAATCAGTTTTGGTTATAACCCCTGATGCTGCCGGAAATCAACGTTTGCGTGAGTCATTTGCTCGCCGCGCATTGAACGCGGATTTTTCTGGTGGATTAAGTGGCGGGATGACTTTATTTGGTCGTCAAATCTTGAATAAATTTGATGAAGCATCTGATTCGCGGCATGGGGAAATAAAAAATTTATTTGAATTTATTGATAGTTTTAATCTGGAATTTTCCGAATCAGATTTACCGATAATTGAAAAATTAAAAGAAGTTTCTGACATTTTTGTTCGCCATGGAATTGCACCAAGTGCGATGGATGCACGTGCAGTTGTTCTGGATGCTTTGTCGTCCGTCCAGATTCGTCCAAACTTGCATGATGATGCGTCTGTGCGCGTTTTGGGCACCATTGAATCCAGGATGCAATCGGCAGATGTAATTATATTGACCGGTCTGAACGAAGGTATGTTCCCAGCGCTTGGTTATGAAAACCCATGGTTGCCGCGACGCGCTGCGCAGCAGATTGGTCTGCCCCCACCGCAGCACAAGGTGTCGCTGATGGCGTTGGATTTTATAAATCTTTCTTGTGGGAAAAATGTTTATTGGTTGCGATCCAAAAATGCTGGTGGTGCGCAGACGACTGAATCCAGATTTCTTTCCAGAATCAGCGTTGCTGATAAAGATGCAAAGCCCATGGCAGAACAGGATATAGATTTTTTACAATCTGTTCGTTCGCGCGATAATGTTTCGCTTGTCCCGCTGGATTTATCTGCGCCAATGCCGCCCATGGATTGGTCGGCGGTTTATGTAACAGAACTTGAATTATTAATTCATAATCCATACGCTTTTTATGCTCAGCACATTTTGCGATTAAAGCCCAAAGATGATTGGTGGGTTGGCCCTGGTCCCAAAGAGTTTGGAATACTTGTTCATTTAGTAATTGAAAATTACAAAATAGAAAAAGCAAAGACCACAGATCAAATGATTTCGGAAATTATTTCTCAGCTGGATTCGGCCGCGCGGCAAATCTTGCCCCAGGGAAGTGTAGTATTTTATTTCTGGCATAAACGCTTTACCCAAATTGCACCAGCAATTTTGCAAATGCTGAATGCATCGGATGGCGGCGAATCAGAAATCAAGCTGGAAACAAAAATCGCGGGTCGCATTGTTCGCGCGAAAGCTGACCGCGTTTGGGACAGCGTGGTTCTGGACATTAAAACGGGCAGCGTCCCAAACAAATCACAACTGGAGCAGGGTAATATGCCCCAACTTCCACTGGAAGCGTTTATGCGCGGCGCAAAGGTGATGCAATTTTTGCAGCTGCAAAACAACAATGTAAAGTTGATTGAGTATTCTGGCGACCAAGCCCAAGCCATGATAAATTCGTCAGTGCAAAAAGTATCTGAATTATTTGGACGTTATTCCAAAGACGCCGAGCCGTATGAGTATTTTGACACCAGTGACCCAAAGTACAAGGCTTATGATGACTTGGCGCGTGCAAATGATTAAGCGTGTGCGCTAGCCGACAATTCCATCATTGATAGTAATAATTCTATCGGCGCGTTTGGCCAGATTCATGTCATGAGTCACAAACAACATTGACATATGTGTCTGCTTGGTCAGCGAAAGAAGTAAATCAAAAACATTCGTGGCATGCGCGGGATCAAGACTGCCTGTGGGTTCATCCGCCAGCAGGATTTCAGGATCATTTGCCAGCGCGCGCGCGACCGCGGTGCGTTGCTGTTCACCACCAGACATCTCGGCAGGCCTGTGGTCGGCGCGATGTAAAACATTTGCAGCCTTTAACAACTTTTGTGCGCGAGTACAAGCGACGTCCTCATCAATTCCATTCGCCAGCATTGGCAACATCACATTTTCAAGTGCGGTAAAATCTTCCAACAAATTATGTCGCTGATAAACAAAACCCAATTTAGTGCGCCGCATTGCGGTGCGCTGGTCTTCGGACATTTTATTTGTTGGAATGCCGGCAATTACAATTTGCCCACCGGTGGGTTTTTCCAGCAATCCCACACATTGCAGTAAAGTTGATTTACCACATCCAGATGGCCCAACCAGCGCGATAATTTCACCACGCAGCAAATCAAATCCGCCGCCACGCATGATATGCAAAGGCTGTCCGCCTTCGATAAACGATTTTCTGATTCCAGCAACCGACAAGACCGAGGCGCGCTTTTTCACAGATGATAAAGATTTTAGTATTGATGCTGCCATTTTATTCGTTCCTTAAAACTTCCACGGGATCTGTTTTTGCCGCCTTCCATGCAGGGTAAAGCGTTGCCAAAAACGCCAATGCAATCGCAACAAATGCAATTCCTGCAACATCCCAGAATTCTATTTTTGACGGCAGCTCGGATAGAAAATATAAATCCGCCGGGAACAGGTCGCGACCGGTCGCCCATTGGAAAAACTGCCGTATTGGTTCAATATATTTTGCAACCAAGATCCCCAGTATTGTTCCAAAAGCTGCGCCGATTATCCCGATACTGCTGCCGCACAGGATAAAGATTTTCATCATGCTGCGACGGGACACACCGAATGTGCGCAATACAGCAATGTCACGCGATTTGTCTTTTACCAGCATTACAAGAGACGACACAATGTTAAACGCTGCAACAATCACGATTAAAAGCAAAATCAAAAACATAACATTTGATTCAACCTGCAGGGCGCCGACAAATCCACGATTTAGATCCCGCCAATCACGCACAATAAATCCCGTGGGCAGACTGGCGGCCAATGCATCGCGCACCTGGGTTGTTTTGTTTGGGTCGGTTAAAAATAAATCTATGTGCGAAACTCCATCAGATGAGTCCAAAAACTTTTGCGCAGTTTCAAGCGGCATGAAAATATATCCGGAATCATATTCATACATTCCAGCAAAAAAAGTAGTCGCCACAGGATAAGATTGAATCCGTGGTATTGTCCCAAATGCAGTTGCTGTGCCGCCATTTGCGCTGATAAGCGTTGCCGGATCATTTTGGGTTAATCTTAAATTTCTGGACAAGGCCGCGCCCATTACCAGTTGTCCATCTTTCACATCGGATATAGGTGTGCCGTAAATTTTCGTACCAGTTTGGAATTTATGCTGTAAATCGCTCATTCTGATTCCGCGAACCATGGCGCCGGAATTGTTTCCATTTGCGGAAATCATGACTTGGCCTTCCAAAACTGGAACTATGTCTGTTGTTGCGGCTGCGACAACTTTATTGTCCTTCATCTTTTCAATCAAGTAATCAAAGTCTTTGATTGCGCCGTCCTGATGATAAACAACAACATGACCATTCATACCAACGATACGCGAAAGTAAAGTATCATGAAAACCACCCATAACCGACATAACAACGATAAGCGTTGCAACGCCCAATGCAATCCCCAGCAAAGATACCCAAGAAACCACGCTGCCGAAACCACGCCCCTTGGCGCGCAGATACCTGAATGCAATTTTCTTTTCAAGACGATTAAACATTTTTATTCCTCTAGATACTCGCGCAGTTTATCACCGGAAATTGTCGGCGTTCTTGTTGCTTCGCCGGGCTCTACTATTGAAACGACGCGCGGGCTCATAAACACAACCAATTCCGCAAATGGATTTATTAATGTTTCAGGTTCGGTCACAAAGCTGTGTGTCGGAATTCCGATTATCACATAGTTGTCCCCCAAGCTGGTTGGAACATTAAAACTGGCCAATTCACCATCGCTGGTACGAAGTGTTATTTTGGCATCCAGTTTCATCATATCTGCATACTGACCATATTTTCCAGTTGCGCCAACAATAAGGTCCGTTTCTAATCTGTCTTCGCGTGAACATTGTCCGATATCAAACCGACTTTGCCAGCCATTTGGTATCACAAATGTTCCCTGGGAAATTAAAACTACATTGGCTTGCTGTGATAAGAATGATTGCAATGTTTTTGTGTTTACCTCGGGCGACACTACCAGCAATCTGCCGACGACGCCAGGTATCGACATCTTTATATTATCATCCCCGAATGCAGGCAGCATGTTCATCCATACTATTGGATTATCAGTCCGCGGATAAACGCGATACACATCCATGTCCCATGCCACCAGGAATTTTTTAGTGCCGACATCCGCAACGATTGCGCGAACTTCGCGTTCGGTCTGGTAATTTCCCTCGAATACCAGGGTTTTATCTTCCCAGTTAGTCAGCAGGTTGCGCAGCTCGGCCCCGCGCATCGCGTCAATCAATGCCATTATCATGTGTTGATCTTTTGGCATTTTCATCAACCATTTTCCGCGTGATGAAATCCGAATTTCTTTGGCATCGTCATCATAAGAATAATAAACTTTGCCCAATTTGCAGATAAGTTCTACCGCGTCTTCCAATGTTCCAGATTTGATTTCTCCGCTGATTAGATCTGGCACGTTGTCCGATGCGACTACCTTTATCTTTGTGCCTTTCAACAGGTTTTCCAAAACATCTGGGACATTCTTTTTCTTGAATGCAAAATCCTCGACGGCAAAATCAGGCAAGTTATCGCCTTTGTTTAATCGTACGATTTCCACAGGCTGGGCCGGGATAACAGACATTATGTTTTGGTTGTCCCAATCAACCTTGCATCTTTTTGGAAGGTCTATGGCAAAACGACGCGCAGTGTCGGTTGTTAATCCAGCTTTGCGTGGGAATATGGGAACCGAGTACTCGTCCACAACCGTGTTTTCAACAATCTCTATCGTATCGTATTGTGTTTGATTTTGCTGTTGCATTTGTGTGCAACCAGCCAGCACAAGGCACAAGACAAAGGTCATAGATAATAAATTTTTCAATTTCATATTCATAGTTTGTTCCTTGTTTATGGGCAGCACCATTAATAGGTTTTATGATATATTAAATGTTCATAACCTTTTCGAATTCTTCCAAAGTCATTTCATATATTGGTTTGTTGCTGGGGGTTGTTAAATTTTTCATACCCTGAAATTCCGTGTTATATTTTTTTATTAAAGCCTTTAATTTAGCATCGCCGGTATTTAATTTTTCCCCATACGCATTCAGCATTTCCAATATATCCGCAGCAAAGAATCTTCCTACATAGTTTTCTGGTGCGATACCGCCTTTTTGAGTGCGAACTGCCGCCGATAAAGTTTTTAATGCCTCATAAAAACCTGCTATTCGGATGTATCTTTCTTCAGCGGTCATCTGCTTCTCCTTCCTGGACTGCATTATAAACTTAAAACATTTGCTTTCGCAAGTCCAAAAGGATGAGGGATTGATAATAAAACGCCCCAAGTAAGGTGCAGATAAATTTAGATTGCCAAGAATTGTATTTTTGGTTTATAATTTGTTTGTGAAAAAAATATGTGCCTTATGCCTTGTTATGTACGCATTGTCAGGTTGCTCGTCTGCCAATCGGGGCTCTATTGACGATGCGACAGTTTTGAACTGGGAAAATGATGCCGTAACCACCGAGCAATTTGTCCGCGATCATAAAAATTGTCTGGGGGTGACGCGCCCGGCCCATATGCCACGTTCCAGACTTGCAAAACTTATCAGCCCGAACCAGTCCGGATTAATGCCCGATTGGGATGGTCTGTGGGTTACATTCCAATCAAATGAAAGTCCTGATACGGGTCAGCGCTCGCTGATGTCTGTGCCACCAAATACCAGTGCCCGGTCGGTCGGGTCATACCGCAGATGCATGATGAGACGCGGTTATTTATTAAGAGCTTATTAAGCAAGTATAAACAGGGTGGTATAATTTTATGCTTATCCACTTATACACTTAACCAATTTTTTGTGTTATAATCATCACCGATGAAAAACAAATTCCTGTTTTGGCTGTCATTAGCCGTAGCGGTGTTGCTGGCGGTTTATCTTGGCGTGCGCATCAGCATGGTTCTGATGGGCGCGGGCGGATCGCTATCATCGATCAAGAAAATTTCTGTACATTCCAGCAATGGCCAGGTTGCGGGTCTTATTTCGCGCCTGGGGATTGAACCAGGCGTTCGGCATGTTGATTTGGATCAGGCTTTGACGCGCATTGCGGCCGATCCAGATGTGGCAAGTGCTGGCGTGCGCCGTATGCCCAATGGTGAAATAAAAGTCCGCGCAAAAATGAGGGTTGTTATCGCCAGTTGGACCGATGGACAAAATTATTATCCTTTGGACGATACGGGCGCGCCGATAAATCGCCCATCGTCAGAACGGCCTGCAAACACTTTGATTTTTTCTGGTCAAGTCCCAGGCGACATTTCATCAGCCATAGCAGCGTTAAAGCAGACCCCTGGGCTGTTTTATCGCACAGACAGAATAGAGTTTGTAGAGGGCAGACGTTGGGACATTTTTTTGCTTAACGGGATTCGTATTATGTTGCCCGAAGAAAATTTTGCCATCGCTGCTGAAAAAATAGAAAAGCTGAACAAGCAAAATATGATTTTAGACAGACAAATAACACTTTTGGATTTGCGTGATCCAGCGCGCGTGCTTGTAAAATTAAAATGAATCTGACAGATGGTGCATTTTTATGTTTAGACATTGGATCGTCCGGCGTGCATGCGGTCGCTGTACGTGTCAGCTTTGGCCGTATCAAAGCGTCCGCAAATGCATTTGCGGAATCCAAAGATGCAATCTGGGCATTAAAATCAGCTGTAGATAGTTTAGAAGAACAAATTGGCTCGCGCTTTGACTCTGCATTCGTCACGGGAAATTTTGGTGCGATAAAATCAGAGATTTTTTCGCGAAAAACAGCATGGGCAACCGAGCATAAAATCACCCCACAAGATGTTTTAGAGCAAGTATCAGACTCAACCGAAGATGGATTTTCAATTTTACATATAATTCCGCTGCGCTATGATATGTCGGGATTTCACAACATTGCAAATGTGGTTGGACAAACTGATTGCGCGTTGCTTTCGGTGTTTCATTCAATTTCTTATTCTGATGAAGGATTGCTGCGAGCAAAGTCCGCTTTGCATGGCGCGCATTTAGAGTCGGATGGATTTTTTGATCCATCATTTATTTTAGCGGCCAATGTGCGTGAGTCTGCCCAGGCATCTATTTTTATAGATTTTGGCGCCCAGTTCACCAGTGTTTCACTTTGGACGCCCCGGGGTCCAATGCTGATAGCAAAAGTGCCTTTGGGTGGCGCGCGAATTACAAAAGAAATCGCCAAAGCTTTCGGCTTGCCTGTTGCCGAGGCAGAACGACTGAAAATTTCCGGCATGACATTGATGCACACGGATATGGACAGATTTACACCCAGTGATGCAAAGCATGACATTACCAGATTTGAATTGAATGAAGTGACCGGCGCGGTGTTTTCTGAAATCTTGAGTCAAGTGCATGATGCATTGGACGTTGGTATACAAAAATACAATCCGGCAAAACTTTATATCAGTGGTGGTGGCGCGCAAATTTCCGGATTGGACGCGGCATTGGAAAAAGAATTTTCCATGCCAGTAAAAAATCTAGGCACGTTCGGAATTGCCAACGCGTTGGCAGAATTTGTCTGGAATACCGAATCATCTCGAATCTCTAGTTATCTGGCGCGCAGAAAAAAATGGGACAAGTTTTTCGGATTCTTGTTTGCGCCTTTGCGTTGGCGGTTGAAAACTGGGCGCAAGCGTTTGGTGCCGATTATGCCCAGCACTCTTGTGTTGGATATGCGCAGTGGGGCGACCTATGCAAAATTTGCATCGGCGAACATTAGTATGATTCATGTTGATGTTATGGATGGATTTTATGTTGAAAAAATTGCAAGCGGAATTGACGAGCTTCGCTTTATCCGCGCACACACAAAATCGCATCTGCATGTTCATCTGATGACAGAAAATCCGGTCAGTTGGGCCGCGGAAGCAATAGAAGCCGGTGCAGATACGATAATTGTTTCATCTGGAACTAATGGAGTAGTGCGCGCATTGCGTGAAATTCGCGCCATGGGTCGCCGCGCAGGAATTGCGTTGCATCCAAATACTCCACTGGATGTCATCGCGCCCGTGCTGCGCGAAATTGACGAAGTTATGGTTATGTCGGTTGTTCCAGGGGCATCAGGACAATGTTTTATTGATACTTCACTTTCGCGTATTACGGCGCTTTACAATACCAGACGTCGACACGGATTAAATTTCAAGATTTCGGTTGATGGTGGAATAAATCCCGAAACAGCAAAAAAATGCTGGGCTGCAGGCGCAGATTTACTGGTCGCAGGAAGTTTTCTGGCGTCTGCGCCTGACTTTGCCGGGGCTGTTCAAGAATTAATCGGCAAGCGCGGCTGACGCATTTAATACTTGCCTGGTTGCCGCTTTAAAAAATCGCGAACTATACGCGTTTTTTTATTTGTTATGTTTTTTCTTTTGTGATAAAATGAAAGCATAAAATGGTGGGAATATGAGAATAAAAAAAGCAATAATCGTTGGTTTGATGCTGCCTTTGGTATCTGAAATTTGTGCGATGCCGTCAGGGGCTGTCAGCTATGTGAATACGCCGACCTCGCGACCAAGCACCACGGCGCGCATGCCGACATTGCTGACTGGTTCAATTACCAGCACGGCATATTCTACTGCAACAAATGCTGGATTGGCTGCGACTTGCGCAAATCCATTGCCGGAAAGACTTACCTCGAACAGGTGCATTGACAGATACGATTCGTGCCTGCATCAGGAAAATGTCTGCGGAGAAAATTTTGAGCTGTGCTATAACTTAAAGCAATTTAACAAGTCCCGCATAATGTGCCAGGATTATCTGGCCCAATGTCCGGCCGAGGCAATCAAAGCCATCTTTGGAAATTCGGTTACAACATCGGATGATTTTTCCGCAGCAAATCGCGCGATGTGCGATGGTGAATCCGTTTTAATAAAAAGATCATTTTCTCCAGCGCTTGGTGACATCGCGGTTGCCGGCGACAGCAGAATTGACATTGCTATAAAAGAGGGCAGAAACTGGGCGGCTGCAAACAGCGTAAAAACTTGCAACAAGGCTGCTGATGTATGTATTCAGAATGCCTGCCAAGGTTCCCCACAAAAATGTATTTCTTTGACTGGATTTTCAGACATAGACACGGCCGAGATGGTGAATATAGCCACCTCTGGCGAAACAACATTGCGCTTGAATGCAAAAATGTTGGAAACTTGGATTTTCAATATGGGATGGGATGACAGCAATGTAAAGAATTATCTGAAAGAGCAATGCCGCGAAACCATTGGCGCAAACGAATGGTGCTTTATGGTAACAAATGGCAAGCCAGCCAAGGAATCCGACTTGGTTGATAATTTTAACATCCAGGAAGTTTTTCAAGACATTATGTATAATGGCGTTGGTGCGCGTTGGAAAATGTCACAATCCAAGATAAAAGAATGGGCCGCAGCGACAACCAAAAATTCTGTCGCGCAATGCCAGACTGCATTGACTGACTGCGCAATAAATGCATGTGGCGAAGGATCGCGCGCGCGTTGCTATGGATTGGCAAAAGATGGCAACTCGGTCAGTATAAAGAATAAAGCAGGTTCTGACATCGAAGGCCAATGCAAAAATCTGATAGAAAACAATCAATACTGCAAGGATGTTTTCCGCAACAATGAAACCGGCCTTGATGGGGATGTTTGGACACAGGTTTGGACAAATGATGTTATGGGAACCATAGTCGGTCTGGATTCTGATTTGCAAAAAATGTTTAACGAAGAGGCTGTGGCAGAAATGCGCCGTAGCTGTCAGACCCAGGCTGAAAAATGTGTCCAAGACGAATGCGGAAGTGATTTCTCGCGCTGCTTTATCACCAGCAGTGATGCAAAAAAATCAAGCCAAGTTGCTTTTGCCTCTGGCAAAGTAACCAGCAGTTTGTTTGCCGGCGGGTTTGACGAAGCCTTGGCTCGTGATCTGTGCATACTGAAAGTAAAACAAGTCACAGATTGTAATGATTATTTTGATGTTCAATATGCAAAGCAATCAAGCGGCAAAAGTGCTGACGCATGGGCTACATCCAGCACAGCTCGCAATGCTTGGCTGGGCGCTGCTAACAGCACGACAGAAGACAATGTATGTCGAGTGACCGAAACATATCTGGATAAATATGATGTTTCTGGCAATGCGATTGACCCAACGGTTAAGCTGGCATCCAAGGTAAAGGTTTGTGCAGCCCAAGAACGCAGTATATTTGATGGATTGCTGGGCGATATAAACAAGCGCGCGAATTCGGTTCTGGAACGCGAAGCAAATGATATCAAAAATACTTGCGAGAACAGCAATGTCAAAGGTTCAACTGAAAAAGACTATATCTGGGCAGCATTTGATGGTTTAGGCGCATCTGACGAATACAGCGGATTCAGCGAAGTTAGCGAGACAAGCAATCCATTTGATGGATTCTGCGCAGTCAGGGTAACAATTCGTTCTAATAATTCCAAAGTGGTCAGCGCACTTGGTGGTAATAAAACAATGTATTATCCAAAAGGCACAACTATGCCTTGTTTGGGCCTGACTACGGACGAACTGGAGAAAGTGGAACGCGCGGTTGCATCCGATGTGAAATTCTGTGGTTCGAATGAAACAAGTGCAACTCATGGCTGTGTGGAAAGAATGACAGGCTTGCAAAAGACACTGAGCATAGGTGGCGCCACCTTGGGCGGTCTGGTTGTCGGCGGCTTGGGCGGAGTCATGGCTGGAAATGCAATACAGAATCAAACAACCAGCTCTGGTAATGGCATGGGCGAGGCTAATAGAGTCATGTTGAAAAATTGCAATTCATGTTTGGCCGCGCAAGGCGCTGGATTCAGCAGCAAAAACGCTTGCGGTTCTGCCAGTGCGGGCGATAACGATGATGGCAAAAGCAATGCTATTGCAAAGAATCTTTGCCAAGCAAAGGCAAACGAACTTAGCGCTAAAACGAAAAAACAGACAAACAGCAGCTTGATGGACTTTACCAGCACTGGCGGAATTACTGGGGCAAGTGTTGGTGCTGGATTGTTGGGTTTAACCGGTGGACTTTTGGCTGGCAATGCGATTGACCAAAATGAAAAAGACAAGTTGGCAGAAGCCCGTCAGCAAGCCATAGATGACTTTAACGCCAAAACAGATATAAATTGTTATATCGGTGGTAGGAAAGTTGCCGCGTATGGTTCTGATATGGTTATAAAATAAAAAACCAGTTGTAAAAAAATCCGCGCCATTGGGCGCGGATTTTTTATAGATTTTCCGTAAGTTATAATTAGATTATTTTTCAAACCACTTTTTTAATTCCCCGTATGCTGCGGCCAAATTTGTAAATTCTGTTGCTGCGGACTTTTTGTTTTTTGCCGTGTCGGGATGGTATTTTTTTGCAAGCAATCTGTATTTTGCCGAAATTTCATGCCAGTTTGCAGTGGGTGGCAATTCTAAAACTTTCAGCGCGGATGAAACCGATGTCGGCACGAGTGAAGGGCGGATGAAGTTTGCAGTTTTATCAAATTCGCTGCGTCCGTTTAGAAAATCTTTCAGGAAATTTACATAGTCCGCATTTGCCTCGTCTGCAGCCGCGCGATCTTTATCAGCAATTCCAAAAGTTTCACGTTCCCAGTCTTGCTCGACTTCATCTGGGCTCATTCCCGCATAATAGTTCCAATTTTTATTATATTCGGCAGCATGTTCTTTACAGAACCAATGATAATCGGACAGGTTGCGCGACTTTGGCGCGCGGCACACACCGGCTTTTGTGCAGCCAGGAAAATCACATTTTGTTATCATTTTTTTGCCGCCATTGGATGGTGTTCGAACACCGCTTCTTTTAATTTTTCTGGCATAACATGGGTATAGATTTGCGTGGTTGCAATGTCTTCATGTCCCAGCATCATTTGTATTGCGCGCAAGTTTGCACCGCCTGCCAACAGGTGTGAAGCAAACGAATGCCGCAGAACATGAGGGCTGACCCGTGCGGGCGAAATTCCAGATAAAACCGCGCATTTTTTTATAATCTTGAAAAAACCATCACGTGTAATATGCCCCGTTTTGCTGGTTGATGGGAATACATATTTAGAGTTTGCTTCGCCACGAATTTCCAACCATTTCGCCAATGCTTCTTGTGCGCCGGCATGCATGGGTACCATTCGCTCTTTTGCGCCTTTGCCATGAATTAACAATTTTTCGCCCAAAATCCCGGTCATTGGTAATTCGCACAATTCAGAAACACGCAAGCCAGATGCATAAAGTAATTCAATCATCGCCCGCAGCCGCGTTGCGTTACGCGTATCACCAGCATTAGAAATTAATAATTCCACTTCGTGAGCAGATAAAAACTTTGGTAATCTTTTCTGTTTTTTAGGCAGCTCTAATCCCGCGGCTGGATTTTCAGAAATTATTTTTTCCGTTGCCAAAAACTTGAAAAATTGGCGCAACGCACTTGTTTTTCTGGCAATAGAAGCCGGCGCTTCATGCAGCCCGGCCAGATACTTTTCCAACTGCGTTGTTGTTGCACCAGACAGGTTTCCAATCGCGTCCGTGGCCATGCGCAAATCGCGACCATAGGCCTCCAAGGTTTTCGCGCTGCGTCCTTTTTCGGCCGCCAACATTTCTAAAAAAATCTCGATATGATTCATTGTAATACGACTTCCGTCATATGACGCGCGTGCGGGAAAGAAATCAGCATCAAAACCAGTAATGCCACGGCCACAACTATCCACAGCCATTTTGTAAAATTATTTTTTTTATATTTTTTCATGTTAAATTGCCTCGAAAGATACTATCCACATTGCTGCAAATGATGTGATTATCAGCGGGGGTAGACCGGCCGCTAAAATCGTTGGCAGAGCGCCGCTGGTGCCCAGTGCGCTGAACACATTCATTACAAAATACAATCCAAAACAAACCATAATTCCGATACCGAATTTTACGCCGAATGAAAAGTTTCTTCGTTCGCGCGTTTGAGAAAAAGCAGTTCCCAAAGTTGTCATTGCAATCAGTGTCAAAGGCAGAAACAGCAAGGTCCAGAACTGCGTCAGATGACCCCGAACCGGCAATCCCATTTGTTGCATATTTTTTATCATTTTGGGCAGGTGCCAGAACGAAACCTGATCGGGCTTTAAGTGTTTTTCCAGAAAATTCGCAGGTGTGGCCTGTGATTTACGTGACCAATTTTTAATCTGCACTGGCATGCCATCTGCGCCATACGCGCGCGCAGATTTTACCAATAATTCACCATTGGTCATTGTTAGTTTATTCGTTTCAATTCTTTGCTGAAAACCAGAATTATTATCTTGTACAAAGGCGGACACATCAGAAAATACCAGTTCACCAGTCTTTTTCTGTTTTACGCCTTCGGCACGCATAATGAATGATCCGTTATCGCCAGTCTCGCGCAGCCATATTGCATCATCGGACAAGTCAAAGCTTGCAATGTCTATATTTTCAGCGCTTTTACTGACAGCATATGGATTAATAACACATGTTGTAAACACGCCTATTAAAAATGCTGTGATTAGAAAAGGTTTTATTTTCTGCCATGGTGATAATCCAGCGCCTGAAATAATTACCGATTCGGACGATGTAGTTAAATTATAAACCGTCAATAAAGTTCCCATAAATACCGCCAAGGGCAGAAAAATCGGAATGTATTCCAACAGGCTGATAAAAGAAACATTTGCCGCAATCAAAGCAGAACTTTCACGAGGCAGCTTTTCAACAAAGGTTATTGCGAATATGATTCCTGAAATAATCAAAAGTACCAGTCCCACGCCGGATAAAAAACGACGGGCCAGAAAGACGCTTAAAATTTTTGGCTTTATTCTCATAATTTTTCAATTATAATCCGCAATAAAGGGAAAATCTATGGAAAAAAAGCCCATATCAAAACAAGGGTTCGAAGCGCTTAATGTAGAGCTGAAAAATCTGCGCGAAATTGAAAGACCGGCAATCATAAAAGTCGTGCAGTGGGCGCGCAGTTTGGGCGATTTGTCCGAAAATGCCGACTATTCCGCTGCCAAAGAAAAACAGCGGATTATTGATGGCCGAATCAAATTCTTGGAAGACTACATCAAGGATTCAATTGTGATTGACACAGATTTTCTGTCTGGAAATCGCGTAACATTCGGCGCTTTTGTTGTTGCCGAAGATGCTGATGGCAACCCAATGCAATGCCGGATTCTGTCAGATGTAGAAGCAGACGGGAAAATGGTTATCGCATGCACCAGTCCGGTTGGACGCGCGTTTATTGGAAAGTGTGTGGGGGACACTTGCATCGTTCGCACGCCAGGCGGCGAGAAAGAATATGAAATTTTGGAAGTAAAGTTCAAATAATTATGCCAGTTCGCATATTGCCAGATTTTTTAATAAACCAAATCGCCGCAGGCGAGGTGGTTGAACGTACCGCCAGTGTTGTGAAAGAGCTGGTCGAAAATTCGCTGGATTCAGGTGCTGATCAAATTGTTGTTGATGTAATTGATGGTGGGCGCACATTAATTTCTG
>CAYJAG010000006.1:0-29201 GCA_964368385.1 uncultured Muribaculaceae bacterium
GCAAAAAAACCAGCCGTTAAAAAAGTCGCTGCTAAAAAGCCTGTTGCTAAGAAAGCTCCAGCGAAAAAACCGGTTGCTAAAAAAGTTATGAAATTAGCAGTAAAAGCCCCTGTTTCTAAAAAGCCAATGGCAAAAAAGCCAGCCGCTAAGAAACCAGCTGCAAAAAAAGTTGCTGTGAAGAAACCGGTTGCTAAAAAGCCAGTTGCTAAGAAAGCTCCAGCTAAAAAGCCTGTTGCAAAGAAAGCTCCGGCGAAAAAGCCAGTTGCTAAAAAGAAATAATGTAATTACATTATTGAAATAAAAAATCCCGCGTTGCGGGATTTTTTATTTGTAAAAATATTTCCTTTTGGCAATGTATGCCACCACTATGGGATTTAATTATAAAATTCGCGGACAATTCTGACGAACCCGCATATTTGTTTTGACGGCGCGCTTTTGCGCTTAACCTGAAAAACAAATTCTTTGCGGCCGGACAATTATGTCCGGCTTTTTTCATATTAAACAAAAAGGAGAATCTATGTCTGAATCAATAGACCATATATTCGTAAAACAATTCGAAGCCGATGTTCATCTTGCTTACCAGCAAATGGGAACAAAGCTTCGCAACACAATCCGCAGCAAGACCGGGGTCGTCGGAAGCAGCACCACTTTCCAAAAAGTTGGACGTGGGACCGCCAGCACCAAATCTCGCCATGGATTGGTTCCAGTCATGAACCTGGATCACGAGCCCGTAGAATGCACACTGCAAGACTACTATGCGGGCGATTGGGTTGATGCTTTGGATGAATTAAAAATCAACATCGACGAACGTCGCGTTGTCGCAAGCGCAGGTGCATATGCACTGGGACGCAAAACTGACGAGTTGATTATAACTTCTATGGCAAACTCAACAACTTTGTTCGGCGATGGAAGCGCAGGTCTAACCAAAGAAATTATTTTGACCGCGGTTGAAACTTTGAACGCCAAAGATGTCCCAGACGATGGTCGCAGATTCTGCGTTGTCGGGGTTCATCAGTGGAATGAATTGTTGTCCATGGATGAATTCGTGTCCGCAGAATATGTCGGCGATGAAATGCCATTGATGGGTGGATTCGAGCTGCGCAAGTGGCTGGGTATCAACTGGATCATGCACAACGGATTGCCTGTTGCTACCAATAAGCGTAGTTGCTTTATGTATCACGCTTCCTCGATTGGTCATGCATGCGGTCAAGAAGTCAAATCTGACATCTTTTGGAATGGCGAACGCGCCGCGCACTTTATCAGCAACAGTATGTCCCAGGGCAGCGTGCTGATTGATCAGGCCGGAATCGTCAAACTTAACTGCGCCGAGTAGTTAAAGGATGAAGGATGAGGGATGAAGGTTGAATTATTAAATATACAAAATAACTTTTTTCTTAAAACTTCATCCTTCATCCTTCAAACAATGGAGTTTCTTATGTCTTTCCAAAATAAAAACTTGTCCGTGATTGCGTATGCAAATGGATTCACCTTGTGGCACTATGCCGCCCAAGAAAGCATTGCGGTCATCAGCAACACTGGTTTTTTTAATCCGGTTCGTACTTTGATGAACATTGGTGACATCGTAATCATAAATGCTTGCGACAACACCACAATCAAAAAAATCAACATCACATCCCAGAATGTAACAACCAGTGCTTTGGCGTAAAAGTTAAAAGTCAGGAGTTCCCCCATGCTTACTAAAATTGACCTTTGCTCTATCGCTTTGTTGAAACTTGGCGAAAAGCCCATTCAATCTTTTAATGATGATAGTGCCGCGGCCCAGGTCGCAAAAACATTGTTTGATACAACGATTGATTCTTTGCTGGCGTCACATCCGTGGAAATTCGCGCAGAAAAAATTCAATTTAAGCAAGACCACAGATGGTGATTTTTTACTGCCGGTCGAAATTCTGCGTGTATTAGATTGCGATTGCTTGCTTTATCAAATCATCGGAAACAAGATTGCTGCGCCGGCTGATAAAATTTCAATCACTGCTATCGTGCGGCTGGGATCGGAAAACTATCCTTCATATTTTTCCAATGTCGCTGCGTTGCAACTTGCGCGCGGATTCTGTATGCCACTGACCGGCGACCAGAATTTATTACGCACCATTGCTGCATTGTTCGAATCAGAACTGCGCGCCGCAAAATTCATAGACAGCACTATGTCGCCCAGCAATGACATACCAAACTTTTCACTTATATCAACGAGGTTCTAATGGGAAAATTTATTCACAATCAGAACTCTTTCGCAATGGGAGAAGTATCGCCAGAATTTTTTGCGCGTGGCGATTTGGATGTTTCATCCCGTGGATTGTCGCGCTTGGAAAATATGTATGTGCTGGCGTCGGGCGCCATTTCCCGGCGACCCGGAACAATCCAGATTGCTGCGACAAATATCGGCACAATTCTGATTCCTTTTTCTATTTCCGATTCAGAAAATTATATGCTGGCCATTTCCGATAGTCAGATGAAAATTTATGATGGTCAGAACATGCTGCAATCCATCAGTGCCCCATGGAGCGCGGATGGATTGAACAACCTGCAATATGCACAACGTTTTGATACCATGATTTTCGTGCATCAGGATTTTCAGCCGCGAGTTCTGAAAAAAACTGGTGGCGCATTTTATCTGTCTACGTTTGATTTTTCAACCAACGACGATATGTCACGCAATATGCCATTTATGAAATTTGATGACGCTGTCGGTATAAAAATCTCCGTTACCAGTAATGCCAATGGAAATAACTTTGCCACTTTTACCACCAGCGCTGATTTTTGGAAACCAGAAAATCTAAATGGCAGACTTTACTTGATGGGAAAGCAATGGGTTGTTTACGAGTATGTAAATTCTACGACAATCGTCGCATATACTAATGGAACTTACTCGTTACCCAGCGCGGCAATTTCAGACTGGCGCGAAGCCGCCTTTGGCGTCCGCCGCGGATGGCCACACAGCATCACATTCCACCAGGACAGATTGGTGTTCGGGGGCTCTCGTGAATGGCCATGCGGGGTCTGGATGTCGCGCGTCGGTGATCATCAGAACTTTAACGCCGGCACAGGATTGGATGACGAGGCCATTTTTCTGACACTGCTTTCATCCGCGCGCCAACAAATTTGTACGGTCGTATCCAGCGATAATTTGCAGATTTTAACAACCGCAGGTGAATGGGCAATCAGCGCGAAACCGCTTACCCCATCATCAATAGATATACGCCAGCACACCAACGCTGGCAGCGTTTCGTCAGTTTATCTGCAACCGCAAAAAATTGACCGCAGCACTATTTTTATTTCCAAAGGCGGAAATGAAATCCGAGAAATGATTCTGGATGAATTAGGTGAAAATTACAACGCGCCAAATTTGTGCGCGATTTCCCGGCACCTGATGAAAAATCCCGTAGATCTGGCATATAACGATAAAACACGTCAGTTGTTTGTAGTGATGACAGATGGTTCTATGGCGGTACTGAACAAAAATTCGGAATTAGAAATTTCTGCGTGGGGAATTTACAAAACACTGGGATCATTTAAATCTGTCGCGGTGTTAAGCGGCGAAACATTTGTAATAGTCGCGCGCGAATCAGGTGCATTCATAGAAAAATTTTCAGCAAACGAACCACTTGATTCTGGTCAATTCGGATTTTCACATACGGCTGCCGCGATGCCTTTATTCGCCAGCGGGCGCGCACCAAAAAAAATTCGAGTGCATAAAATTTCCGCGCGGTGTTTGAATACAAAATCATTATTTATAAATGCAGTTCGTGCACAGCTGCCAAATGACGCCCTTGGCGCAGACTCGCCCGGATACTGCGGCGATGTTTCAGTCGGTTCGTTGGGCACAACAAATGACACTACACGTCCGCTTTGGACCATATCGGGCAGCGATCCGTTGCCTGTAAGCATACTGGGCGTATCAGTCGAAGGCTGGTATTTAATCTAAGGAGAAAAAAATGGGACAACTTGTATCCGATGTCACAGACATCATCGATCACAAACAAGATAAAAAAGAAACTGCATCAGAACGAAAAAAGATTTTAGAGCAAATCGCAGCAGATGAAAAATCAAAAATCAACCTGGTCAAAAAAACATTGGCCGCACAGCGCGCGAAATACGGCAGCGCAGGAATGACTAACAAAGGCATGACCGAAGAAGCCGTGCTGAAACGCCTGCGCGAAGAAACCGAAGAACCATTTGATGAAAAAAAGAAATCAAATTTGGATAAGCTTTACAAAATAAAAACACCAAAATCCAATCTGTTGAAATCATTTATTTCCAGACTGGATGGATTGATTGCCTGATAACCAAAGGTTATAAAATGTACAAGATTTCTTATATTGGTGATGGCCAGGCTTTCAGCTTTGCCTTTACCTTTCCCTTTTTTCAGCCATTGGATGTTCGCGTCGCAATCAATGAAGTTCTTTTGGATTCTGCACAATACAGTTTGCAATCTGACGAGGGTTTGACTGGTGGAATAATTTCTTTTGCAAATCCGCCCGCGCTTGACGCGCGTATCGATATATTTCGCAAGATAAACCTATCGCGCTTTATCGATTATCAGCCCGCTGCAAAAATTGATCCAGAAAACCTGAATTCAGATTTTAATTTTATATTAGAGGCTTTCCGAGATTTAAACTCGGTCGAAATCAGTATCGCCCAGTGGCAAAACATTCACGATAATGTCGTGCATCAGATGGATGTAATCAAAGAACTGATAGACGATAAAACTGGCGGAGGCGCTGCACTGGGGCTTTACAACAACCTGCTGTCGGTGCTGAGCACTGCAATTCCACGAATGATAAATGATTACGGAATCGCGGCAGATACAGGCCCCAGTGAAAGTATTGACGATTATGGAACTTTATGAATCTGCCAAAAAGTTTTTAGATACATGGAACCAAATACTGGGACTGGAAACACCAACGCATCACAAAGACATTTTGCGATTTCTGGTAAACAGCCTGGAAACCCCGCCCCGTCGCGCGCTTTTATTGGCGTTTCGGCATTCAGGAAAATCATCGGTTGTCGGTATTTTCGCGGCATGGGTTCTTTCTGCAAACCCGCAAACCCGCATACTTATTCTTTCTGCCGAATCAAATCTGGCATCACGAATGGTTTCGCACATAAAACATATTCTGGAAAATCATCCAGAATGTCGCGATTTATTACCAAATGTTAAAAAGGAATGGGGAATACATAAAATTACAATCTCGCGTCCTGTTGGAATTCGCGAGCCTTCTGTAATCTGCCAAGGCATTCACGGAAACATAACTGGTATGCGCGCCGATATGATAATCTGCGACGATGTCGAGGTGCCAAACACCAGCAACACCGCGCAAAAACGGGAAATGTTGCGGACGCGCCTGCGCGAGTTGGATTTTATCCTTTCCCCTGGGGGCACAATGATTTATATCGGCACACCCCATGCGGTTGATACAATTTATAAAGTTGAAAATTAAAAAACGCGGGCACACTCGCGTTTTTTATAAACTGCTGACAAATGAACGTAATCGTGATAAAAGCTGCATACCATCTTCGCCAAACATCGGAAGATAAGTTTCATACTCGGACAATTCTGCCTGGATTTCCGCACGCGCACGATCTGAAACCGGCGGAATTAAAATGGCATACGCTTTATTCCATAAATCATATGCCCGCGCGGACCCAGAAACCTCGACCCATTTTTTCACTAGATCTGGCTTTTCAGACAACGAAGCCCGAACCCCAGCAATCCAATTTTCACCGAACGATCGGACAAAAGCCAGATTTTTGATTTTTTCAATATGTTCTTCGTCGGATTGGAATTCTGCCAACACAGATTCCAGCTCTTTCAAATCCTTGTTAGAAATCTGCGTTGCCTTTACCGCGCTATCCATCATACCACCATATGGTATAAATCCACGTTCTATCCCGCCGATTTCAGTTTTCCCAGATTGCAGATTTTTTATGTGCTGAACCAACTTTTCCCCGTTCGGCAATTTTTGCAAATCAGTCAGAACTTCATTATCTGCCTCGGCCAGCAGTGCTTTGTTAACAACTGCCCAGCCACCTTCAATCACATGAGCATGGCGATACAAGTTCAGCAATCGCTGCGCTATTATGGAAGTCAGTTCTCTCATCTCTCTCTCTGTTTTACAAATTACTCGCAGACAATCTGCACAATTTTATGCAGTCGTTTTTTTCCGTTCTTTATCTGTATTTTCTCTTCCGGATAAGATTGGACGCCAATTAGCGCGCCGTTTTTATCATCTTTCAGCATCACAACCCGCGCAGTCGTCTGAACACGAGGCGCAATGTTTTCGTAATCATCATCAAACAAGACCGCCAAATCACCAACCACAGGTATTATACCCGGATTTACAAGCAGATGTGATTTTTGTGGGAACAGCGGCCCCAATCGACCAGCTGGTGCCTGAACAGCATATATTCCACTTCCGCTTTTTATCTTTGGCATCGGTGGCAGCATATTGTCATCAGACTTCATAAATACTATATTTTTTCCATTCGCGGTTCCATACACCGGAACCAAATTTTTCCGCACAGAATCATAAACTGTCGCGCCGTAAATCGCGCCACCCATATCAAAATTAGATTCGGACTTGCCAACTTTCAGCGCTTCACGAACACGTTCTTCGGCCTTGTCTATCTGTCTGTTCAGCGCACCAGAATTATAAAGTCCTGCGATTGCCTTGAACATTTCATCAACCGATTTACCCATTGCTTTTGCCAAACTTTCTATTTCGTTTTCATAGACCTCGCGCTGGCCAGTTTCTATCTTGTGATAAACGCTGAGTGTCATTTTAGCGTCCTGGGCCGCCTGGGCGATTGTCTTGCTGACTTCGCGGCGTAAAACCCGTATTCCCGCGCCAAAGACTTTCAAACCAGCAGTTTCATTCTCGGCCAAGCGACGTTGCATTTCAGATTGCCATTTGGTCGCCTTTTCATCGTCAGCCTTGATAAAGATGTCGGCCAACTTGCAGTTCAGAATTGTGCAAAGCTGCATCAGCTGGCTTTGTTTCAAGCGACGGACGCCCTTTTCAACCTTGGACATTGCTGACAGCGACAGACCCGATTTTTTAGCGACTTCGGTCATACGCATCCCGCGCGATAACCTTATATTTCTAAGGTTATTTGGAAAACATATTTCTTCCCATGCCATGACTGAATCCTCTTGTTCTTATTGACAAACAGAGTAGTTTTTTTTTTAGAGCAAAGCAAGAAAAATCATTGCAAATTAAAATTCGTGTTGTATGGTTTGGGACATGGATTTTACTCCCAAATCTTTACCGACGAATTTGGAAGCCGAACAAGCCGTGCTGGCCGCCGTGCTGATGAACAATCGCGCATTGGAAAAAGTCAGCGATTTTTTACATTCTGAACATTTTACTCACCCCGCACACCAAGAAATTTATAAACTTGCTGAAAAGCAATTCGCCGCCGGAATCCCATTTGACATCATTACGGCCAAAAACTATCTGACCCAACAAGGTGTTCTTGACTCTGTCGGCGGAATCGAGTATTTGTCCGAACTGGCCGGTGCCGGAGCATCTGTCGTAAATATAGAAAGTTATGCCAAAATAGTTTATGATAATGCCTTGCGGCGTCAGCTGATTAATATAGGTCAAAACATTACCGATTCGGCATTTGTCGAAGATTTAGAAAATCCGGTAGACAGACAAATAGAAATGGCCGAACAAAAGCTGTTTGATTTATCCGCCACAGGATCGGCTGAACGCGGCGCGTCTCCGCTGAGCGCAGCATTGCGCGAGGCATTAGAGGAAGCGGAAATTGCATACAAAGCCGACGGAAAAATTTCGGGTCTGACCACGGGCTTGCGCGATTTGGATAAATCCATCAGCGGTTTGCATAAATCCGATTTAGTAATTATTGCCGGACGTCCTGCGATGGGTAAAACCACCGTTGCGATGAACATTGCATTCAATGCAGCAAGCGCAATTATGGCGAATCGCGCAAATAAAAAGTATAAGGGCGCGGTCGTATTTTTCAGTCTTGAAATGTCTGCATCGCAACTGGCGGCACGCGTGCTTTCGTCTCAGGCGAAAATTCCATCCAGCTCTATGCGCAACGGCAGCTTGAATGATCAAGAGTTTCTGCGTATGTCGCAATACTCGGATGCTTTGTCCAATGTTCCTTTGCTGGTCGATGATACGCCGGGAATGAGTGTTCCTATGATGCGGGCACGCGCACGACGCATTGCGCGCAAGCACGGCGGCATCGCACTTATCGTTATTGACTATTTACAGCTGATGCAGTCGCCAAACCTTCGTAAAAATGACAGCCGTGTGAATGAATTATCAGAAATTACCCGTGGCCTGAAAATGCTGGCCAAGGAATTAGATGCCCCGGTTATCGCGCTGTCCCAGCTGTCCCGTGCAGTCGAATCACGCGATGACAAACGACCATTGCTTTCGGACTTGCGCGAATCCGGTTCTATCGAGCAAGACGCCGACATAGTTATGTTTACTTATCGCGAAGAGTATTATCTGCAAGGTCGTGATCCGTCCGATATTGTCGGCGATCATTCCGAAAAATTTACAACCAACAAGACGGACAACTGGCGCAAGCGCTTGGATGCTTCTCGCGGCAAGGCAGAATTGATTATCGGCAAAAACCGCCACGGCAAACCAGAAACTATCCGACTGAAATTCAGCGGAGAATATTCTTTGTTTGATGATTTAGACGAAGGCTATCAGCAAGATGAGCAATCTTATTCATCCTTCGCGACTGCGCATTCTGGTACGAAAGAAGCGCCCGAGATGGAAAACATTCCATTTTTAGATTGATTTTTTATAACAAATCTGATATAGTACTTTTACAAGAAAACGGACGCGCATAGCGCGTTTTTTTATTTTCCCATGAATGAACAGAATCAACCATTTTTACGCGGATATGCGGTATTCCGCCTGCCGATAATCGATGCGAATGGCGAACCTGCCTGGCCATCTGTTTTTCCACTGGAAAAAATAGAATGCTTACAAGAAACGGTTGGTCAGCGGCATTTTTCCAGTCAAATGATGCTGGAATATATTTCGGAAGACAAAGCGCGCCTGGATCCGGGCGCGCTTCATTTTTACGATGGCGAATTTGATGCGCGAACCGCAAAATTGGGGATTGATAAAGAATTTTTAATAACCGGTTGTTCATGCTATTGGGATCCATCGGGCGGGCGCAGCGGCGGTGACGCCAGCGTTTGCGTTTGCGTTTATCGTGATGATAAAAACCGCCGCGCTTTTATTCATGATGTTAGGTATTTGATGGTGGAAGATTCGGATTTGCATCCATTGGCAACGCAATGCGAAAAAGTCTTGAATTTTATGACAGCTCACAGCGCACGATTGATTGCAATAGAAGTCAATGGACTGGGCAGCGCGCTGCCCGAAATTCTGCGTGAAGTTGCAATAAAGCGTTCACAATCCATAGTGGTGCAAAAAATCATCAATCATACTCGTAAAGAGTTGCGAATTTTGGACGCGATAGAGCCACTGCTGACAACGGGTCGTCTGTGGGCGCACGAACGCATTCGGATAACACCATTGCTGTCTGAGATGCTGGGCTGGTCGCCAATGGGCAGCGCGGGTCATGATGATGGACTGGATGCGATTGCGGGCGCATTGCGGCTGAACGCGACCCCAATTCGCCCACTGGGTCAAACATTTTGCCCTATGCACGCAAGAACAGAGTTCAAAATATAAAATTAAAAACAAAAAGGAAAAATCATGTCTGCAAACATTTTGCAACTTTACAAACAAGCAATCGATGCACGCGAATCTTGGGTTCGTCGCTGGACCCAATGTCAGCGATTCTCTCTGCCAACTGCAGATGACGAATCTGCAACGCTTTTTGATGCGACCGCCGGCGATGCAGTGGAAAATCTGGCCGCGTCTATGTATTCTTTACTGACGCCGCCGGAATCATTATGGCTGAATCTGATTCGCGAAAATGAAATTGAAGCCTTAAATGAATCAATCACTTATGCTACAAATATGCTACGCACGCATTTGAATGATTCCAATTTTTATACAACCATTCATCAATGCTATTTGGATTTAGTTATTTTGGGGACGGCGTGTTTATTCATGTCGGAAAATCCAATCGGCGCGGACAGCGCCTTTTCTTTTACTGCAATCCCTATGAGCGACATTGCCATCACTCGTGGTGCGATCTTTCATACCACAACTATGCCTGCCGCAGAGGTTGCAGAAAAATATCCAGAATGGGTACCGCCAAGCAGCCTGCGCGCGACAATAAAAGATAATCCAGAAACCCCGCTGCGTTTGGTCCAGGCTTTGATTGGCACCGATTTTACCGCTTGGATTGATGCTGGCGGAGATTTAGAAAACAACATTGTGTCAAAGGGAAAGTTCGAAACGAATCCATACATAATCTTTCGCTGGTCGGTTGCGTCGGGTGAAAGCTATGGACGCAGTCCAGTTTTGCGCGCCCTGCCCGATATCAAGACCGCGAACAAAGTTGTAGAGTTAGTTCTGAAAAACGCAACCATTGCGGTCAGCGGAATTTGGCAGGCCGATGATGATGGCGTAATAAATCTGTCCAACATAAACCTGACACCTGGTGCGATTATCCCAAAAGCCGTGGGCAGCACAGGACTGACCCCATTAAAATCCGGCGCAGACTTTGATGTTTCACAAATTATTTTATCGGATTTGCGATCACGGATTTTACATACTTTGCTGGCTGATCGCCTGCAACTGATGTCTGACAAAGAAATGACCGCAACAGAAGTATTGGCGCGCAATGCAGACATGATGCGCGTGTTGGGTGCAACCTATGGCAGATTATTGCACGAGTTTATTCGCCCATTATGCGAACGCGGTCTGCAAATTTTATCGCGCCGCGGAATCATAGATCAAATTTCATTGCATGGTGATGCGCAGTTAAAATACATCGCCCCAATCGCACAGATGAGTCAAGACGCATCAAACATATAAAAGATTCCTTTATGATAAAAACACCAAACTTTCTTAAAAAACTGATGCAATCGGATGCTTATTCAAACAAAAGCAATCCAGACTATGAAAACGCCAATGAAGAAGTATCAAAATACTTCAAGACACTTTATCCAGGAAAAATGGAATTTGATGCTACTGGCAGAATGAAAGAGCCTGAATTTGATATGACATTGGAACAATTTGAAAATGCGCAAAACCAAATTGATGCAGATTTTGAAGAAGCCAAGGAAGAAGCCGCAGAAGAGATAATGGAAGAGTTTGGCGAATACTTTGAAAACTTGGGGATTGACTTTGATATAGAACAATATGTAATTCCCGCGGAAACCATGGTGGTTAATGTTTTACACCCTGGCGGGGAAATACTGACCAAAGATTTACAATTCTATGATTTGGAAATTCCAGATTTTGAAAAAGCAAATAAAATATGGACTTGGCATTGTGAACAATCTGAATCAACTTGCGATGAATGCGCCGAACTGGATGGTCAAGTATTTTTTGATGAAAGCGAATTACCAGAATGTCCGATTCATCCAAACTGCAACTGCTGGATAGAAGAATCAGAAACAGACGAAGACGGGAATAAAATAAAAAGTAAGAAATATGCCGCGGATATTAACAAGGATGAAAAAATGAAAACTAATGATGAAAAATTTGAAACATTAATAAAACATGTGAAAAATAATGAAGGCGGATACGAAGATAAACCCGAAAAAATAGACCAACCGACAAATATGGGGATAATTCAAAAAACTTTGGATAAATACAATGAAAAACATCCAGAGTATGGGTTTTCATCTGATTTAAAGCAACTGACATGGCAACAAGCAGAGCAAATTTACAAAGAATTATATTATGATGAAAAACGTATTGTTGAAATTAATGATTTGAGAATAGCATACGCCGTTATGGATATGGGCGCAATGACAAGTCCAAAAAATGTTGGAAACATTGTGCAAGATTCAATAAATAAAACACTACAAGACAAAGTTGTCAAAGACGGAATTATAGGCAACGAGACAATCAAAGCATTAAATATTATTCCGGAAAACAAAAAAGATGAATTTATGAAGAACTTGTTTAATTATCGTATGGATTTTCTAAAAGGTCTAAAAGATTGGAAAAAATACGGAGACGGCTGGACAATACGGACACAAGGATACCTTAATCGGAATTTTTAATAACTCTGTTTATTATGTCTTCGCATCGACGAAAACATTTATTAAGATCTTCCTTTTCTAGCGGGACTGCTATGCCGTCTTCGGTATAACATGTTCCATATTTGACATCACAAAATTTGTTGTAATATCCATCGAACATTATATTACCATTTTCATAAAAGCCCTTAGTACGCCCACGCATTTCATTATTTACAAAAATCCGTACTCTTTTTATATTTCCATTGTCAAAATAGTCGATGTCAAATCCGTCCTGTTTATCGTTTAACCAATTTGTTTCATTAAATAATAGTCCATTTTCATGATACGAGCATTCAGGGCCATATCGTTTATCGCCCTTCCAGCATGTGTTTATTCTGATGCCATAAAATTCTTTTGTAGAACAATTTTTTGTATTACTTAGGGATTCTGTCCATTTTTTTGGACAATGGGATACTATATTTTTTTGCGAAATAATTAAATCATTGGTGCAGGCACATAAAATAGGAAAAATTAAAAATAACTTTTTCATAATCAAATTCTATCACAAAAGGAAATAAAAATGAAAGATATAGAAAAATCTTTTGCGCGTGCCTTTGGTTCAGCCGATGGCGCGCATGTTTTGGCGCACCTGCGCAGCATTACCATTGAACGCTTTTTGGGTGCAAATGCAACCGATTCAGAACTGCGTTCTATCGAAGCCCAGCGCGCACTGGTGCATCAAATTGAATCTTTAATCAAACGGGGAAAAAATGGATAAAAATGGAATTATGGAAACTTTACGCAGCAGCTGGTTTTTTCTGGCCTTTATCGGTGGAGTAATTTGGTGGGCAGCACAACAATCTTCGGCCATAGATGAAATTAAAAAATCTGATGCGCGAATCACATCGCTTGAAAACAGAACCACAATTCTAGAATCTGGCATCGGCCAGCTACAATTAAAAATAGATGGTATCAAAGAGGACTTGTCCCTTATAAAATCAGCAGTGATAAAATAAAATGCGGCAAACGCCGCATTTTATTTTATTCTTTTTTATTAACATCCGCCTGTCGCGTTGCCAATGACCCGAGAAATCGAGATGTCTTTATGCAACAAGAAATCGTATTCGCAATTTCCAGATCTATAAGAACCGGTGCAAGCAGCCAATGTTAAAACTGCAAAACCCAATAATAATACTTTTTTCATTTGTTTTCTCCTTTATTGGTTTAGAACTGCCTTGGCAGAACGCCCCCATTATAAACTAAAAAATCCATTATGTGAATTTTATTTTATAAAGCATTTTTAAACCATCGAATGTGCCAACCAGTTACAACAACTACATCAAATCTGGCGTCACCATGCCAATGATTCCTTGCAATCCAAGTTTCCGCGGCACGGCGCAATCGCAGCGACTGGGCATGACCAATCGCATCAAATGCTGTGCGAACATCTGGTCGGTTTTTTACCTCTATAAAAGCAATTAAATCCCCGCGTCTTGCAATTATATCTATTTCTGCACGTTTGGTATGTTTACCCGTTATGTATCTGGATTTTACAATGCCAAATCCATGAAAACGCAAATACATTCGTGCCAAAAATTCAGCAAAAAGTCCTGCCTGGTAAGTATTTTTAGAACGCATAAGGTTTTGCCCGAAAATTTTCGCGCGCATCAGAAACATTCTTTGCCGCATCAGACGCCATTAAACCTTGGTCTGTCAAATCCAGCATGCCATAGTATGCTGTCAGCATCGGGTCAAATGAATTATCACTGGATGCCCATTTATCATTTCCGCTGTTTGGCTGGCCGTATTTATCCACAATGTCCTGCCAAAAAGACAAAATCTTGTTGTCCCGCTGACGCGAAAATTTTTCTGCCGCACCTTCTAAATCATTCACATCATTTTTATACACCACGCGCCAAACCACATTATCTGTCGCATTGCTGGTGAAATAAATGTCTATCGTTTCACCAGTGGGTTCACGTATTAAACGCAACTGAGCCGGATACAGCAATCCCCGTTTACGCGCCGCCGACAAAATGCAATTTTCCAAACTAGCTGGAACAACTATACCTTGCTGGCGACATTCATAGTCCAAATTAATACGCCAATCATCGGACAAAGTATAGATTATGGAATTAGTTTTCAACGGAGTATAAAGAGAGCGGCTTTTGAAAAACAAAGTCTGAACATTCTCGAAAGACATACCCAAATAAACGCCCGAGATGTCAAAGTCAGAAACATCATAAAAACCTGCACCATCATTAAGCGGTAATGGCGCTGTATCAAATTGAACTGGCTCGGGCGCAGAAATTTTTGCGTCTGGCAATTTTGCATCTTCGCCCAGTGCCGCATTGATTATAAAAGGATCTGCTTCTTCTGCATGCGCAGAAAGGATGATGGTTGAATGATGAAGGATGAATGCAACACCAACTATCCAAAGCGGTTTAATTATTTTTCTAAAAAGTGTTCTTTCTTCAACCATCATCCTTCATCCCTTATTTCACAACCACTTCCAGAACCCGGAACCTGAAAATTGTAGCAGGGTCACCACCATCCGCCAAATATTTTTTTATATCAAACCGTGCGCCATTTGTTTGTTGTTGACGCACTCCTTTCTCGAAATTCAATCTGACAGACATTGATTTATTCTTTTGAATCCGTGGCTCGCGCGTAATGTCATTCGCCACATCCCATGTCAGTAAGTCATACGAAACCTGAAAGTACTCGCTGTTAGCCGGCAGACTAATACTGTTTACAACCACTCGACGCATTACATTTTGATCCGCCAGTTTTTCCATATCTTCGGCAAACTTTTTATTCCACTGATCAAATACCGCCGGGTCGGACATTCGGGCAAGCGTGCTGTCAACTCTTCTGCGGCGCGCCATATCGCCGGCGTCGGGCGCTATGTAAAAATACTCGTTCACGAATTTTTTTATCAGGCTGTCGCGCACAAATTCGTCCGATAAAACATCCAATGGTATTGGCTTTTCAACCCGATCGCGCGATAAATCCGCAGGCTGAAAAATTACAGAATTTACAGAAAAATTCCGACTGGCATCAAATGACTTGCTGCCCGTCAGTGCAATCGCCAAGACCAAAGCCATCAAAATAATTCCGAAAAAAAACGACACTAGTGTTTTCATTTAACTTTTTATTCCCCGGGATATGCATGAAAATCTGCAACATAATAACCCATGGTTGATGGATAGCCTTCGGATGCTTTGGCTGTGCGAGCGAATGCCTCTATCTTTTGCGTGCGGCCCCCACCAATTTTCACGCTGGCAGTAAGACACCATAATCCACCCTTGTCCGAAATTTCGCCCACAGGCGTTGCACGTATTGAATCTGCAACGACCGACCATTCTTCACCGGCAGCCGCGCGCGCGCGAAAATCACCATTCACAACTTGTAAAAAATTAGAGAATAGGCTGGGACCAGAAGCGCAGCAAACCTTGCATTGCGGCACGGTCTCATCGTCATCCCAACATTTTGATTGCTCGCACTGACACCAGTTGGCTTCATTTTCTTTCGCATCACGCGAAATTCTGAACCAAAGTTTTGCAAAATTTCCGACTGTTGCTTCTTGCATTGCGCGCGATGCAGAATACTCCAAGCGACCAGTGCCGCCCAAAACCGCCGTCCAATTTGTTCCACCGCCAGAAATTGATACCAACACAGGTTCGGCCCGGCTGTTGTGCATGGTCCAAACCAACGCCCAAGAAAGTCCAGCAATTAATAGAAATAAAATCGCAGCCCAAATCGCAAAAGCACGCGCCATCCCAAGATAGCGTGTTTCCGGAAACATCTTTGTATCATAATCTGCCGGAAAATCCATGACGCTCACCTGTTCGCGCTGTTATGCGCGATAGACCTGCATGCATGCGCAAGGGGATAATTTTAATTCGTTATTATCAAATCCAACACCAACTGGTTCACGATCATAAACTTGCCCGCAGCCAGCCAGTGCGAAAACAACCAACAAACCTAAAAGAACTTTTTTCATCTTCCCACCTTTTCTTTTCATTAAAAATTATAGAGAATTTTAACGCAGATAGTCAAGCTTAAAACTGAGTTTCAAATGACAGCAAGAATCTTTGTTCGCGGTCGTATTCGTTTATCTTTAACGGCCAACCCCATGAAAAATTCATTGGACCCATCGGCGTATTCCAATACACACCCACACCAACACTGGTGCGCAAATCTTGGTCTATGAAGTTATCCAGGGTAACCGAACCGCCGGGTGTATTTAAAGTATATGTATATTCATCTTTTGGTGGTTTGCCAACCATACCATAATCTGCGAATACAAAACCTTTGACCTGGTATTCATCTGGAATAAATACTGGGAAATTTAATTGGGTGCTGCCATTAACCTTCCATAATCCACCCAGTGCATAAGGGCCGTAATACCTGTTTCTGGAACCCATTCCAGCAATTTGGAATCCGCGCATAGACTCGCCCCCCAAGAAATAACGATACACACGGCTGATATAATCATCATCCAGCGGCTGGACATAGCCGAATTCCAAACTTGATTTCAGCTGCCACTTGTTACCAAGGAAATTCAACAGACCAGTAATGTCGCCGTTATACCGCATAAATGGTTCTGTGCTGATACCAAATCCAGTATACGCAATTCCCAAATTCGCAATCACGCCGGTATGTGTATTCTGGGTAAAATCCGTATCCAAATTCTGATATTTGAAATTCGTCCCCAAAGTATAAAGGTTTGCCTGTTGCCAACCATTAGTCGCATGCAAGTCATAGTTCTGATCATACATTGCCGACAGACGCAATCCTTGGGTCCAGTGGTCAGTCAGTTTCCACCCCAGTCTTCCGGCTACACTGACGCTGTCGCGATCGTATCCATAGCTGCCCAATTTACCATAATTATAAACCGTGTAATTTACATCAAAACCTGCTGAAAGTTCACGCCCATATAGATATGGCTCGGTAAAGCTAAAAGTGGCTTGTTTTGTATATTGCGCAAGACTTCCCTTTAACTGAACTATCTGACCACGACCCATAAAATTCGTTTCTGTAATTCCCGCATCAACCATAAAACCATTAATGCTGGACCAACCGACGCCACCAGATAATTCACCCGTTGGTTGCTCTTCAATCTGAACATCCAGGTTCATCAAATTCGCATCCGCAACGCGTGATGGAACCATCTGGACATCTTTATAATAACGACTGCGCATCATTCTTTGACGCCCAGCCTCAATTTCCTGTAGTGAAAACGGGTCGCCTGCGCGAACACCCAGTTGTTGATCTATGACGCTGTCGAATGTCCGAACATTACCCAGTATGTTTATGCTGTCCAGATAAATCCGATTCGTTTTCTGAATCTTGAAAGTCATGGAAATTGTCCGCGCAGAATCGTCTTTTTCTGGCACAACATCAACATTTATAAACGAGTATCCACTGCCCGCAACAACGCCACGCAATGCAGCAATAGTTGCCTCGACCTGATCAACATTGTAAATGTCGCCCTTGCCCATTTTCAAGGCATCATACAAATCTTCGTTATCAACATCTTTGAATGGGTTTTCTATTTTCAGATTGCCGACCTTGTAACGCGCGCCCTCTTCCACTTGAAAAACAACCGAGTAATACTGGCGATCGGATGTAAATGATCCCGTTGCTATTTTAACCTGAACATCGGCAAATCCATTGCGCATGTAAAATTGTCGCAACATCTGGACATCGTATTGAATCCGGTCTTCGTCATACACATCAAATTGCGCCATAAAGCGCCACCAGGCATGCTCGCGCGACAGCAACTCACCCCGCAGGGTGCGTGATGAAAACTTTTTATTTCCACTGAAATCAATTTCTTTGACATAAGTCGGATGGCCCTCGGTAATTTCATAGACCACATTTACGCGGCCATCAGCCTGCTCTATTTTTTGCGGATTCACACGTGTTCCGAAAAATCCCTTGCGCTGATAGACCATCAAAATACGCTGGACATCTGCGCCAATTAACGATTCGTCGAATGTGCCACGCTCTTTCAGCCGCAGTTCTTTGCGCAGGTCATCGGTTGAAATGTCGTCATTACCCTCGATGGTAACTTTGTCGATTGTAGGTGATTCCGATACATTTATTTTAAGAATTCCATTATCCATCTGCGCACGCACACTGGAAAAATAACCGGACTGCTGCAAGCGCTTTACAGCCTGATTTACGCCCTCTGAATTCAAGTCCTGACCGGTCTTGACATCGGCAAGCAATCGGACAGATTCCCCGTCCATACGGCGATTACCGACGACATCCACACGCGAAATCATTTCAGCGCGAGAAGTAGATATGATGGATAAAAGACCCAGAATAATAAATAATGGTTTTTTCATTGCTGTGTAATCTAGCAATTTATAGTTTGCTTTTCAAGGATTAAAAGAGCTTGTTTTTTGCCATTTGACAATATAAAATTGCGCGAGTAAGGAAAATTCATGTTTTTTATAAAAAAGAAAGAAATTAAAATTCCACAGCATATCGCGTTTATCTGCGATGGGAACCGCCGCTGGGCAAAGCATCGTGGAATGCCGGCTGTTGCTGGATATAAAGTTGGTGCTGACATTGTTGATAAGTCAGCCGAGTTTTTTATTGAACGCGGCGTTTCAACCGTCAGCTATTTTTTATTTTCTACGGAAAATTGGCTGCGCCCGGCCGACGAAGTCAAATACTTGATGAATTTGTTGGCAGCCGAATTGCAACAGCATGCAGACCGCGCGAATAAAAAAAACATCCGTATTAAAATCATAGGACGACGCGACAGGTTTTCTGCAAAAAGCATAAAAATGTTTGAAGCAATAGAAAAACAAACCGCTGAAAATACCGCCGGCACAATCGTAATGGCACTTGATTACGGCGGCCAGGACGAAATTTTACGTGCCGTGAATGCTGCGATTGCAGATGGCAATTCTGTTAATATGGATGATTTGGAATGCTTTATGGATTCTGGCGAACTGCTGCCCATCGACTTGTTAGTTAGAACCAGCCAAGAACAGAGAATTTCTAATTTCATGCTTTGGAAGCTGGCATATGCCGAGTTGATGTTTTACCCAAAATACTGGCCAGCATTGACCGACCGCGATTTTGAAAAAATGCTGGACGAATACTCGGACAGACAAAGAAGATTTGGAAAATAAGGAGAAAAAATAATGACTAATACCCTGAAAAGAATTCTAACTGCTGGTGCGATGTGCTTGGTAGCATTGGGCGCCGGTCTGGCCGAATACTACGGAATCCCGACTATACGTTATTTGGCCCCCTTGATCGTTGCAATTATGATTGTTGAAACCATAATGCTGAAAATCAAGGATAAAAAGTTGTGCGCATTGCGCGTGGCGTTCGGTGCTTGGCTGATTTTGGTTGGTGTCAGTGCTTATTTCGTGGGCACTCGGCCATGGATAGTTTTGTTGCTATTGGTGATTATATCGGCAGCAGATATAGGCGCTTGGTTTTTTGGACGCAAAATAGGCGGCGATAAAATGTGGCCCCAGATTTCACCAAATAAAACATGGTCCGGACAAATCGCAGGCATTGCCTGCGGAACAGCCGCAGCCGTGATTTATGGTTTGCTGGGAACTGATACTTTTATGCCGCAATTAATGTGGATTGGAATTTCAATTTCATTGCTGTCGCAATATGGTGATATAATTGCCAGCGCGGTAAAACGTCGCCTGGGAATTGATGATTTTGGAAAAGCGCTGCCGGGACATGGCGGATTTATTGATCGCTTTGATGGCTGGATTTTGGTTTTGCCAATCGTCTGGCTGGTTATGATGTAATTAAACAAGGAATACTTTAATGAATATTTTTTTAATGATTGTCGCTTTATTGATTGTTCTGGGGGTCGTGGTATTTATTCACGAACTGGGACACTTTCTGGCCGCGCGCTGGGCGGGGGTTCGTGTTAATACTTTTTCCATTGGATTCGGACCTGCGCTGATTAAATGGAATGACAAACACGGGACATTGTGGAAAATTTCAATTCTGCCACTGGGCGGTTATTGCGCAGCCTATGGCCAGGAAGACATGTTTGATCGCAAAAAATACGCCAAACTTTCCGCCGCAAAAAAGAAAGGACATTATCTTTCTGTCCCGGCCTGGAAACAGGCATTGATTGTCGCGGCCGGCGTTATTATGAACTTTGTTTTGGCATGGGGAATTTATACGGCAATGTTCGCGGCAAAGCCACGTATGGTGCAACTGCCGGTTGTTGGTCAGGTTATCCAGGGCAGCCCTGCATTTATCGCAGGCGTGCGTGCAGGGGACACTATTGCACGAATTGATGGCGAAAAGATTTCCAACTGGGGTGAAATTATTTTGGGCAAAGAACTGGCCGGGAAACGCGACGCGGATGTAGTCTTGATTCGCGGCGAATCATTGGTCCAGGTCAAAATTGCGTCGGGGGAAAAATGGGGTTTGGTTGCGGACGGAACAAGGTCTGAATTACAAAAGAAAAACATTTTCCAGGCCGCATACAGCGGAGCACGTGAAACATGGGTGCAAAGCAAAACCCTTGTCCGCGTATTAAAGCAAATAATAACCGGTGAACGTTCTTCCAAACAACTGGGCAGCTTTATTACTATTGCCGAGGTCAGCGGCAAGGCCATGAGCGCTGGCGTTTTTGCATTGCTGTCAATTATCGGGCTTTTGTCCGTCAATTTGGCAATCATCAATCTGCTGCCTTTGCCAGTTTTGGATGGTGGCTATCTTTTGATTCTGGGGGTCGAAGGTGTGATTCGCAAAAAACTGCAAGGCCGCGGAATGGACTTTGTTATTTTGCTTGGCTGGATTTTAATCATGGCATTATTCGCATTCACGATGTGGAATGATTTTGCGCGGGTATTCGGCTGGAATTAAAATGATGGGGGGAGTTAAATGCTTAAAACCGAACTTTCACGCATAGCGTCAGATGTAGATAAAGTATTGGATAAAATGATTCCAAGTTCGCGCGCCGAATGGAATGGCGCGCCCGCGAATGTCGCGCGGTATTCAGCAATGGACGCAGGAAAACGCATTCGAACATTTTTATGTGTCCAATCTGCAAACCTATTTGGCGCAAATTATGAATCTGCATTGCGCGCTGGCGCGTGCATTGAAATGGTTCATAATTTTTCCCTGATACACGATGATATGCCATGTATTGATAATGATAAATTGCGCCGCGGACGCGCATCCGCATGGGCAAAATTTGGTGAGTGCGATGGAATGCTGGGCGGGGATTATTTGTTAAATCGTCCTTTCTTTATTCTGGCAACTGATGAAAAAGTATCTGGCGATTTGGCAATAAGAATTGAATTGATAAAAATACTTTCCGAAATGACAAACGGAATGTTGCTGGGTGAATGGATGGACGTTCGGGCCGAAACGGGAAGCTTTCAGACATTGGAAGAAGTGAATGAAATTCAATCATTAAAAACAGGTTGCATTTTTAATGCCTGCACAATGTTTGGTGCAACTTTGGGAAATGCGAATGCAGCAGAGCGCGAAGCGTTAAAGAAATTCACCGATGCAATGGGATTGTGCTTTCAGATTACGGATGATATTTTGGATGCGACAGGGGACGAATCAAAGGTTGGCAAAACATTGCGCAAAGACGATGCCGCAGGCAAGGCAACATACATTTCACTTTACGGCTTGGACGGCGCGCAAAAGTATGCAGAAAAATTTGCAGCTGATGCAAAATCAGCATTAAGCATTTTTGATAACCGCGCAGATGATTTGCGAGAGTTAATGGATTATATGATTACCCGAGAGTCTTAAATAAAAAACGCACTAAAAACCGCCGCGATTGCGGCGGTTTTTTAATAATGGGGCGAATGACGGGTTTCGAACCCGCGACAACCGGTACCACAAACCGGCGCTCTACCAACTGAGCTACATCCGCCATAAACAGCCCGCAAAGCCTAGCATTATAAATCTGGCTTTTCAAGGAAAAATCGTGGCCAGGTCTTACTTTTCGCCACGTCCACCCAACGTTCCCGGCATATTTACATTTTGTTGTAAATTCTTGCCATGTTTTTTCAAATACTCTTTATAATTTTTTACGTATGCAAACTCTTCTTCTGTTATGGATTTTTTTCGACCGACCCATTCATCCAGATTGCGCATTTGGTTAAATAACTCTTCTTTGTTTTCCGGTTTAAAATATGCAAATGTTTCCTTTTCAATACCATGGTAAACCGGCATTTCGCTTAAATAATCATCCGTTGGGAAATCTGAAAAAAAATGGAATTTTTTACCAATTCCATTAGGAATGATTTTTTTATCTATCTGTGGGAATTTGCTTAACAATCCATTTCCCAGTTCAAGATGTTGCTTGAAAGCTTTAACCTCTATCGCGCCCATGAAATACATATTTTCTTTATCTGGTGATTTACAAATACTTCTTTTATGTATTTTATATTTTTCGATTTCTTCCATCAGTTCATACGAATCCAAATTAAACTTGTATAAATGATCCAAAACATAATTATCAAAATTATGGAAATCTTCTATATTGGAAATTCTTGATTTATGACCGACACCAACGACTATAAAACTATCAAAACTATTAAAACTTTGTTTAGCAAAAAAATAATCTTGATTTCCTGAATCAGGTTTATCAATCTGCGATAGAACATCAAACAAAGATGTGATTTTCATGGTTTAATCTTTTTATTTGTTTTTTCTTTTTCCTGAAAACATGGTGGAGCTGATCGGACTCGAACCGACGACCCCTTGCATGCCATGCAAGTGCTCTACCAACTGAGCTACAACCCCGAATATCTGCGCATTCTATATTTACGCTTGCCAAAAGTCAAACGTTTTTGCTAAGCTTTTAACAAAAGGAGCTTTCATGGATTACGATAATCTAAAATCCGAAGCAGAGGTAAAAACACTGCAAACCATAGAAGTATTAAAAACAGAATTTGCAGGACTTCGCACAGGTCGCGCCTCGGTTCATCTGATGGACGGCATTCGTGTGCCTGTGTATGGCACAGAAATGCCCATTGACCAGCTGGCAACCGTTTCCGCGCCTGAATCCCAAGTCCTGTCCATTTCAGTGTGGGATATGTCTAATACCGCAGCCATTGAAAAAGCAATTCGCGAATCTGGTCTGGGACTGAACCCAATGACCGCGGGCGGTGTTATTCGCTTGAATCTGCCGGCGTTAACGGAAGAGCGCCGTAAAGATTTGGCCAAAGTCGCTGGCAAATACGCGGAAGATGCGAAAATTTCTATGCGAAACATTCGCCAGGACGCTATGGGTAAAATCAAGCGCGCCAAGGATGATAAAGAAATTTCCGAAGACGATCAGCATAGATACGAAGAAGATTTACAGAAAGTCTTTGATGCACGCGCGGCCGATGTAGACAAGCTGGCCAAGCAAAAAGAACAAGATATAATGAGTGTATAAAAATCGCGCCAAACGGCGCGATTTTTTTTATTAAAAAAACTAAATTCTATTTTCCAATAATATATTAAGGCTTTTATTCCTTTGATTCAATTTGTATCAACTGGTTATCCAGGGCTTGACGCTCGGAATCCTTATATCCGACCTCGGCCGGTTTATCCAGCGTGATTTCTGCAGATCCAGTCGGCGTGCCCGAAGCAGGCGCGTCTTGCACAGATTTTTCATCAGATGTTTGGGCGACTTGCTGCGATGTGGTTTTGGTGCTTACTGCCGGATTTATCAGATTGTCATAAATCTTTTGTGCATCTTGCTCGCCCTGCACATCACGTTCCAACAATTTATTTTCGCCAGGGATAAACCAGTTATGAATTTTCTTTGCCGTCAGCTGCATAACCGGCCGCGTCCGCGAAGTCGTAATATAAGACGGCAGTTTGGTATCCGAATAATACCAAAGCAAAATCCAATAAACCAAACCCATTACCGCTATACCGCGAATAATGCCGAAAATAATTCCAAATGCATGGTCGGTCACATTCAGCATGCTGTCTTGAACACGGTCACGCAGCTTTTGATTAAACAACCCAAATATGACCAGGATTACAAAAAAGACGATAAAATATGAAGTAACCAATGTTCCAATCGTAGATTCATTCAGATTAAACCAGCCTTGCAACAATCCGTCCAGTAATGGTGATATAAAACGCGCTGCCAGTGCAGCAACAATCCACGAAATCGTCGCCACGGTCTCATACACACCACCACGAATAGATGCCCAAATTGTTGATACCAACAACAAGCCTATGTAGATATAATCAAGAGTAGTCAGATCAAACATTTTTTAATATATGCACAGGTGAAAATACCGATAGATTTAGTTGTTTGTAATTTACCATTACGCAAACACTTTATACTACCTTTACTGCACCCACACGTCCCTTTTTTTTATTTTTTCTTCTTAACAAACAATACTACGCCCAGCGCTGCTACCAACAGACCCAGCAAAACGTAAAGCATTGTTGATGTTCCTTTATCCGCCGGATGTATCTGCTCGGGCGGGAGCTGGGCAACAGATTCAGATTTTTCTGTGGCAACAACTTTATCCCCCGCAACATCGGCTGGGCCCAAAGCCTGCATTATTTCGGTATTCATAAACTCGGCATAGCCTTGGAAGCATTTCCCATTTACAACCATCACCGGAACACCACCTGATTTGTATTCACATTTCTTCAATACTGCCATAAATGCATCACGATTTTGCTGTTCGACAACATTTACTTTGCTGACCTGTAAATCCTTGTACTGCATGGTCAAGGTTTTATCAATAAAATTCATGGCATGATGGCAATGTGGGCACGATGGTGAATAATAAATTTCAATATTTTGTGCAGCGATTGCGCCCTGGGTAATAATTGCAAATCCCAAGCCTAGAAAAATTTTTCCCAATTTCATTTTCCTTCCTTTTTAATAATCTGTTATAGCAGGCGAATGATAGCTTAATTGCTAATAACGTGCAAGTGAGATTTTTTGTTTATTTTTCGTTTTTCTGATGTATAATCGGGGTATGAAGAAAATGATTTTATTTTTAATGCTGGTTATTGTGCTGGGTGGATGTGGTGTAAAATCCAACCTGACCCATCCGGGCGGCGACCAGTTCCCACGAAATTATCCAACGGAATAAAAAAACCGCCCATCGGGCGGATTTTTTTATGCAACAGCTGCGAATACTTGCGGGTTTGTCGCCAATTCGTCTTGGAACAGGCTGGGTTCAGCAACAACGCGTTCAAAGCTTTTTACAAACAGATAATCACTGAGTCTGTTCAAGTATTGCTGGATAGGCTGCAAATTCAATCCATATCTTTCTTCCAGGGATGCATTGCGCTCGGCCTCCATAAACTCGACCACTTTTCTTTCTGCGCGACGGCATATTGCGCGCGCCAGGCTGACATAACCACGTGGATTTACAAAAAATGGAGGTATCGAATTATTATGTGTTGTAATATAATCTTCCAGCTGCCAAATCTGTTGTGCAACGCGTCTTTCATCAATCGTTTTATAATACAGGTATCCCATCATTTCCGACAAAAAGGTCTGAATCCCATCATACTTGTCATCGGCCAAACCCAAGGCACAAGAAAGCTCGTCCACGGACCCCATAATTTCAATCACAGGATGAGTCTTGCTGGCAATCCTGTCCGGATTCAGCTGAGTCATTCCGTAATCGCCTTTCTTGGTTGTAATTTGTGCCATGACAAAACCCTTATTTTTTAATGGTTCATTTTATCCCTGTTGAACCAAATCCTTTTTCGCTTCTGTCTGTTTCATTCAATTTTTCAACAAATTCTATTTCTGGCTTTGCTATCGGGCATACCACCAGTTGCGCAATGCGATCACCAAATTCAATCCTGACCGGCGCCAAAGTTTGATTCGTCATTACAGCCCCAATAACACCAGTGTATGAATAATCAACCGTTCCAAATGCAACATAAATACCTTTGACGTTCATTCCTGATCTTGGGCGAAGTTGAATTTCCAACAAATCCTTTTCCGCAACCAGTTGAGCGCGAACACCAGAATTTACCAACTTCCTTTCCCCGGGCTGCAGCTCGAACGAATCTTCGGCGCTGCGCAAATCGATTCCAGAATCACCCGCGGCCCACGCAAATTTTTTCTGGCCATTCAGATATGCGTCGCGGATTTTTTCAGATTCAAATACGATTTTCAGATTCATATCAGAAAACCTCGCATCCGCCACCGCTGCACGCCATTGCAGCACCAAAATTAACCCAGTTTTTTTCTTCCTTTATCTTATCAAATTCGAAATTATAATCTTTCGCTGCGAATTCCTTGTATACTTCTTCATTAGTATCTTCGAACGGGGCCTGTTCATAGCTGGCATCCGAATAAGGCAACAAAGAAATTCCAGTATAGTTTTCACGATTATCCCACATCCATTCGCGAACTTCGTCCCATTCGTGATTCTTGACATTGCATGTGCATGAAACATTGTTGTAATTGTCGCCGCGGATATGTCCAGGCTTTACCCAATGCTCGAAAATATACTTCACGCGTTCCAGAAATTCTATGGCGGTTTCATTGCGACGTGTGACGGCTCCCTCGGGCGCGCGGATAACCAAAGTTATAACCCCGTCCGTAGATTTGCGTTTGTCGTCTTCCACCAAGTCAGGGAAGTTCTTGACCATATATTCATATATCGGTTCTAGCTTGTTCACACGGACGCGACGATAGTAATGCTTTGCATGCCAGCTGTGTATTCCGCTGCTGGTTCCCAATACAGGCGCGCCAGTTCCATCAGGCTTTACATTGGTCAATCTGTCAGCTGGTTTTATGCCCAAAATTTTTGCAACTTCTTCATTTGCCTTTTTTACATTCTCAACCGCTTCTTCAAAGCTGAGTTTCGAAATATCAGGATGCGATGCAATACCCGTAATAGAAACGCCAATCAAAGACATATCTTCGGCAGTTTCTTTCCATTTGGGATCAATGTATTTCAGATCCGTAAATCCAGCCTGCAAAGTTCCCAGCACCGAACACCAATAAGCGCGTTCGTTGAAATCTTCCTGGGATTCAACACTGCCCAAATTTATAGACGACAGGTTGCAAAATCCATGGCTGGGCATTGAAATCTCGCAGCAAGGATTCACGCACCATTCTGGATTGTTGGTCCATACAAATCCTGGTTCGCCGCATTCGGATTTTCTGCATTGCTCAAAAATTTTATCAAATTCTTCCTTGGTCGTGGTCGCACGATCAAACTGGACCGAGTTATTAGAGTTCCCGCGCCATGGGGCGGTTTTCCACCATTCCCCTTCTTTCGCATGCAGCATTAATTCATCTTCTTTATCAAACAAAGTAATCAATGCACTGCGACGAATTCCGCCGGATAAAACTGCGTCCGCCGCCAAACAACAAATGTCAAAGCAATCAAGCGATGTCATCTTGTAATCTTTGGCCGCAATTTTTTTATCTATAAATGTTTTGATATTCTTCAACATATCTGACAAAGGCTCTGGTCCTGGAGCGCTGCATAATGAAGATTTGATTAATGCGCCCTTGGGTCGGACACCTGAAAAATCAAATTCTACATCCGCACCAGTTTCAAACGAAGCATGCAAAAGTTCATTCAAGCAATCTGCCCAACCCTCGATAGAATCGTCCGGCTTGAAATTTACTTTTTTATCAGACTTTGGAACCAATAATGGCAGCTTGTCTATGAAAACATGCCGCACGGAAATTCCAGCGCCACAACCACAAAGCAACAAAAACATCAAATCCGTAAAAGCCTTGATGGAATCAATTCCAATGGCCGAACAATTATAAATTTTATTGTTGTTTTTCAGAATTCCTGTCCCGCCAAACTGCAAAGAACGACCAGATGGCAAAATCTTCTTTTCCGAAACAAGATCAAACGCTTTATCAATATATGGAAAAACCTGGGGGATATGGGCATATTTAGCCAACATCATTTCTTTATTACGCAAAACTGTTTCTTCCCATGTCTCGCGACGTTTTAAATCAGGAAGATACCGGCTGTACTTCATGTAATAAACTAAATCGGATAAAAGTTTCAATGATTCGTTCATTATTATTGGCCCTTTATATTACTTTTAAACATCTTTGCTATTGATTTTGCGCCCCCCCCAAGAATCACAAAAAATCAATAGGTAGTGACTAAACCCGCCTCTAAGACACAAGATATAGTATTTTGACGCTGCCGGCGATAATTTTTTTTACAATTATGTGTATTTGGTACTTGATTTTATGAATGTGTCGGTTTTCGGGCATTTTTTCCTTTGGCGATTCGTATGTTTTTTGCACAAAAAATGTATAAGTAAATATGCAAGGACGATTCAGCATCCGTTATAACCAAAATAATTGTTGTTTTTGCCTTAACACGTCACATAACAGATATATTTATAACTTTATTGATCGACAGATTTTAGCTTGACTTTTGCTATAAAAACGCTATTATTGCATAAAGTTTTTTACAAACTGAGCACAAAAGGGCAAAATATGGCAGAAATTTATGCAATATTTCAGACCGGTGGAAAGCAATACCGCGTTAAAACCGGTGACACCATCAAGGTGGAAAAGCTGAAAGCTGATGAAAAAATTGACTTTGACCAGGTTCTGATGGTTGGTGACAAGATTGGAAATCCGTTGGTTTCGGGCGCGAAAGTATCCGCCCAGGTTGTTGCGCAAGAACGCGCAGACAAAATCTTGGTTTTCAAGAAAAAGCGTCGCCACAACTATCGCAGAACCAAGGGCCACCGCCAAAATATCACGGTCTTGAAGATAACAGAAATCAAGGGATAGTCTATAGACTATTTGCGACCCAAAGGAGCAAATTATGGCACATAAGAAAGCAGGTTCGGCATCTACGAATGGACGCGACTCGGCTGGACGTCGGTTGGGCGTCAAAAAAAGCGGTGGTCAGAAAGTAATTGCTGGAAACATTATTATCAGACAACGTGGAACAACTGTTCATCCGGGATTGAATGTCGGAATGGGCAAAGATCACACATTGTTTGCGAAAGCTGACGGACACGTAGAATTCAAACGTGGCGTCCGCGATCGTAAAACAGTTTCGGTTGTTCCTGCCGAAGCAAAATAAAAAACTCGCCGCATCCGCGGCGATTTTTTT
>CAYJAG010000007.1:0-27924 GCA_964368385.1 uncultured Muribaculaceae bacterium
GTTGAAAACTATAAAATTTTGTTAAAATCAAGATAGAGAGTAGAATGAAACAACAAGTATTAAAATCCCTGGCTAATCCTGCGCGCATATTTTATGTGCCATATAACCTTGCTATATTTAATTTTGTGGTTCAATTTCTTATTTTTATGGCTATTTTTATAGTTGGAATAACAACTTCGTCCAGTTATGAAATGCCGATAGATCCTTTATATTTTTTACTATCGGTTGTAGTTGTTCATTTTATTCTAGCGTTTTACTCAAAAAAAGAACCACAATTAATGCAAATTGTTTTGGCAAAAATAAGGTTATTTGGAAAATTTATTCCAAAAATTCTAAGAGTGTAAAAAAGTGCAAGATTTTTTAAGTTTTTTTGTATCAGATATATCAACACCAACAACCCTTGTGATGGTTGGCGCTGTTATACTTTTTGTAATAATTATGTATTTTTATTCAAATATATTATCAAAAATGATTTTACCTAGATTTGGGTATAGAAAATACTCAGATTATTTACCTTTTTCATCAATTTATTCTGATAATACAACTATTGGATTATTAGATGGGTCTGTGGTTCGAGCGTATGAAATTGCTGGGATTCAAACATCGATGCATGATGATGAGACCAAGAAAAAATTTTTAGAGCTGCGCGCCCAATTATTAAATCAAATTAAAGATCCGGCAATAACAATTAGATTTTTTATGATTCGTGATGCGGCCCAACAAAACACTAATTATGAATTTGATCAACCTGTTTTACAAAAAATCAGTGACAGCTGGAACGCCCAAGGATTAAAGATTTTCAAAAATTCATACTATGCGGTTATCAGCGTATCTGGTGGTGCACATGATAAAATGGCGCAAATTTCTACTTATTTTGAATCAATTATGGCGCCATACAAACCGGTTTTATTAAAACATAATTCAATTAAGAGTTTTGCCTCGCTTTATGCGCGAATTTTATCACCACTATCAAAACCAGGCGTTTTCAGAACCGATTCTAATATGTCAAATCTGATGACAACTGACGAGATAAGTTTTGGCTTTGATGGAATTATTACAGCTTCGCATGGATCTGGAAAAAAATACATGGCAATGGCGTCGTTTAAAACATCGCCAGATTTTATGGACGAAGAATTTTTCGATGCAATCGGAACAATCCAGACCGAATTGATTTGCATGAGTGCCTTTAATGTTTTGGGATCATCAAAAACAGAAACAATAATTCGTCAGAAAATGGCCAGCAGCGATTCTAATAAAAACGAGAGCGGTGATGTTGCCACACAACAGATTGGTGAAGCATTATACTCGATGGACGAGAATGTGACAGGCAGTCAAAGCCTGATGGACTATTATCCACTTTTTGTTCTTTCTGGGGATACCCCCGAAGAATTGACCCAGCATATAGATGAGTTCAATAAAATTTGCGCCGGATTTGGTATTTCGCCAGTGGTGGAAAGTTTTGCAGCAAAAGTTTCTTGGTTTGCCATGTTGCCAGGATTTGATGCCTTTCCGCGTTCGTTTAAGTTGCTTTCTATGACTGCGGCAACAAGTTTCCCATTGTCCAGCTCACCGGTTGGGGTTGCAAATTCGGATTGGGGTCCGGGCCCATTGGTTGTATTTCCAACCAGCAGTGGAACACCATATCAATTCCAATTTCATGTATCTGAATCTGCCGCGGCGGTTGCACATACTTTAACGATTGGGCCAACAGGCGGTGGAAAAACAACATTGTTTTCTTTCTTGATTTCAATGTCGCTGCGACATCCAAAATTAAAAACATTCTTTTTTGACAGAAATCGCGGGGCAGAAATCTTTACACTGGCAACTGGTGGAAAATACCTGACCTTTAACGCAAAATCCAAGGACAAAGTAGCTGCCGGTTTCGAGACTCGTCTGAATCCTTTTAAGCTGGATGACACAGATGCTAACCGCGCGTTCTTGCGGCGATGGCTGATGATGATTTCTGGACAAAACGATCCGCAATCTTTGGATGAAATCGCGCGTGCGGTGTCTGTTAATTTTGACTATTTGGATGGAGACCAAAGAAAGTTGAAAAATCTTTGGGTATCAAACTTTGCGTCAGATGGCAAAATGCGCCCAGCGTTAAAGCAATGGGTTGATGATTTACAATACGGCAGTATTTTTAATGAAACCGCAGATACTTTGGATTTGTTCTCGCGCTTGACCACATTTGATTTTACAGAGGTCTTGGCAGACGAAACTCTGGCACCTGCAGTTATTTCGTATGTTTTACACAGGATAAATACCGCAACTGTGTCCGGTGGAAATCCTGCATTGATTATGATTGATGAAACCGCGCCTATGCTGGAAAACAAAATGTTCCGTGATAATTTTGTGGTTGGATTGCAGGAAGGAAGAAAGAATCGCCAAGCCTATATGGCGGCATTTCAACGCGCAAATGTTCTGGATAAACTTGGTATCGGTGATGTTGTGCGCGGTCAGGCCCAGACTATTTTGTTCTTCCGAAATCCAGGCGCAGACACGGCTGATTACGAGCATTGGAAGCTGAATCCACTGGAAATGGCATTTATCCAAGGGCGAGCATATCCAAATCTGAAACGCGCGGTTTTGTTGTCGCGGCCAGTGACGGGCGAATCTGTAATTCTGAATACCGAGTTAGGCGGACTGGGCAGCCTATTGCGCTTGTTTGAGTCTGGTCGTTCATCAGTTTTGCTTGCCGAAGAGCTTTATAAACAATACGGAAATCAGTTTATTGAAGAGTATTTACGCAAAACTGCATAAGATTATTATGAAAAGATTTTTAATCACTTTTTCTGTTTTTAATCTTTTCTGCTTTTCACTTTTTGCAAGTGATTGCATGCAATACAAGGCTTCGCCGTTGGTGCAAATTACTACACCAGAATGGAATAAGAAAGTCGTGCAGCCAGACGCTCCAATGGATTCTTTGCATGGCACAGTGGTTGCCAGTTTTGATGAAGAGTATGATTTGCAAGTCGCCGCACAGCCAGTGTCAGATGGCTATTGTGTAATGTTGAATAAACTGGATGCGACACTTGGTTATAGTGATTTTTTGGTTAATATAGATCGGTCGCATACGCCAAATTCCTGTGGATATAAAATGACCTTGGAACACGAGGACGAACATATCGCGGCCCATCTGGCGGCATTCAAAAGTGAATCAGACAATATGCAAAAATCTACACAAGCTGCCGCGGACAGCATAATGCCGATTTTTGTAAAAAGTTTGGACGGGGTCAATGCCGCGCTGGACAAGATGCAGCAAGAATTTCAATCACATCCAGATATAATTTTAATGAAACAAAAATTAAGCGCCCAACAAGAAATTCTGAACAAAAAAGTTGATGAGCGCGACGACGGAATCCGAATAAATTTATGTAAATAAAAAACCGCCGATTGGGCGGTTTTTTTATTAAATCTGGTTGCGGAGTTTGGATTTGAACCAAAGACCTTCAGGTTATGAGCCTGACGAGCTACCGGGCTGCTCTACTCCGCGATTGATGGGGCTATTTTACGCAATTATTTATCAATGTCAAGCAGTTAAGACATTTCTTGAATTTTTTATCAGGTGCTGCTATATTTCATTCGTTATGAAGAAAAAATTTAGAGATGTTTGGAAAAAGTTTTGGCGCAAGTTCTTTGGGGCCCCACCAATCCAGTGGCTTTTGGCCTTTTTTATGTTTTTCGGAATTTATCTGGTTTATTTCACATCAAAAAAAGACATTCGCGGTGAAGATTTATTCCGCGAATATAGTCGCAAGCCCGCAATCTTTGTATTCTGGCACGGACGCAGCATGATGTTGTCCCCCATCGTTCGTAAGTGCGGCGTGCGTGGCTATGCGCTGTCTTCACGACACAAAGATGGTCGCATGATGGCCAAATTACAACGTCTGTTTGGATTAAAGGCAATTTATGGCAGCACTGGGCGCGACGGCGCGGTTTCTGCCCTGCGCCAAGGTGTGCGCCGCTTGAACGATGGCTATGTTCTGGCGTTGTCACCCGATGGACCCAAAGGTCCGTTGATGCGTCTGAATGATGGTGCATTGTATTACTCACGCATGACTGGTGCACCGATTATTCCGGTTTGTTATTCTTGCTCGTGCCCCTGGTTTCAAAAGCGTTGGGATCGTTATTTAGTTGCAAGGCCTTTTTCCAAAATAATATGTAGTGTTGGTCAGCCAATTTTTATCACTAAAGACAATTTTGATGGTGCCCGCGAAAACCTTGAAAAAATGATGATAAAGCAGCTGCAAGATATGGATGCCGAATTTGGCTTACCCAAAATGCAACCCGGCGCTGTTAAAAAATGAAAACACCAAGTTGGTTTTTAAGAAAAAATTTAATCGCATGGCTTTTGCTGCCTTTATCTGTCGCGTATTTTTTTGCATCAAAGGCGGTCTATTTTTACCGGCTTTTTCGACAAAAATCATCAAAAAAACCGGTAATTTGCATAGGTGGTCTGCTGGCGGGCGGTGTTGGTAAAACACCGATAGTTCGTCAGGTTGCGACATTCTTGTCCGCGGCCGTTGTAATGCGCGGATATAAAGGCGGGGACGAGGCAAAGATGTTGAAAAACGCGGGCTTGGTGGTTTTTGAGGGTCCGGACCGAATACAAAGTATAAAAAATGCAGAAAAGGCCGGCTTTACATCCATAGTCATGGATGATGGGTTTCAGAACCCGGGTATAAAAAAAGACATTTCAATTTTGGTTTTTGATGAAAAGATTGGCGTTGGAAATGGGTTTGTGTTGCCCGCTGGACCAATGAGAGAGCCACTTTGCGCCGTTCGTCGCGCAGACGCAATCATTATCATTGGACATAAAGGCCAGGCAATAGAGCGCAGATTAAAAAAATATGGCAAGCCGATTTTTTACGCGGAAAACAAAACAATTATTCCAGCCAAAATTGGTAAATTTATTGCCTTTGCCGGGATTGGCTATCCGCAAAAGTTTTTCAACAATCTGCCAAAAAAGCCGGTAAAAACTGTATCCTTTCCGGATCATTACAGATACAAAGATTCTGATATAAAAAGATTATTGGCGATGGCGGAGACTGAAAAGGCGACCCTTTTAACCACGGAAAAAGACTGGGTTCGGTTACCACTGGACGTTCGCCGCAAGATACAATTTGCGCCGCTGGAAACAACAATTTCGCTGGAATTTTATTCATGGCTGGAAAAACAAATGGTAATTAAAAAATGATGAAAAGCGTGAAATTTTCAGGTGTTGGCATTCATTCGGGAATTATGACCAATGTTGCTGTAAAACCATCAAAAAAGCCGGGAATTTTCTTTTCCAGGGTAGATTTGCCCGGCGCAAAGCTGATACCTGCGACATGGGACAATGTTCAGAATACCGGGTTGATGAGCACTTCTATAGGAATTGCCCCAAATCAAGTTCAGACCATAGAGCACTTTATGGCGGCATTATTTATCTGTGGTATTGATTCTGCGATTATAGAAATTGACGGACCAGAATTTCCAATTTTGGATGGTGGCGCAAAAAGTTTTATAGAAATTTTACAGCCAATCGCAAACGATAAAAACAAACACAAACAAATAATAGTTAAAAAAGAAATTATAGCCACGCGCCAAGAAATTATTAAACAAATGCCGTTGCCACAAAGGTTGGCTTTGTGGGTTCATAGCATAAAAACTGGGCGCAAAGAAGATGGCTTTGTTAAATTATCACCAGATGCACGGGGATTTTCGATGGATGTAACATTGGATTATCCTGATAAAATTATCGGCATCCAAAGCGCAAAGTTTATTTTTAATGGGACGAATTCGGCGCGCAAAGAATTTATAAAACATTTTTCCCATACCAGAACATTCGGCAGAATTTGGGAGTGGGAGTATTTGAAAAAGCGCGGAATGGGTTTAGGCGCAAATGAAAATAATGTTATCGCTATAAATGAAAATGGCGACGGCGTATTAAACAAACTACATTCTCCGGATGAATTTGTCAGACACAAGTTGATTGATGCACTGGGCGATTTTTACACCAGTGGCGGAATGATTGTCGGACATTTGGATTCTGTAAAGGGAAGCCACGCGTTGAATAACTTGGTTTTGCGAAAATTGTTTGCAGATTCATCAAATTACGAAATAAAGGAGAGCAAAATATGAAAAAATTATTTATTATAATTCCACTGGCTCTGTGCGCATGCACAAACTCGGTTAAGCCAGAATCTGGCGCGGCGGCTTTGACCGAAATGAAGACAACCCCAACTGGGTGTACATTTCTTTACGCAATGGACGCGGATGCCAATTTTTATTCTGAATCCGATGCAATAAGGTATGTTGAAAACCAAATTGTGAAAAAGGGCGGAAACTCATTTATTATAACCAAAAAAGAAAAACATCAAAACGAATGGAAAATGTTTGCGCCAGAATACTCTTATGTCATTACCGCTGATGTTTATGATTGCCCAGCCGGCAAATAATTTGTATAATTAGAAAAACGGAGGGAGTTTTTGTCGGCAGGGGTTATAACTATTGAGCGCAAAAAATATGCGGTCGGGCTGTTTTGGCAGCCGTTGCCCGCTGGTCAAAATACCCGTGATTTTGCCAAGCAGCTTTCCAAGCAGCTTACAGGAAGTGTCAAGTTTTATGCCGAGTTTCGGTCAATGATCGGTGTTGGTACTCGTGCGCTGGGTCATCGCCGAGGTATGAAAATTGCCGCTATCGAAGTTATTAATTCTTTCCCAGAGTACAATTCGTTTTTGGTTGAATTTTTTACCCCGCAAGGATTTTGGATTATAGCCGTCAGAAACAACATTATAATTTTTGACCAATTATTTGGCGCAGAAGCCGAAGCACAACGCGAATTTATAAAATTATCAGCATTGCCAGATTGGGGTATAATCATTGCGCCCGCAAACTGGAGCGTTCCACGCTCGGTTGAAAAATCTTTACGCGACATTGTTTCAGGAAATTCCAAGGTCGCATTGACGACTATTGGCGGAGCCTGGGGAAACGTTTTTTCAATAGCTGTTTTTGCCATTATTGCTTCTGTTTTATGGTATTTTTTCCAAGACCCAATGATTAAGGTATTTGCTCCTCGTGCCCAGCAAGCCCAGATAAATCCGCAGGTTATAGAAGAATACAAACGTCAGTTGGAAATTAAAAAAATTCAACAAGAAGACATTATTCCGTCCACACGTGTTGTTATGCCTTATGATAATTTGCCAGGTGCGTTGCCGTATTCTGAAAAATGCTGGCAGGCCATCGCCTATGTTATGCAGCCGATTACAGGTTGGGTTCAGCAAAGCGCAGAATGTGTAGATAATACTGCCAGCGCCAGATTTGTTCGCACATATGGGACGCTTGCCGGCTTGCATGAATCTGTATACTCTTTGATGGGGGATGTGTTTATTGTTGAAAATACAGATTCTGACGCTGTAATCAGTGTTCCTTTTACGCCATTGCCCCCGGCTGTAAACAATACGCCACAAAACCTGACAGAGGACATTGTTTTTTCAATAAGCAGCTTGTTTCAGACAATCGGCGAATCCGCCAATGTCCGGTCTGGTATGGAAACAAGCGGAGAGGGCGAAGCGGCCGTAACATCAAATGTGGTTATAGTTAGCGCTACATCAAAATTAAAGCCGGATGAATTCATCAAAATTTTTGATGGAATTTCACCACTTTATTTGTCGTCTGTGAAATGGGATGCGCGCACGCGCACTTGGAACTATGAGGTTAAAATATATGCTAAATAAAAAATATGAAAAACTCCTTGCGGCCATGTTTGTTGTTTCTTTGGCTTTTTTGCCATCATTGGCGCGAAGTGCCGAAAACGTAGAAGAATACGATCCGGCCGGTTCTATGTTCCAGATGATTACAGATTTGGAACAAGAAAAAGTCCTTTGGCAGCTGGAAAAAGAAAAAGCACAACTGCAACTGGATATGGACAGAATGGCGACTGAACAAATGCGTCTGAAAAATGAAATGGATGCAATGCAAGGTTCCGGCGACACACAGGTCGAAGCGTTAGAGTTGGAACGCCAAAAATTGGAAATTGAAAAACAAAAACTGGAAGCGCAACGCAAAAACATTGATGAATCCGGCACAACCCCTACCAGAACCTCTTCGGGTGGTCAATCCGAAGTAGAAGATACGTCACCAATACAGGATAAATACCGCTTGATTGAAATTGTTGGCGCAGGGCGTCAGTTGCTGGCGACGGTCGAGGATAACGCAACGGGTCAGCGTAAAAAGATTTCTGTCGGAAAAGATTTGGATGGCTATCGTATTGATTCTGTATCATTGGACGAAGGTGTTATTATGTCAAAAGATGGAGAGACTGCAACACTTGGGATTCACAGCTATCAACAATAGTTTAGATTAAATATGTCTGTACGAAAAAATCTTGAAAAAGAACAATTACCTGAAAGCAGTATTGCTGTATCTGTTCCGGGCGATGTTGCTGTGCTGACACAGAAAGAAATAATAGAGCATCTTTTTTACAAAGGAAATACTCTGCTGACGGCAACTGATGGCGCACTTGAGACTGCGCGTGACACTCAGAATCTTTTAGCTTATTTTTCAGGTGGTGAAATTGTTATTTCGCGCACACATCGCTATGATGGGCGGGTCATTTCTTTTTTGGAACTGCTGAAAAAAGAAAAGCGCCTGGTTAAAGAGCCTTTTTACAGCGATCTGGGTTTAATTTCTGTAATTTACAGATTTAATGAAACCAAGACTGCTGGCTCGCCCGCGCACGCCCCGCTGTATTATGACAATCAGATGCAAAAGGACTTTGTGGATATAATTGCGCGCGCCGCATCCATGAAAGTTTCGGACATTCATATAGAAGTTGCAGACCAGACGACAATTTTTTTCCGCCTGGATGGCAGCATGCAGTCAGTTATGGAATACAACTCTGGGTGGGGCGAATCATTTATTCGTGCGGCTTTTGCATCTGCAGACCAATCAAGTTCTAATTATGCCCAGAACGAGTATCAAAGCGCACAAAAAGATGGGCGCACACCTTTGCGCGGGACCCGTGACCTTTATCTGCCCGCTGGAATTATGGGCGTTAGAATGCAGTTTAATCCGATTGCATTCGGAAGTCGTTATGTTGTTATGCGATTGCTTTATGATAATCCAACCGAAACGATAAAGACCGAACAAGAGTTCGGTGAATACGAACGAAATCTGCTGATGCGTATGCGTTCGTTTCCAACAGGTCTTGTTGTGGTTGCCGGCCCAACTAGCAGTGGTAAATCAACAACTTTATTTTATAACATGTCACTGATGCTGAAAGAGCGCAACTATGAAATAAACCTGATTACTATTGAAGATCCGGCCGAAAGAAAGATTTTCGGCAGCCATCAAATTCCAGTTGTAAATGCCAGTAATGAAGAGCAACGCGAAGACAAATTCACCGAAGCCCTGCAATCAGCGTTGCGCAGCGATCCTGATGTTTTAATGGTTGGTGAAATCAGAACGCTCAGCGCGGCACAACTGACGGTCAAGGGCGCACTTTCGGGTCATGCGGTTTGGACAACATTGCATGCAAATTCTGCAATGGCCGCATTGACGCGTTTGTTGGATATAGGTATCGAAGGGTTTAAGCTGAAAGACGAAACCATGATGCGAGGACTGGTTTCTATGCGTTTGTTCCGCAAGCTGTGTCCGCAATGTAGAAAAATGCTGGCGAACTTTCCGGACCATCCGGCATACAAACGCGTATTAGAAGCTTTTGGTCAGGCAGGTTTGCGTCAGGTTTATTTCCGCGGAGATGGCTGCAAATACTGCGCCGGCAAGGGCACGATTGGTCGCGTCAAAGCCGGTGAAATTATAATAACAGACAATAAATTTTTGGAATTAGCACTTTCCGGAAACTCGGCCGGCGCGGTAAAATACTGGCTGGAAGAACTGGATGGACGCACATTGAAAGAAGCAGCAATAGAATTGATGCTGAAAGGGATTATTGGTATCGAAGAGTTAGAGCGTTGGGTTGGATTGCTTGATCAGCCTGGAGTGTATTAAAGCATGGCGACAAAACTAGACATTTTTTACGCAAAATTTATGTTCCGTTTTGATTCCAATAAACGGATGAATTTGTATCGCAAGCTGGCATCAATGTTGCGCAATAATTTTACTTTGATGGATGCGCTTGATCGGATTTATGCAACAGAAAGTCGCGCGGGCGCAAAACCAAACGAGCCATTTGCAATCGTAATCAGTGCATGGCAGGACAGCCTTGAACAAGGAATTTCTTTCCCAGAGGCAACGCGTGAATGGGCGCCTGCTTTCGAGACTTTGATGCTGGCCGTTGGTGACATTTCAAAGCTTTCGATTGCGCTGGAAAATGTTGTTCGTGTAGGCGAGGGCATGAGCAAGATAAAAAAAGCGATGACAGATGCATTGTTGTACCCCGCTGTTTTGTTGGTTTTAACTTTATTCATAATAATGGCCGTGGGATTGTATTTGGTGCCGCCGTTGGCCGAGGCCGCAGGCGGCGCAGTTGCTTGGCGCGGCACGGCCGCATCATTGGTCGCAACCTCCAGTTTTATTGGAAACTATTGGTATCTGGTCCTGTTGGCTTTGGCCGGCGTCGCCAGTATAATTTGGTGGTCGTTGGTAAATTGGTCTGGCCGCTTGCGTATTTGGTTTGATTTTATTCCGCCATGGTCTTTGTATAAAATCTCTATCTCGGTTGGATGGATGATGTCTTTGGCGGCTATGGTTCAGGCCGGTGGATCATTGCCAGTGTCTATAAAAACTTTATCGGACAATTCTGGAAAATACCTGAAAGATATATTGGACAGAACATTGCAGTATATTTCCAATGGTAATAATTTGGGACGTGCCCTGGATAACACTGGTGCGCGGTTTCCAAACGAGGAAATTATCGGGGATTTGATGATTTATGCGGACATGAATGAGTTTGATCAAAACTTGTCCCAGATAGCCAATGATTATCTAGATTCATCTGTACGAAAGATGGAAAACATTTCCAATATTCTGAACTCGGTCGGCATTTTATTGGTTTCTGCGGTAATCGCCTGGGTCGTTTTCGGAACTTTCGATATGCAAGATCAAATTACCGCCGCATTGTCTTAGGCCCTTGCTTATTCCCGATTTTTATTCTAAAATTATCTAAAAAGGAGTTGCCATGTCTTCTGTATTAGTATTCCCAGGACAGGGTTCCCAGTCTGTCGGAATGGGGAAAGACTTATATGACAATCACCCGGTCGCTCGCGCAGTATTTGATGAAATAGACTCTGCGCTGGGGCAAAAATTGTCAGACATAATTTTTAATGGCCCGATGGAAGATTTAACATTAACCGCCAATGTCCAGCCGGCTATTTTCGCTGTATCGATTGCAATACTGCGTGTTGCCCAAAGTTTGGGACAAATGCCGAATTTCGCTTTTGTAGCCGGTCACTCTTTGGGTGAATATACCGCGCTTTGCGCCGTTGATGCTATAGGTATTGCTGATACAGCAAAACTTTTGCGTCTGCGTGGCGATGCTATGCAGCGCGCGGTACCGGCGGGTAAGGGCGCTATGGCCGTAATAATGGGTAATTTGAGTATAGAACAAATAGCCCAAATTTGCAGCGATGCTGAAAAAGCCTTGCCTGCAGATTATTTCAATGTTGCAGATGTTGCGAATGACAACGCCCCTGGTCAGGTTGTGATTTCCGGTGGCGAGTTAACAATTTTGCGCGCAATGGAAATGGCAAAAGAAGCAGGCGCAAAACGCGCGATGTTGTTGCCGTTGTCGGTTCCGCCACATTCCAGTTTGATGGAGCCTGTCGCGACAGAAATGCGCGCTGCATTGGAAAAAATAGATATGAAAGCGCCACTTGTTCCATTAATTTCTAACCGGACCGCCGCACCCATGACGGACGTTGAAGAAATAAAAGAAGCGTTAGTTTATCAAATTACCCATGGCGTGCGCTGGCGTGAAACTATTTTGACATTGCCATCATTGGGCGCGAGAGAGACAATAGAGGTTGGACCGGGCGCAATTTTGACCGGCCTTACACCAAGAATAGTTCCCGAGCTGGGAGCAAGAAAATTAGGGGAATAAAATGGCATATAGACATGAAGACGATTACAGAAGAGAAAAACTAATAAGAAAGCAACGCACATCTAAAAAACCTACAATAGATCCAGAAAGCAAAAGTTTATTAGAGGCAAAACATGTGCAAAAATTAAAAGAATCAAAAGGGGATATTTTTAGATGTGGAAATGAAAGGGTTTCGCATATAGAAAGACAAAAAGAAAGAAGAAGCACAGGAAGATATAAAGATCTAACGCGTGATTACGATACCAAAGGGAAATAATATGTTGTTATTGAAAGATAAAGTGGCTTTGATAACCGGTGCAACCGGCGGAATAGGCGAGGCGATTGCTAAAACTTTCAAGGATATGGGGGCGATAGTTGTTATTACTGGTCGCAATGAAGCCAAATTGAAAGAATTGGGTGATGGATTTATTCCGATTGCCGCCGATGTATCAAAAGCCGGTGAAGCAGAGCGACTGATTAAAGAAACAATCGAGGCGGCCGGTAAAATTGACATTCTGGTCAATAATGCAGGTATAACAAAAGACACCCTGTTAATGAGAATGACAGACGAGCAGTTTGATGATGTTATAAATACAAACTTGCGTGCATGCTTTCAGCTGTGCCGTGCAGCGATTATGCCAATGATTAAAAACAAATCAGGTCGTATAATAAATATGGCGTCGGTCATAGGTACAATCGGTGGCCCGGGCCAGGCAAATTATGCCGCAAGCAAGGGTGGAATTATCGCAATGACTAAATCTATTGCGGCCGAAGTTGCATCGCGTGGCATAACTGCAAATTGCATTGCGCCCGGATTTATCAAAACTGCAATGACTGATGTTCTGCCAGAAGAATTAAAAGAAGCGTATTTAAAGCAAATTCCAGCAGGCAGATTTGGCGAGCCCGCGGACGTTGCAAATGCGGCGTTATTCCTGGCATCTGACGCGGCGTCATACATCAACGGCCAGACAATTCATGTTAATGGCGCAATGGCCAGGTTTTAATAAATAAGTGGATAAAAATTTATCCACTTATTTTTTTATACCATAAACGGAAGATTTTCTAGATTTCCTTCTTCTACGCGGACATTCACATCTATCATTAAAAACACCTTTTCTTCGCCGTCTTCGGCCTGGATGTCTGTGCCCCACATTTCTGGACTGAGCAGGTGGCTGGTATTTACTGAAATTTTCGTAACCAGATGATCGTCGTCCAAAAGAGTGTAAATTGGCCCGATGTTTCTGGGTGTGTTTTCACCTATTTCATGCTCGTTCTGTGGGCTACGCAAAGCGTCTAATAATGTCTTCATCCTGTTATCCACATCCGTGCGCGCCAGGCCGACTATTTCAGGGTGAAGCAGCAATATATCCAATTCCGCCAGCAGTTTTAAGTTAGGCGTGATTATAGGATTCCAATCTATGCCACCAACATGTCTGGTTGAAATCGGATTTTTTGTTGGATTGGGCATCATATATTTCTGCAAGTTGTTCCAGGGGCTGTTTTCAACCAGCTTTTTCAACTGAGGATGGAATTGCATTCTTATATTGGCAACATGCTGCGAGCGCTTTTTGGGATTGGTTCGCAGCTCTCCGAAATATAATAATTTAAACTTCATTTTTACCTCTTTTCTCTTGCTAATTATACCAGAAATTGCTATATTTTACAGGCTAAATTACAGGTAAAAAAAGGAATGAAATTTATGGCTATGGAAAACAATTATACTGGTGATTCAATCAAGGTTTTAAAGGGGTTAGAGGCCGTAAAAAAACGGCCTGGAATGTATATTGGAGATGTTGGCGATGGATCTGGTTTGCATCACATGATTTTTGAGGTTGTAAATAACTCGATCGACGAGGCTATGGCTGGATATGCGGACAGCGTTTATGTTTTGTTGAATTCTGACGGCAGTGCCACAATTCGCGATAACGGCCGTGGTATGCCATTTGACATCAATCATGCCGAAGGCCGCAGTGCGTTGGAATTGATAATGTGCGAATTGCATGCTGGCGGTAAATTTGATAATGAAACAACCGGTGCGTACAAGGTTTCTGGTGGTTTGCATGGTGTGGGTGTGTCTGTTGTGAATGCGCTGTCCAGCTGGCTGGAAGTTCGCGTCTGGCGTGATGGCAAAGAAGCAACAATGTCTTTTCTTGATGGTGCGCCAAAAACCGAAGTATCAATAAAAGAAATTGGTGGTGAACGTCATGGAACCGAGGTTACTTTTTTACCAGCCAAAGATACATTTACTATCACAGAATTCAGTGCTGATATAATGGAAACATGGTTGCGTGAACAATCTTATCTGAACGCGAATGTTAAAATCGTTTTCGAGGACTTGCGCGGCGTAGAAAAAAAGGTCAAAGAATTTCATTCGATAGACGGGCTAAAGGGTTTTGCAGTTTATCTGGATAAATCCAAAGAAAAACTGACCAAAGAACCAATACAAATAATAAAACAGACCGGCGACACTTATGTTGAGGTTGTGTTGGATTGGACAACTGCTTATAACGAAACATCTTTGTGCTTTACCAATAACATTCCTAATAAAGACGGCGGAACGCATTTGGCGGGATTTCGTGCTGGGCTTACTCGGGCGTTGAATAAATATATTGGAGATAAGAACTCTAAAAAAGACATCAATTTATCCGGCGAAGATTTCCGTGAAGGTTTGACCAATATAATCAGTGTTAAAATTCCAGATCCGAAATTCGGCAGCCAGACCAAAGATAAACTGGTATCCAGTGAAATTCGCCCCATTGTAGAAGGTGTTGTTTACGATATGCTTTACGAATACTTGGATGAAAATCCGGCTGCGGGTAAAGCCATTATTGATAAAATTATCGAGGCCGCAACGGCCCGCGAAGCCGCGCGCAAAGCCCGTGAGTTATCGCGCAAAAAAAATGGCCCGGACATTGGACCGGCACCTGGCAAGCTGGCCCATTGTTCAGAAAAAGATCCTGCGAAATGTGAATTGTTTATCGTTGAAGGAGATAGTGCAGGCGGCACAGCAAAGCAAGGGCGCGATAGAAAATTCCAGGCAATTTTACCGCTGCGTGGAAAAATATTGAATGTAGAGCGCGTTCGTTTTGATAAAATGCTGGGATCAGATACAATCGGTCAACTGATTGCAACATTAGGCTCGGGGATTGGCAAAGATGATTTTGACATTGAAAAAATGCGCTATCACAAAATCATCATTATGACCGACGCCGACGTTGATGGTGCGCACATCCAAACTTTGTTGATGACATTCTTTTATCGGCATATGCCCCAGGCGATAGACCGCGGGTATGTGTATGTTGCAAAGCCCCCGCTTTATGGCGTTTCACGCGGGCGCCAGCAGATTTATTTGCAGAACGAACGCGAGATGGATGATTATTTAACAGAACAATTATCAGCGGATGGTTTAATTCAAACTCTTTCAGGTGAGCAAATAGCAGGCGCAGATCTGAAACGGATTCTGGGTTTGATTGCAAATATGAAAACCGTTTTACAACCTCTGTCATCTATTATTCCACTGCGATTTGTCGAAGCGCTTGCATTAAATAATGTTTTAGGCGTATCACAAGATGACAGCGCATTGCGTGCAGCAGAAAAATTCCTTGATTCTGGGGAATTAGAATTCGAGCGTGGATGGAAAGTTATATCCAGCGAACGCGGAATTGAAATTACCAGAACATTACGCAGTGTTACAGAAAACCATATTTTGCCGATTGAAAAATTAGATTCCCCAGAAGTTCGTTCTTGGCTGCGCATGCAGGGTCAGGGTGAACTGATTACACTCTTTTCTGTACCAGTTGAGCTGCGTGTTAAATCCAAGTCACAAAAAATCTGGGGAGCGCTGCATTTGCTGGAAACTGCATTTGAGTATGCAAAGCAAGGCTTGAAAATCCAACGCTATAAAGGTTTGGGTGAAATGAACGCCGAGCAGCTGTGGGAAACAACCATGGATCCAAATAACAGAAACGTTTTTCAGATAAAAGTAAGTGATGTGGCCCAAGCAGACGAAGTTATCAGTATGTTGATGGGCGATGTTGTAGAGCCGCGTCGCGATTTTATCTTTGATAACGCTTTGTCAGCAAATATAGACATATAAAAATGATTAAACAAAGTGAAAAAGACATCATAGCAAAATCTATAAAGACGTATAACTGCACTGTTCCGTTGGTAATCGAGGAAATGTCCGAGCTTACCAAGGAATTGATAAAGCATTTTTATCGTGGTTGTTCGCGTCGCGATGAAATTATAGAAGAAATTGGCGATGTTTACATTACTTTGGAAGAGTTGAAAATTTTTATGGAAATCTCTGATGATGAAGTAAAAAAGCAAATTGCAAAAAAGATTGATCGTCAGATTAACAGATTGGCAGAATGCGAAAAATCAAAACAATGATATGAAAAATGTTCGCAAAACATTGGTTTTTTAATCTGGAACAGCAGTTGATAAATGCTGGATTGGATTCTGATGCAGAAACCTTTGGTGTTCTGAAAAAAAGATTGTCCCAGCGCGCGTATTTATCTGCCGATGATTTTGCGCGTCAGGCAATTTATGTAATTTTATCCGGTGGTTTTTCACAAAAAACAGCAAAGAAAGTACATGCGCAAATAATGGATTATTTGGTTAAAAATAATAGTCCAAAATTTGATGATTTATTTGCAATTTTTCATAATAAAAACAAGATAAATGCAATTATAAAAATATGGGAAAATCGTCAAAAACACTGGGATTTTTACTATAATCTGGATTCTTTGGATGAAAAGTTGGCGTATTTATCATCGTTGCCGCACATTGGAAAAATCACAGCAAATCATCTGGCAAGAAATCTGGGCGAAGACGTTGTTAAATATGACATTTGGATTCAGCGGTTGGGTTGCGTTTTTGCCGGCGCAGATTTAGGGTCAAAAATAAATAATGGAAAGTTAGATGCAGATGTAAAAAAAGCATGCGATGATATGTTTTCATACTTGGTAAATGAAACTGGTTTGCAACGGGGTTATATTGATGTGGTTTTGTGGAAATCATGCCAGGTCGGGATTATAAAATTATGAATATAAAAATAGAAGAATCTTGGAACGCGGCGTTGGCGGATGAATTTGATAAAGATTATTTTATCAAGCTGACAGATTTTGTGCGCAATGAATATATATCTGGCAAAAAAATTTATCCGGCCCCAGCCGACATATTTAACGCCTTTAATTTATGCACATTTGATAAAACCCAGGTTGTGATTATTGGACAAGATCCATATCACGAGCCTGGTCAGGCCCATGGTCTGTGCTTTTCAGTTCAGAATGGAACCCAAATTCCACCATCATTGCAAAACATTTATAAAGAAATCCAAAATGATCTGTTGCGACCCAGCGTGACCCATGGCGATTTAACCCAATGGGCAGAGCAGGGGGTATTGCTGTTAAATTCAACATTGTCGGTTCAGGCGCACTTGGCGGCGTCGCATGCGGGTAAGGGATGGGAGCAATTTACAGACGCAGTAATTCAAGCATTGTCGGCGCGTAAAGGTTTGGTTTATATGCTGTGGGGCAGTTATGCTCAGAAAAAGGCAGAGTTGGTAAACGGGGCAGGAAACCTGGTATTAAAAAGTGTTCATCCGTCGCCATTGTCTGCGCATCGTGGATTTTTTGGCAATCATCATTTTTCAGGTGCTAATGAGTATTTGATTGCGCAGGGCAAAAAGCCGATAAATTGGTAGTTGGTTTTGCTTGATTTTCATAAAATGGTTGATATAATTGGGCCTCGTGGCGGGTTAGCTCAGTGGTAGAGCAGAGGAATCATAATCCTTTGGTCGGGGGTCCGAATCCCTCACCCGCTACCAAAAAATTATTATAATGACGCATCTGGCTTGCGTTTGTTCGTTTTGGCTCAGGTCATGTATGTTTAATACACTCTCATCGCCAAAAACCTCACAATACGCGCCATCTATATCATTTTAATAATTTTTATAAAAGGCTATTGCCCCAATAGTATAATGGCAGAACACGTCCTTGGTAAGGACGAGACGCAAGTCCGATTCTTGCTTGGGGCACCAGAATAACACGTTTCGCAGCTTTTTTGATTAGTTCCAGTTTTTCTATACTTACATATCTATTAAAAAATTAGGGTATACCATGAGTAATAAAGATTCTCATAAAAATTATTGTGAAAATTACAATGGAACATTGTCTGATTTGGCACGCGACATTGGCGCGATGACCCATGAGGCGCGCGCAGAATTTTTTAAGTTTTTGGCCGATTATGTTGAAAAACAAAGTCTTGCAGATTTGTCACGTGGGCGTGTTAAATATGGAAAAAAATTAAATGACATTGCAGATTTATTAAAACAAACAAAAAATCTGGAAGACGATGCGTGGGCTATTTGTAAATCAAAAACCAAAATCATATCTAAATAAAATAATTCCTTGAAATGTTGTAAAATACAGGTAAAATCAAAGTATTCATTGTGATGACCCGATTAACAACCGGCGAGCATGAATGAAAATGTAATAAGTTACAAAACAGGGTGGCACCGCGCGCATTAAATCTCGCGCCCCTGCGAATTGGAAGATTCAAAAATAAAAAGGTGTCAGTTATGCTTTCTCTTAAATCAAAATACCGCACTCATACTTGTGCAGAACTTGCCGATAAAAATGTTGGTCAGGTGGTTGTTTTATCTGGCTGGGTTCATCGCAAACGCGATCATGGATCTTTATTATTTATTGATTTGCGTGATAATTATGGAATTACCCAATGCGTGTTTGACAGCATGGAAGATGCCGCAGACATTCGTCCCGAATCCGTGATTACTATTCGTGGTTTGGTTGTTGCACGCGATAAAGACGCCATTAACAATAAAATCCCAACAGGACATATAGAAGTCAAAGTTGAAAAATATGAAGTTTTAACCTCGGCCGAGGTTTTACCTTTCCAGGTTTTTGGCGAAGAAGATGTTGGTGAAGATTTGCGTCTGAAATACCGATATTTGGATTTGCGTCGTGAAAGAATGCACAACAAAATCTTGTTCCGCAATCGCGTTATAAAATCTATGCGTGATAAAATGTGGGATATGGGTTTTTCAGAATTCCAAACCCCAATTTTGGGCGCAACCAGTCCCGAAGGCGCACGCGATTTTATCGTTCCATCGCGGATGAATCATGGGATGGTTTATGCGCTGCCTCAATCACCGCAGCAATGGAAACAGCTGACCCAGATTTCTGGATTTGACCGGTATTTCCAAATTGCGCCATGCATGCGCGACGAAGATTTACGCAGTGATCGTATGATTGAATTTTATCAACTGGATTTGGAAATGTCTTTTGTAGAGCGTGAACACGTTCAAGAAGTTGCAGAAAAAATAATTGTTCCACTGATAAAAGAATTTGCACCCAATGGAAAACTTCATCCCGAAATTCCACAAATTCCGTATGATACAGCAATGCTGAAATACGGCATAGATCGTCCAGATTTACGCAATCCGATTGAAATTTCTGATGTGTCGGAAATTTTCGCCGGCAGTGATTTTGGAATTTTTGCCGAAGCGGTCAAAAATGGATCGGTTGTGCGAGCAATACCTGCGCCCGCCTCGTCAGATAAACCACGTTCTTGGTTTGATAAAATGGAAGCGTTTGCCAAGGAAGAATTAAATCTGGGGGGGCTGGCATATATTGTTTTTGCAGACGAACCCAAAGGGCCAGTATCAAAAAAATTGGACACGGACAGAATTGCAAAATTGAAAAAAATTGCTGGTGATGGCTCAACATTTTTCTTTGTCTGTGATAAAGAAAATGTTGCGGCCCGGGCCGCGGGCAGGCTGCGATGCAGACTGGGCGAGGATTTGGGACTGATAGATCCAAATGAATTTCGTCTGTGTTGGGTTGTTGATTTTCCAATGTTTGAAGAAGATGAAAATTCCCCAACCGGTATTGCATTCGGGCACAACCCATTTTGCGCACCATTGGGTTCAGAAAATATAGATTTATCTAATCCGTTAAAATTAAAGGCATCGCAATACGATATAATCTTGAACGGATGGGAAATTGGTGGCGGATCGCTGCGTAACTATAACCCAGATACAATGATTAAATTATTTAATGTTGTTGGATATGGCGAAGAAGTTGTTCGTGCAAAATTTGGTGGATTACATACTGCATTTCAATATGGTGCGCCACCACATGGAGGATGCGCATTAGGAGTGGAACGCATTGTATGTTTATTGCTGGGCGAACCAAACTTGCGTGAAATCACGGCATTTCCGGCAAATCAACGTGGTCAAGATTTGATGATGGGGTCGCCGAACATTCCAACCGAACAGCAGTTGCGCGATGTTCATATTCAGTTCAGAAAAAAGAGCTGACCCGGCGTCAAGAATAATTCCCTATTGCCCGTGATGTATCACGGGCTTTATAATTTATCTGTATTTTAGGCAGGGGGTTTTTTATGAAAAAGTGTGATCGTCTGGAGCAAATTTCACGCACAATGTGTCTTACGTCGTATCAGTTATACATCCTTGAAATGAACATTGATAAATATGATTTTCGTCGTCTGGTAAAGTATGGAGATTTTTTATATGCCCCATATAAAGTTCATTTTTCAAGCAATTTCAAAGATGCCATAAAAGAGATAATTTTTGGACGCCGCGCAGACTTAATCGGTCCAGATAGACTTTTGGTTTTTAATAAACGTGGAATAAAAATTCGACGCGACGGAAGCTATCGCTAGAACTGATTGTGCGTTTGCACAAATTCTCCAAGATAGCCCGGATCAATCACTCTCATGATTTCAGACAGCGAATAGTTCCGCTCGCCGGTTGGCATGATTTTTAATGATACGGGTTTTGGTTCTACTGACACTCCACGCATCAGAATGTTTATATCTGCTGACATTTTTCCGTCGTCTAACTGCAAATTTCCGCTGATTTCGGTATGTCTTGCCGAAAGTGATAGCGGCCCTGTGGTTTGGAATTTTCCATCTTCGTATTCGCCCTTTATTCGTAATGTTTTAATTTTTGTTTCGCCGCCACTGATCGCATGCGCGATTGCATCTTCGGCAGTAAGTGGCGTAATAGTTGCCGCCCGTGCATAGAAAGCGTCTGTACCAATGCCATGTAATGTTCCGCCATCAAAACTGAGGTCTAACATACCCTTCATTTTTCGCCAAAAGTCATAGGCTATTTTGCCGCTGGTTGACAGCCTTGTCTGGCCCGTTACAACCGAGTCTGATATATTCAGCGGTGATGTGTTATCTAGCAATTTTCCAATAAATGCGAATCTGTTTAATTTTATCAGAAGATCATATGTGTTGCCGCGCGCTTTTAATGACACCAAAAGGCTACCACGCGCGTCATCCGTTATTGAAAAATCTTGGGTATCATTTCGCAGCGAATAAACAAAATTATCATATTTTTCGCCATTCCAAATCAGTTGATCTGCGCCCAGCGACAGATTTATTCCCCCCAGCTCGAACGGCGCAAGAATTGGCGCACTGGATAAAAATTGCATTTCCTCGTAATTATCAAAATACTTTTTGTTTGCAAACTTATCAAAATTTAATGTGTCGCATTTTAATGTGATGTTGGTCCCATTAACATTTCCCCGAAAAATGTGATCGGCTATGCGGAACTCTAAATCGGTAATATAATTTCCCGAGTAATTGCCGGATACTTCATATGGAAAATCATTGATAAAAGGCAGATCCAACGATGGACGGCGCGCATTTATAAATTCCAACGCGCTGGTGCCATTAAGGTAAAAGAAATTGCCTTGGGTGGTTAGTTCCCATTTTTTGTTTTCGGGTATAAAGGAAAAATCATTATCTTTCCACTGTATTATTCCAGATTGCATACGCATGGATTCTGGTAAAAATTGAAAATCGCTTGCATCCAACCAGTTCAGACTTTTGTTGTTTACAAAGTTATAATTTATTGTCTGTTTTTTATTTATTATATCCATTTTCCCAGCCATATTTGAAAACTGAAAATCTATACTTCCGTTGTCGCCCAAAAAAGCAAGCGTGCCAGCAAAGTCAAAACTTTCGGGCATTGGCTGTTTAGAATTTAATAATGCTGTAAATCCAGACTTATCAACCGATAGCTTTCCATTAGCTATCAGATTTTTTCCAGTGTATTCATATTCATCGCACCGCCAAATCTGTGGCGTTCCATTAAATAAACAATAAATTTCATCATCGCCCCGCGTCAGATTCATTATCAAGTTTTGCGCACCATCTCCTGTAATGTTTCCGCTTATCACGCCCTTGATTTTTTTGTTTACAAATTTCAGATTTTCTATTTTGATTTTATCATTTTCTGCAACAGCATTAAGCCGAATCATGTCATAGCTGGTATTTGCAAATTTTAAGTTTCCACGCAAATCTAAATCCAGATTTACATTTTTCAATAATGTTTTTTGTGTCAGCAGAAATGATAAATCAAAGTTAATTTTGTCTGACTTTATTTGTATTTTCCGCATGCCATTATCAGCGGGCAATTCAATAGATCCTGTAAAATCATCCCCGCCTATATTACCCCGAATGTCTGAAAATTTAAATCCATAACCGCCATCCCAATCAACGGACATGGTCAGCGTTACATGATCTTGAATGGCAGGCTCGAAAAAATCAAACCAAGAATTTATATCGTCAGTATCTATGGCAAGCGATGCATTTGCCCCGCCGCCAGTTTTCCACTTGCCGATAATGGACAGGCCTTCACTTTTATTAGTTACAGAAAATTCATCCATATTACTTTTAATAAAGTATTTATGTTGTTCGGTTCTGACCCAGCCATCAAGATTGCCATCTTGTAAAGTTGCCTGGACAATGTCGTAATTTTTACCCATAAATTTAACAGCAGAGTTTGACAGCAGAATTTCAGTTTCAATTTTTGGTGATTCCAGGCTTTGTATTTCAAGCTGGGCGCCATCCACATAGATTGTTCCAGAAAGCTTTGCATTTGATACATCAAAGATTTCAGAAAGCCGGATTGTAAACATTACCGAATCAATTTTTCCATTCGGTACAATTACATCGTGCGCCACGACATGCGCACGACCCAACAGGCTGACGTTGATTCTGCCATTTATTTTTGCAGTCGTTCCGGTTTGGGACAACAACGCACTTTCGAATCCGGGGCGCATCCTTTCCAGGTTGATCATTGGCGGGATAATAATTGCCGCCAGAATCAGCGCTAAAAACACGGATAAAATGCTGAAAAATACTATTCGGCGATGCCGGGCTTTCATATTCTACTCCCTTATCCTATCCCTTGTATTTTCATTATAATGAATTATATTATGGCGGTGAATAAGAAAATGTTTTCTTTACAAAGTAATTACAAGCCAGCGGGCGATCAGCCCCAGGCAATTACCCAGCTTGTCCAAGGTCTGCGCGAAAATCGCCGCAGCCAAGTTTTGCTGGGCGCGACCGGCACCGGTAAAACATTTACTATGGCAAATGTAATTGCCGAAATGGATCGTCCCGCAATGATTATGGCGCCTAACAAGATTTTGGCCGCCCAGCTTTATACGGAAATGAAATCATTTTTCCCAAATAACCATGTAGAGTACTTTGTTTCATACTATGATTATTATCAGCCCGAAGCGTATATGCCGACGACCGATACTTATATCGACAAAGATGCGTCAATCAACAGCCAGCTGGATCGCATGCGCCATTCTGCTACGCGCGCAATGTTGGAAGAGCGCGATGTAATCGTTGTCTCGTCCGTGTCCAGTATTTACGGAATGGGAAGTCCTGCGCAGTATTCAGGTATGAAACTGACACTGAACAGCGGTGATAAAATCAGCGCCAAAGAAGTCATGCGTGCATTGGTTGATATACAATATAAAAGAAATGACATCGCTTTTGATCGTGGCGATTTTCGCAGTAATGGTGATACTTTGGACATTTTTCCGTCGCACTCTACTGATAGGGGATGGAAACTTTCTTTCTTTGGTGACGAAATAGAACAGATTTGGGAATTTGATACCCTGACCGGCGAAAAGCTGCGCAAATTGGATTATATTGCGGTGTATCCGAATACTCACTATGCAACCCCACAACCAACTGTTTTGCAGGCGACAAATGAAATTAAAAAAGATTTGGCGCCGCGTTTGGAATTCTTTCATGAAAATATGAAGTATGTGGAAGAACAACGTCTGCGCGAGCGGACGAACTTTGACATAGAAATGATGGAGGCGACTGGAATTTGTCGCGGTATTGAAAATTACTCGCGCTATCTTTCGGGACGCGCGCCGGGTGAGCCACCACCGACATTGTTCGAGTATTTACCAAAAAACGCACTTTTATTTGTTGATGAATCGCACGTTTCGGTGCCACAAATCGGCGCAATGGGCAAGGGCGATGCCGCGCGCAAACGCAGCCTTTATGAATATGGATTCCGTCTGCCATCATGCGCGGACAATCGTCCATTGAAATTTGATGAATGGGATGCGATGCGTCCGCAAACAATTTTTGTCTCTGCAACACCAGCTGAATGGGAACTGGTGCAAGCCTCGGGAATCGTGGCCGAGCAAGTGATTCGCCCCACCGGATTATTAGATCCCGTTATAGATGTTCGCCCGATAAAAAATCAAGTTGATGATTTACTGGACCAGGTTAAAAACACCAAGGGTCGCGTTTTAATTACTACGCTGACGAAAAAAATGGCCGAGCAATTAACGGATTATTTGACCGAACATGGCGTTCGCGCACGTTATCTGCACAGCGATATTGAAACACTGGAACGCATTGAATTGTTGCGAGAATTACGTATGGGAAAATACGATGTCTTGGTTGGAATCAATTTGCTGCGCGAAGGTTTGGATGTGCCAGAGTGTGAACTGGTTGCAATTATGGATGCGGACAAGGAAGGTTTTTTGCGCAGCGCGCGTTCACTGATCCAGACGATTGGACGCGCGGCGCGTAATGCAAATGGCCGTGTGATTTTATATGCAGACAAAATTACCGACAGCATGAATGTTGCAATGGGTGAAACGGCGCGTCGCCGCGAAAAACAAAAAGCGTATAATACAGAACATGGAATTACCCCACAGACGATTATTAAATCAGTGTTTTCCGAAGTTGGCGACCCAGATGACAAGACTGATAAAAAACGCCAATTCGTGTATAGCAAATCTGGCGGAGTCCAAGATCGCGCTGGGATGGAAAAAGAAATTGCGGCGCTTCGCAAGAAAATGTTAAAACATGCCGAAAACCTGGAATTCGAGGAAGCCGGCGCCATCCGCGATGCGTTGCACAAGATGGAAGATGATTTATTGTTATTGGAGTAAAATAATGGAAATTATTCTAAAAAACATTGATGAAACAAAAAAATGGGCAAGTGAATTTGCCAAGACTTTGCATGCGCCAGTTGTTGTTGCGCTGCATGGCGATTTAGGTATGGGAAAATCCGAAATTGCGCGCGCAATTATTCAGACTTTGCGCGGCGGTGACACTATTGTCCCCAGCCCGACTTTTACTATTGTTCAGAATTATGATGGTATTTCTCACTTTGATTTATACAGAATTTGTGATGTCTCTGAATTGGAAGAAATTGGTCTGCGCCACTCAATCGAAAATGACATAACCCTGATAGAATGGCCAGAAATCGCAAAAGCTTTTCTGCCCGCGGATACAATTCATATTTATTTGCAAGAATATGGCAGCGGTCGAAAATTAAAGATGTAAAGCCAATCCGCAATGGTCTGTGGGCTTGTCATCCATACGTGGGCATAAATCAATGTCGCAATTTTTAACCAATTTTTGCGCGGCTTTATTTGCCAACCAATAATCCAGTCGCAGGCCTTGATTTTTCTGCAATCCTGCGCCACGATAACCTATCCATGTCCAGGCATTTTCAGCATCCGGATTAAATCTGCGATAGCAATCCTGCCAGCCCGCATCTAACCATTTTTGCATAATTTCACGCGCCACTGGGGCGGAAATACTGGAACCTTCGTATTGTTTTGGATTCCATACATCGCGGTCCTGGATCGCAACATTGAAATCACCGCCGATGACCACAGGCTCTTCGCTTTCCAATAATTGCGCAATGTGCCGAGTGAAATGATTCATCCATTCAATTTTATATGGGAATTTTGGACTATCCACGCTTTCGCCATTTGGCATATAAACATTTATAATGCGAATCCGCCCATCTATTACACATTCTATCATCCGGGCATTAGCGTCCGGATAGCCCGGCAGTCCGCGCGTTACATCTTCTATAGAATGCTTGGAAAAAACAGCAACCCCGTTCCATGATTTTTGACCAAAAACTTTTATGTTATAGCCTAAATGCTCGAAAACGATATGTGGAAAAAGCTGATCTTCGACCTTTAATTCTTGGACCAAAATTGTGTCATATTCGCCATTTTGGGCAATCTTCATAAAGCTGTCCATGTGCGCCCGTATGGAATTTATGTTCAAAGTTAAGAGCTTCATTGTTAAACCTTTTTCGCCTTAAAAACCTTGCCATTTATGTTTTTCTTTCATATAATACCTATCGTCCAATGTAAAAACAATAGGGAATTTACAAAAATGAACATGTATCAGTTTCTGGAAACGGTTGTATCGGAAGTGCCGAACGACTTGTTTCTTACTCGCGAAAATGTAACTTATGCGGCATTTCGTGATTTAGTAAAAAAACGCGCCACAACCCTTGCAGGTATGGGCGTTAAAAAGGGTGATGTTGTCGGAATTCTGGCCCATAACATCCCGGAATTTCCAGTATCGCTTTTTGCGATTTGGTATCTGGGTGGAAAGGTTTTAATGTTGGACACCAATCTGACACCATTCGAGTATGACAATATGACAAAGCTTGCTGGATGCAAGTTGATTCTGGCAGAAAAAAGCTTTTTCTATAAATCCGCGAACTTTAAGTTTTATGACATTACAGAAAAAGACAAAACCATTGATCCAGATTTAAAACCAGCGCCGGTTCAGTCCGAAGACATTGCAACCTTGTCATTTACATCTGGTTCCACGGGCACACCAAAAATCGTGCCGCTTACACATTACAACTTGGTAGAGTGCTCGGAATCATTAGAAGACATGGGTCGGTGGCTGAAAAAGGGCGATACTCTTTACGGCTTTTTGCCGATGTATCACGTTTTTGGCTTTGCGGTCGAAATACTGGCGACGATTCATTATCGTGGCAATGTTTTGATGCAATCAACAATAAATCCAAAAGACATATTGGAAGATTTCAAGGTTTATCGTCCGCAAATTATTCCGGCCGTTCCCCGCTTGTGGGAGGTTTTCCGCAATAAAATCATAGATGGGATGAAGCAAAAGAAAGTTTGGTGGTTGGCATCGTTTGTTCTGAAATATGGACCGCTGCTGAAAAAATTGGGACTGGGCTTTTTGGTGCGCAAGATACAACAGCCTGTATTGGCCGTATTCGGTGGACGTGCGCGTTTGCTGGTTGCGGGCGGCGCGGCTGTAAAGCCAGAGGTTGAGACTTTCTATGAACGTTTGGGATTGACCTTTATCCAGGGGTATGGATTGACCGAAACGGTTGGGCCAGTTTGTATCTCGAAACCCGTGAAACATCGCGAGCCATTCGCATTCGGTGGCCCGATAACCAACAATGGTGTCGAAATCCGTGGCAAAAATGCCGAAGGAATCGGGGTCTTGTGGGTACGCGGACATCAGGTGTTTGGCGGCTATCTGGATAATCCAGAGGCAAATGCCGAAGCTTTTGATGAAAATGGCTTTTTCAATACCGGTGATTTAGTATCAATGGATAAAAATGGAGAGCTGCATTTCCACGGACGCCAAAAACAAGTGATTGTTTTGGATTCTGGAAAAAATGTTTATCCGGCCGAATTGGAAGCATTGTTTTTGGAAATCCCAGGCGTCAAAAATGTCGCAGTTTTTGAACACAAGGCCAAAGACAAGACCGTTGCCTA
>CAYJAG010000008.1:0-1597 GCA_964368385.1 uncultured Muribaculaceae bacterium
AAAAAATAGCATTAACTTCATTAATGGTAATTTTAACAGCAACCGCGGCAAGCGCAGCGATTACTCCATACGCATCTTTGAAACTGGGATATGTTGATATTGATACCATAGATGTTAAATCAAATGGTACGACTATTGCAGATTTCGATGGAATGAATGGTTTCACTGGCGCGATTGCTGGTGGTGCCAAATTTGATGTTTCCGATATGATTGGTGTCCGCGGCGAATTGGAATATGCTTATACGGATACAGAAGAAAATTCATATGTTACTGATCCATTTAAAGTATCGTATAGCACAGCTATGGCGAATGCCTATGCCGATTTCGGTGATGCGGCATGGATTGTAAAACCCTATGTTGGATTGGGCGTTGGGTATTCTTTTGGTGAACTCAGTCAAAATTCCATAAGCGAAAATGTTGATGGAATGGCCTATGCGGTATCAGGCGGTATCACATACGCGGTCAGTTCAAATGTTATTATGGATCTGGGTGCAAAATACACAATGCAAGAACTGGCATGGGACGAACATACTCAGTTAAAATATGATACCCCAACATTATCATTTTTGCTGGGCGCAAGATATATGTTCTGAGTATTTTATTAAAATAAAAAGCCCAAAAGTTATTTTGGGCTTTTTTTATTGCAAAAAGTTTTTCAAGGTTTATAATCGCAACCACTTTTGGGGAATAGTTTAATGGTAGAACAACAGACTCTGACTCTGTTGGTCTTGGTTCGAATCCAGGTTCCCCAGCCAATTATCTGAACCCCTGCGGTTTGGATAATTGGCTGCGAAAAAGTTGAGTATGAGAACCATTGGTTCGACTATGAGTCAGCGAGAACAAGCCAAAGGCGAAGTTCAAGCGCAAACGGATGCCGCGCAGACACAAAGTGTCGAGCATATCCAGGTTCCCCAGCCAATTATTAAATTGCCCGTGCGGTCATTTTGTGGAGAGAGAATAACACAAAAGCACAAAATTATGTCGGAATATCAAATTCAAGTAAATTATGGGGCAGATTCAGATTCTGAAAAGCCACAGTACATCATACTTTCATCAATCAAGGGTACAACAGGTTTTGTTGATATTTCTTTTGTTGACCCAAAATCAGGACAGAAAACGAAAATTACAATTTGTAGTCATGTGTTAAAACAAGTAATGGGTATGGAAAAAAGCCGCTAGTACTAATGAATGCGATTATGAAAAACGATAGTGCCTTTAATCTTGAAATGTGTGGTTATCACGGATGTAATGTTATTACAGATGATAATGGATGTAAATGCACAGAGTGCAATCCTTGCACAGCCCGTTGTCAATCATGTAAGGAACCGCAAAAACGTTCTGATGAACAATTTCTGGCGGGAATATATGATTTGGAAATTCTGAAATGCAAAGAATGTATGGCGCGTTTTGCAAATCCTGGTAAATCAAAATAATATGAAATTTTCCCCGCCGTTTCGGCGGGTTAGTTTTTGTTTGGTCAAGCACACCCAAGGCTTGCCAGCTAAAAAAATCATTTTTTCCCACATTTTCCTTGACACATGGTATGTTTGCCTTTATAGTGTATGAGCTTTCCGTGTAAAGAAGGATAAGCAAAAAA
>CAYJAG010000008.1:1697-24463 GCA_964368385.1 uncultured Muribaculaceae bacterium
TATGTTTGCCTTTATAGTGTATGAGCTTTCCGTGTAAAGAAGGATAAGCAAAAAAGCACAGAAGTCTGCGGTTTTTGACAGATTTATAATCGCGCAAAATTGCGTTGAAATAAGTCTGAACGGCGGGTTTTATGTGCAAAATTGTTGAAAAAACAAAGAGATTTATTGATGCCGACCATAAACCAACTGATTCGGAAGCCACGCGCCAAAATCGCGAATCGCTCCAAGTCGCCGGATATGAAAGAATGCCCGCAAAAACGCGGCGTTTGCACACGTGTTTATACTACCACTCCTAAAAAGCCTAACTCGGCGCAGCGTAAAGTTGCCCGTGTAAAGCTGGCCAATGGACGTGAAGTAACTGCATATATTCCAGGCGAAGGTCATAATTTGCAAGAGCATTCTGTCGTAATGATTCGCGGCGGACGTGTAAAGGACTTGCCAGGTGTGAAATACCATATTATCCGTGGTGTATTGGATACTCAGGGTGTGAATGCGCGCAAGCAAAGCCGTTCATTATACGGGGCAAAAACAAAGAAAGCATAAGGTCATCGGACTTTATGAGTAATCCCTGAAAAAGGGGTGAAGAAAAAAGGAAAAAGAAATGTCAAGACGTAATAGAGCAACAAAACGTGAAATTCTGCCAGATTCCAAATACAATAATTTGGTTGTGGCCAAGGCCATCAATATCGCTATGTGGGATGGCAAGAAAGAAGTTGCTGAAAATATTGTTTATGGTGCTTTGGCAAAGTTGAAAAAAATTGCAAAAGACCAAAACGAGCTGACCGCATTCTTGGAAGTTGTTGATGCGTTAAAGCCAGCTGTTGAAGTAAAAGGTCGACGTGTTGGTGGCGCAACTTACCAAGTTCCAGTTGAAGTTCGCAAAGATCGTCAACAGACTTTGGCATTGCGTTGGTTGGTTGGATTTTCGCGCAAACGCAGCGAGCGTTTAATGGAAGATCGTTTGTTTGCAGAAATGCGTGACGCTTTGAACGGGCAGGGCGCGGCGTTCAAGAAAAAGATAGACACTCATAAAATGGCAGATGCGAACAAAGCATTTGCACATTTCAGATGGTAATTTTAAAAAAGAACAAGTGAGAAAAATATGTCAGTAGGAAAAACTGCAACTTTGGATATGTATCGCAATATCGGCATTATGGCCCATATTGATGCTGGTAAAACCACTGTTTCTGAACGTATTCTTTTTTATACCGGAAAATCTTATAAAATTGGCGAAGTTCATGATGGCGCCGCGACAATGGACTGGATGGCACAAGAGCAAGAGCGCGGAATTACAATTACTTCAGCTGCAACAACTTGTTTTTGGCGTGATCATCGCGTCAACTTGATTGACACTCCCGGGCACGTAGATTTCACAATGGAAGTTGAACGCTCGTTGCGTGTTTTGGACGGCGCAGTTGCAGTGTTCGAATCTGTTTCCGGTGTGCAGCCACAAACTGAAACTGTATGGCGCCAGGCTGACAGATACAATGTTCCACGTATTTGTTTTATTAATAAAATGGATCGTGTTGGTGCAAATTTCTTCCGCTGTGTTGATATGATACGTGAAAGATTGGGTTCTAATCCATTGGTTATCAATTTTCCAATTGGAAACGAAGCAGACTTTATTGGTGTCGTTGATGTTGTTGAAATGAAGGGTATTACTTGGGAAGATGAAGCCGACAGCAATCCAATTGTTGGTGAAATACCTGAAGATTTGCGTGCCAAGGCCGAAGAATTACATGAAAAACTTATTGAAGAAGTTGTGACATTAGATGAAGCCGTTATGGAAGCATACATGGAAGGCACAAAACCAGATGTTGCAACCATTAAAAAATTACTGCGCAAGGGAACAATTACACAGGCTTTCAATCCGATTTTGTGTGGAACAGCATTCAAGAACAAAGGTGTTCAACCATTACTGGATGCAGTTGTAGATTATTTACCATCTCCATTGGATATTCCTGCGATTAACGGAACAAAAATGGATGGTGAAACAGCAGATGAACGCCACCCAAGCAACGATGAACCATTCAGTGCGATTGCGTTCAAGGTTGCAAATGATCCATTTGTTGGAAACTTGATGTTTATTCGTATTTATTCAGGAAAGCTTTCATCTGGTTCTTATATTTATAATTCCACGCGCGACAAGCGCGAGCGGGTCGGACGCATGCTGCTGATGCATGCAAATGCCAGAGAAGAAATCAAAGAAGCAACAACTGGCGATATTATCACATTGGTCGGAATGAAAGAAACTGTCACGGGCGACACATTATGCGAAGAATCAAAACCGATTATTTTGGAATCAATCCATGTCCCAGAGCCGGTTATCAGCATCGCGGTTGAACCTAAAACCAAAGCGGACATTGAAAAAATGTCTTTGGGTCTGCAGGCTTTGGCAAGAGAAGATCCTTCCTTCCGGGTATCTGTTGATCAGGAATCCGGACAAACCATTCTGTCAGGTGTGGGCGAACTGCACTTGGAAATTCTGGTAGACAGATTATTGCGTGAGTTCAAGGTTGATGTAAGTGTTGGCGAACCACGTATTGCATATCGTGAAACTTTCCGTCGTGCGATTGTCGAAGATTATACTCATAAAAAACAATCCGGTGGTTCGGGTCAATACGCGCAGGTAAAGATAGAGTTCGAGCCGCGCGAGCCAGGTCAGGGTTATGAATTTGAAAATAAAATTGTTGGTGGAACAATTCCAAAAGAATATATCCCTGGCGTTGAAAAGGGAATAAAGATAGCACAACAAACCGGTGTTCTGATTGGCTATCCGACCGTGGATTTCAAGGCAACATTGATTGATGGCAAGTATCATGAAGTTGATTCCAATGTGTTGTGCTTTGAAATAGCGGCGCGCGCCTGCTTCCGTGAAGCAATGAAAAAGGCGTCGCCAAAATTGTTGGAACCGATTATGAAACTTTCGGTAAATACTCCGGAAGAATATGTCGGTGACATCATCGGCGACCTGAACAGCCGCCGTGGCCAAATAAACGGCATTGACACCGAGTTTGGTAACCAGGTAGTGTCTGCGTTTGTTCCGTTGGCGAATTTGTTTGGATATGTGAAGACTCTGCGTTCATTATCGCAGGGACGCGCGAATCCTTACATGGAATTATCACACTATGACGATGTCCCACAAAATGTTGCGGACGAAGTCATCAAGAAAATGACGAAATAATATTTAACAACTAACCTCCAAAGGAGAAAACAATGGCAAAAGAAAAGTTCGTAAGAAGCAAGCCTCATGTTAATATAGGCACCATTGGCCACGTTGATCATGGCAAAACCACATTGACTGCGGCTATCGTGCACTATTATGGCGTTGGTGCTGACAAGAATAAGAGCGTGGCTAATATTGATAACGCTCCAGAAGAAAAGGCACGTGGTATAACAATCAATACCGCCCACGTGGAATATGAAACAGAAGCACGTCACTATGCACACGTTGACTGCCCAGGACACGCCGATTATGTTAAAAACATGATTACCGGTGCGGCCCAGATGGACGGCGCGATTTTGGTTTGTGCAGCAACTGATGGTCCAATGCCTCAAACACGTGAACACATCTTGTTGGCGCGTCAGGTCGGTATCCCAACTATTGTTGTTTATTTGAACAAATGTGATTTGGCAACAGATCCAGAATTGTTGGAATTGGTTGAAATGGAATTGCGTGAATTGTTGTCTGCCAATAATTTTGATGGCGAAAACACACCAATTATCCGTGGTTCAGCTGTTTCCGCTTTGGAAGAAAAGAACGATGGCTTGGGTAAAGAATCCATTGATAACTTGCTGAATGCATGTGATACATTTATCCCAATGCCTTCACGTCCAGTTGATAAACCATTCTTGATGCCAATTGAAGACGTATTCTCGATCACAGGTCGTGGAACCGTTGTCACAGGCCGTATCGAATCTGGAATTATCAAAGTTGGTGAAGAATGCGAAATTGTAGGATTGCGTCCAACAATGAAAACAACTGTTACCGGTGTTGAAATGTTCCGCAAACTGTTGGATCAAGGCGAAGCAGGCGACAATGTTGGTCTGTTGTTGCGTGGAACCAAGAAAGAAGACGTGGAACGCGGACAAATTATCTGCAAACCAGGTTCTATCACACCACATACAGATTTCGAATCGGAAGTTTATATTTTGACGAAAGACGAAGGCGGACGCCATACAGCATTCTTTGCTAACTATCGTCCACAATTCTACTTCAGCACAACCGATGTTACCGGAACAATTTCATTGCCAAAAGACAAAGAAATGGTTTTGCCGGGTGATAACGTCCGTATAACAGTGTCTTTGATTGCACCAATCGCTATGGATGAAGGACGTCGCTTTGCTATCCGCGAAGGCGGACGTACGGTCGGCGCCGGAGTTGTATCAAAGATTATTAAATAAGAGTGAAGTGTTTGGCGTAGGATAAAAAGTTTTTATCTTACGCCTTACGCTGCCCGTTAAGCATCACGAAGGAAAAAGTAAATGGTACCAGCATCCAAAATTCGTATTAAATTGACAGCCTTTGACCATCGCGTTCTGGGGGAATCTGTTGATGAAATAGTGAAAACGGCAAAGCGCACAGGTGCGTCAGTCGTAGGGCCGGTTCGTTTGCCGACCTTGATAAAAAAGTTTACAGTCAACCGTTCTCCTCACGTGGATAAAAAATCCCGCGAGCAGTTTGAAATCCGCAACCACAAGGCTGTGGTGGATATTGTTGATCCAACCCCTCAGACAGTTGATGCCCTGATGAAGTTGGATTTGGCGTCCGGTGTTGATGTGAAGATTAAATTGTAAAAGGCATAAAAATGAAACGTTCGGGATTGATAACAACTAAGATAGGTATGACGCGATTGTATGACAACGCTGGTGTATCGCATGCTGTAACCGTTCTGTCGGTCGGCGATTGCACTATCATTGGCAACCGCACAATAGAAAAAAATGGCTACGAGGCCAATGTTCTGGGTCAGCGCGAAGCTAAGGCAAAACATGTGGCAAAACCGCAGCTGATTGCCGCGCAGAAAGCCGGAGTAAAGCCTTATCGTAAAATAGTTGAATTCCGTGTTTCGCCGGATTGCATTATCCCTGTTGGCACAGAATTGTCTGCTGGACATTTTGTTGCTGGTCAGTTTGTTGATGTCCAAGGCACCAGCAAAGGTAAGGGATTCCAAGGCGGGATGAAACGTCATAACTTTGGCGGAAAAGAAGCAACCCACGGCGTGCTGAAAGTGCACCGCTCGTTGGGTTCTACTGGAAATCGCGAATGGCCAGGTCGTGTATTCAAAGGCAGAAAGATGGCCGGTCAGATGGGTAATGAAATTGTGTCCGTCCAGAATTTGAAAATATTTGACATTGATTTAGAAGAAAACTTGATTTTCGTCGAAGGCGCAGTACCAGGTGCAAATGGAACATTTGTCTTGGTAAATGACGCGGCAAAGAAAGAACACAAAGATTTGCCAGTTCCGACCAAATCGGAAAGCAAAAAAGAAGAAGCGCCTGCAACCGAAAAAGTTGCTGAAGTTGCCCAAGAAGAAGCGCAAGGGGAATAATTATGCAGATTGACATTATAAATTTTGATGGCAAAAAAACCGGAATCGCCCAGTTAAATGACTTGGTCTTCGGGTTAGAGCCGCGCGCAGACATTCTGCATCGCGTTGTGGTATGGCAGCGTGCAAACGCTCGGGCGGGAACTCACTTGGTGAAAACCGTTTCCGATGTCAACGGCAGCGGTCGCAAGGCTTTCAAGCAAAAGAAAACTGGAAACGCACGTCAAGGTGAAAAATACAATGTTCACATGCGTGGCGGTGGTGTTGTTCATGGACCAGTTTTGCGTGATCACAACATTGACTTGCCGAAAAAGGTTCGTGCGCTTGGCTTGAAAATAGCTTTGTCGTCCAAGATGAAAGAAGGCAGTCTGATTATTATCGACAACGAAAAGATGGCGGCAGTCAGAACTTCGGATGCGGTAAAAACTCTGAAAAAACTGAATTTGGATTCTGCTTTGTTTGTCGGTGCCGAAGCCTTGGATGCGAACTTCAAGAAATCTGTCGCGAACATTGCAAACATTGATGTCTTGCCAGTAATCGGCCTGAATGTCTTGGATATATTAAAACACAAGAATTTGGTCTTGACGGCGGATGCGGTTCAGGCTGTGGAAAAAAGGTTGGCGTAAAATGGCTGAAAAGAAAACTATTGAAAAGAAAACCGAAAAGAAAATAATCGCACGTGCCGGAATGTATGATGTTCTGCGTCGCCCGATTATTTCCGAAAAATCTGCCAAATTGGCAGAAAACGGGGCTATGGCGTTCGAGATTGATCGACAATCTGGTAAGAAAGATGTTGCAAAAGCAATCAAAGCAATTTATAATGTCACGCCCGAAAAAATTAATATAATTAATCAAAAAGGCAAGGTGAAAACTTTCCGCGGAAAGTCAAAAGGTACGCAAAAAACAATTAAAAAAGCGTATATCACTTTGAAGCAAGGCGATAAAATAGAAATCGCAAATGCATAGTAAAATCAACTTTGGCAGATAATCCGATAGCGATGCTATTGTCAAAGTTTAGTAAAGGTAAGAATAGATGGCACTGAAACAATATAAACCAATTACCCCAGGAACGCGCGGACTCGTGCTGGTTGACAGATCTGAACTGCATCGCGGTGCGCCAGAAAAGTCTTTAACTCGTGGTAAAAAATCCAAGGGTGGACGTAATAACTTTGGTCATTGCGTTGTTCCACATCAGGGTGGCGGACACAAACAAAAATATCGTTTGATTGATTTCAAACGCAGAAAGTTTGATATGCCAGCGACAGTTGTTCGTTTGGAATATGATCCAAACCGCACAGGCTTTATCGCTTTGGTTGAATACAAAGATGGTGAAAAAGCGTATATTTTGGCACCACGTAATCTGAATGTTGGTGATATAGTGATTTCTGGCGAACGTCAAGACATCAAACCTGGGAACGCAATGCCACTGAAAAATATGCCGATTGGAACAATCGTGCATAATGTGGAATTAAAACCGGGCGCTGGTGGACAACTGGCCAGATCGGCGGGCTGTTATGCCCAGTTGATGGGTAAAGATGGTGTTTATGCCCAGATTAAAATGAACAGCGGCGAATTACGCAAAGTTCATTCTGATTGCTTGGCCACGGTCGGAAGCGTTTCCAACCCAGACCAACGGAATGTGAATTTGGGTAAGGCAGGGCGCGCGCGTTGGTTGGGTATTCGTCCCAGCACTCGCGGTGTGGCGATGAATCCATGTGATCATCCAATGGGTGGTGGAAATGGAAAATCCAAGGGACACGAACCGGTATCTCGTACTGGAGTTCCATCCAAGGGATATCGCACTCGCAGCAACAAACGCACAACCCGGATGATTATTCGTTCGCGACATCTGAACAAGAAGAAATAATTAAGGAATAAGTTATGGCACGCAGCGTATGGAAGGGTCCTTTTGTTCACCCCAACGTCTTGAAAAAGGCGGCAAAGGCAAATGAAACAAATGACCATAAGCCAATTAAGACTTGGGCACGGAGCAGCACTATCGTTCCGCCTATGGTCGGTCTGACTTTCGAGGTGCATAATGGGCACAAGTTTATTCCTGTGTCTGTCGTAGAAGACATGATCGGGCACAAACTGGGTGAATTTTCACCAACCCGCACATTCAAAGGGCATGCAGCAAATAAAAAAGCTGCCGCCGCCAAAGGGACAAAGAAATAAGGTATAAAAGTTATGACCGAAAGAAGATACAACTTAAAAGACAACCAGGTTCGCGCATTCGATAAAATGATTCGCGTCAGCCCACAAAAACTGCAGCTGGTGACAGATTTAGTTCGCGGTTTGCCGGTTGCACGTGCAATAGACGTTTTGAAATTTTCCAAAAAACGTGTTGCGAATGAAGTTCTGAAAACATTGATGTCTGCAATCGCTAATGGCGAGCACAATCACAAGATGGCTGCAGAAAATCTTTATGTGAAAGAAATCTGGTGTGGGAAAGCACTGACTATGAAGCGCATTTTCCCGGGGCCTCGCGGCAGCGCCCGCCCAATACTAAAACCTTTTTCCAATCTGACAATCATTTTGGAAAGCGGTACGCCAACCACCAAAGAGCCAGCTAAGCCGAAAGCTGAAAAGAAAGACAAGAAATAATCCGAAAAGGAAAAACCTATGGGACAGAAAGTATCGCCGATTTCGCTGCGCGCGTTTATAAATAAAATCACGGATTCCCGCTGGATTGCAGGTCCACGTGATTATGCGGGTCTTTTGGCCGAGGATATAAAAATCCGCAAGTTTGTTGAGAAAAAGCTGAAAAAAGCTAGCTTGGCAAAAGTTGTTATAGAGCGCTTTGCAAAAAAAGTAGTGGTAACAATCCACACTAGCCGACCTGGAATGATTATCGGTAAAAATGGTTCCGATATAGAAGCTTTGCGTGGGGAAATCAAAAAACTGACCAAGAATGATCAGGTAGTTGTGAATATATTTGAAGTTCGCCGTCCTGATTTGAATGCTCAGTTGGTTGCACAGAACATTGCACAGCAAATCGAAGGTCGTGTTTCGTTCAAACGTGCAATGAAAAAAGCAATTCAGAATGCTCAGAAATCTGGCGCTTTGGGAATCAAAGCTATGGTTTCGGGACGTTTGAATGGTGCAGAAATTGCCCGTAGCGAACAAATTCGCGAAGGTCGCATTCCATTGCACACCTTGCGCGCGGACATTGATTATGCATCTGTTCAGGCAAAAACAACTTATGGTATTATCGGCGTAAAAATTTGGATTTACACTGGTGATGTCGTGAACAAGGAAAAACTGGCTAATGAGCGTGCAAGACCGACAGAATATGCGGGAAGCAGCGAAAAGAAAATTGGTAAATAATAAAGGTCTACTAAAATGTTGATGCCGACGAAGACAAAATTTAGAAAACAGCACAAAGGCCGCATTCATGGCGCAGCCAAAGGCGGAAGTGATTTAGCATTCGGCTCGTTCGGGTTGAAGGCTATGTCGCCAGAACGCGTCACAGCACGTCAGATCGAAGCTGCGCGCCGTGCAATTACACGTCACATGAAGCGTCTTGGAAAACTCTGGATTCGCGTTTTCCCAGATGTGCCTGTTACGAAAAAGCCTGCCGAAGTCCGTATGGGTAAAGGTAAGGGTAGTGTGGAATACTGGGTATGCCGCGTAAAGCCTGGTCGCATCATGTTCGAAATGGACGGAGTGAAACCAGAAATTGCTATCCAGGCATTGACTTTGGCGGCAGCAAAGCTTCCGGTAAGAACAAAGATTGTTGAGAGAAAGGCGAATTAAAATGGCAGAAAAAAAAGTCAAAACGACTAAAATTATTAAAAAAGACGAGGCTTTGACCAAGGAAGCGTTGCAAAGCCGACTGACTGACTTGAAAAAAGAAGCCATGGAACAGCGGTTTCAACAGGCGGCTGGTCAGCTGCAAAAGACTCATGTCATCCGCAAGACGCGCCGCGAAGTCGCACGCGTGAAAACGCAACTGAACAAGAAAGGGAATTAAAATGCCAAGACGCGTATTGCAAGGAACTATTAAAAGTGCTGCCAACGACAAAACTGTCGTGGTAGAAGTAGAACGTAAATTTCGTCATCCTTTATATGGAAAGTTCGTTAAACAGAACAAAAAATACAAAGCTCATGATGAAAATAACGAATACAAAGTCGGCGAAATTGTTGCGATCGAAGAACATCGTCCAATTTCCAAGACCAAGACCTGGGTGGTCAAAGGTCGTGTCGGCATTGCAAAAGACACAGATGTTGTGGAGTAAATTATGATTCAAGTCGAAACAGTTATGACAGTTGCGGATAATTCCGGCGCAAAAAAGGCTATGTGTATCAAAGTCTTGGGTGGCAGCCATCGTCGCTATGCATCAGTTGGTGACAAGATTGTTGTCGCTATCAAGGATGCAATTCCACGCGGGAAAGTCCAAAAAGGAACCGTTCAACGTGCGATCATTGTGCGCACCAAATTCCCGGTCAAACGCGAAGATGGCAGCATAATCCGCTTTGATGACAATGCATGTGTTCTGATAAACAAGAATAATTTCGAGTCGGTCGGAACCCGTATATTCGGTCCAATCGCGCGCGAAGTTCGCCGCAAATACGATGTTCAGAAAATCGTATCCCTGGCACCAGAAGTATTATAAAAGCGAGCAAAAAATGAAAATCAAAAAAGGCGATGAAGTAGTCGTAATTTCGGGAAAGTACAAGGGCGTCAAAGGCAAGGTATTAGAGTCGCATCCGTCTGAGTCTAAAATTGTTGTCGCAGGCGTAAATCGCCGTAAAAAGCACATCAAACCGACACAGGAAAATCCAGGTCATATCGAAGACCGCGAGGCCCCGATTCATGTTTCTAATGTTGCGTTGCTGGATCCAAAAACCAAAAAGGCAACACGCGTTGGATACAAAATTGAAGATGGAAAGAAAGTTCGCATCGCTAAAAAATCTGGCGAAAAATTGAACTAGGTAAAACCTGATTTCCGCTGATACGGAAATCCAAAAGGATGAAAAAATGCAAAGCAGATTGCGCGAAGTTTATGAAAAAGAAGTTGTTCCAGCCTTGGAAAAAGAATTTGGCTATACGAACAAATTTGCAGTGCCACGTTTAACCAAGATTGTTTTAAACATGGGCGTTGGCGCTGCGGCACAAGACAAAAAGAAATTGGACTCGGCAGTTGTCGATTTAATGGCTATTGCAGCGCAAAAGCCGATTGTTACCAAAGCCAAGAAATCTATCGCAACTTATCGTCTGCGCGAAGGTCAGCCTATTGGTACCAAGGTTACACTGCGCGGGAAACGTATGTATGACTTTTTGGATAAATTGATTGCGGTTGCATTGCCACGAATCAAAGACTTTCAGGGCTTGTCCAAATCAAAATTTGACGGACGTGGAAATTATGCGTTCGGCATTAGAGAGCATTTGATTTTTCCGGAAATTTCCGTTGATAAAATTGAAAACATAGTCGGAATGGATGTTGTTATTGCAACGACCGCAAAAACCGATGATGAAGCAAGGGCATTGTTGATTAAGTTGGGCATGCCGCTGGTTCTTAAATAAAAAGAGAAAAAATATGGCGAAATTAGCGTTGATTAATAAACAGGCAAGACGTGAAAAGATGGTCGCAACCTATGCGAAAAAACATGACGCGTTAAAGGCAAAAATGTCGGTGAGTTCCACCCCGGACGAGCGGATGGATGCCATGAAAAAAATGGCGGAAATGCCGCGCAACGCGAACAAGACACGGTTGCATAACCGCTGTTCGGTCACGGGACGCTCCCGCGGATTTTTAAGCTATTTCGGGCTGTGTCGCCAACAGGTTCGCACTCTCGCGTCCGAAGGTAAATTGCCTGGCGTAAGAAAGTCAAGCTGGTAAAAAGAAATTATACGGAGAACAAAATGTCATTAACCCATCCGATTGGAGATTTATTGACCCGCATTCGCAACGGGCAGAACGCTGGTAAGGATTTCGTACGTGTTCCTCACAGCAAGCTGCGCAGCGCCGTGCTGGCCGTCTTGAAAGATGAAGGCTTTATCAAAGATTTTCGTGACGAGCAGATTGATGCTCATCGCAAGAATATTATGATAGAGTTGAAATATGTCGCCGGACAAGGCGCTATCCAGGAAATCTCGGTAGTGTCAAAGCCTGGTCGCCGCGTTTATTCCGGCAGTGTCAAAATACCGAAAGTCATGAATGGCTTGGGTATTGCGATTGTAAGCACACCACAGGGTGTCATGACGGATCACAAGGCCCGTTTAATGAACATCGGCGGCGAAGTGCTGTGTCGTGTTGTATAATTAATAAAAGGTTGTCAAATGTCTCGTGCAGGAAAATATCCAGTTGAAATAGTAAATGGCGTAAATGTCACAATTACTGAAACTGCTGTTGTTGTCAAAGGACCAAAAGGCGAAATGAAAGTCGCATTGGATACCAAAAACGCTGGCCTGGTTGATGTAAAAATTGATGGCGCACAGGTTGTTGTTACACCTAAAAATTCTGATGATAAAGAATCCAGAATTATGTGGGGCACGATGACACGTAACATCAAAAATGCTGTTATTGGTGTGACAGAAGGCTTTGTCAAAGAAATGGGTATGAAAGGTGTTGGATACAAGGCAACTGTTCGTGGTCGCGAATTAGTCTTGATTGCGGGATTCTCACATGATGTTGTTATGCCGATTCCCGATGGTTTAACTATTGAACCAGGCGCGCTTCCTACAGAATTTGCGGTCAAGGGAATTGATAAAAATTTGGTTGGTCAGTTTGCTGATAAAATTCGTAAAGTTCGCAAACCTGAGCCATACAAGGGCAAAGGCATATTCTATAAGACTGAGAAAATCAGACGCAAAGAAGGCAAAAAGAAATAAAAAATAATCTCCGCTGTTACGGAGATGGGAAAAAGGAAAAAAAATGTTAAAGCATTTTACTACACAAGAGCGCAGAGTTCTGGCAAATCGTGGCGCTGCAAAGCGTAAAAATCCGGGCAAAATCCGCTTGTCGGTTTCTAGATCGGCTCGTCATATTGAAATTCAAGCGATTGATGACACCAAAGGACGCACTCTTTGTGCTGCTTCCAGTAAGGAAAAAGATTTCAAAGGGCAGGGTTGGAACATCAAAGGCGCAGAAATGGTTGGTGCTGCTTTTGCCGAACGTGCCAAGAAAGCAAAAATAACAGAAAATTGCTACTTTGACCGCGGTGGATACTTGTATCACGGCCGAGTAAAGGCTTTGTGCGAATTCATCCGCAAGGGCGGAATAAAGATTTAATTAGGAGTAAATTATGGCTCGTTTCGAGGATAAGAAAAATTTGCAAGACAAAGACATGGGATTGGTTGATAAATTGGTATCTATCAATCGTGTGTCCAAGACCGTTAAAGGTGGACGCAATATGTCGTTCAGCGCACTGGTCGTTGTCGGAGACAAGGCTGGAAAAATCGGCTTTGGTAAAGGTAAAGCGCTGGAAGTTCAATCGGCCGTGCAAAAAGCAACCAAAGCAGCCAAGGCCAAGATGGTTCGTGTTCCTTTGAAAGAAGGTCGCACGTTGCATCATGACATTGTGTCTAAATTTGGTGCCAGCAAATTAGTTATCCGCAGTGCAGTTCCGGGAACTGGAATTATTGCGGGTGGTTCATTACGCGCGGTATTTGAATGTTTGGGCGTGCAAGATGTCGTTGTAAAATCCCAGGGCAGCAATAATCCAAACAATATGATTCGCGCAGCATTTAATGCGTTCGGCAGAATGAACTCTCCGAAATCAGTTGCAGCGCGTCGCGGTAAATCCGTCGCTGAAATAATTGCAGGTCGCGATGGGAAAAAGACCGAAGAAGCAGCGGAGTAAGAAATGGCAACTATAAAAATCAAACAAATTAAAAGCATTATTGGACGTCCAGAGTCTCAGGTCAGAGTCGTAAAGGCGTTAAAGCTGGGACGCATCGGCAGGGTATCTGAATTGCCTGATACTGATTCTGTCCGCGGAATGGTGGCCAAGGTAAAACACCTTGTCGTCGTGGAATAATTAAAGAGGCAATAAAGATGAAATTGAATGCACTGATGGATAATAAAGGCGCAACACACAGCATTAAACGTGTTGGTCGTGGTATGGCTTCTGGAACTGGCAAGACTGCTGGACGTGGAAACAAGGGACAAAAAGCCCGCTCAGGTTCACGCAAGCAGAAAACATTTCAGGGTGGTCAGATGCCGATTTTGCGTCGCTTTCCAAAGTTTGGATTTAACAATATTTTTGCAAAAAAGTATGTTTCCATTAACTTAGGCGATATCGAGAAATTTATAAAATCGGGCAAGATTGATGCAAAAAAAGAAATCACTATTGATACTTTGTTGGCTGCAAAAATCTTGAATCGTAAATATAATGGCTTGAAAGTTTTGGCCAAAGGCGAAATCAAAACCGCCATTAATGTCAAAGCGACAAAATGGTCCAAAGCCGCCGAAGCAGCAATCATCAAAGCCGGTGGAACTATCAAGGCATAATGTTTTGGATAAAAAAACTAACCAAAAGGAGAGGAATATGACCGAAAAAAACAAAAAACTTACAATACAAATTATCGTCGGAATTTTAGTACTTCTGGCATCGTGGTTTGTGATACGGGTAATGGGCGAATTCTTGTCTATTTTCCTGGTCCAGGTCGCACTGGCAGCAGTTGTCACTTGGGCTGTAATCAGCATTGGTGATAAAATCGGACTTCCGGGTTTTAGCGAAAAGAAAGCCGGTAAAAGAAAATAATTCGGGCGGCGTGAAGCAAATGATAAAATTTATTTGCTTCACGCTAAACGTAAAATAAACATGAAATTCATAACCAAGTTTTTTTCTAATCTTTCTGACCTGCAAAAGCGGATACTTTTTACGCTTGGTGCACTGATTATTTATCGTGTCGGATCTTTTATCCCATTGCCAGGCGTTAATGCTTCGGCTGTTTTGCATTTATTCCAAGGCAAAGACGGAATGTTGGGAATGTTTGATATGTTTTCGGGCGGTTCTTTATCCCGTATGTCTGTTTTGGCGCTGAACATTTTCCCTTATATTTCGGCATCCATCGTTATTCAATTATTGACCGCGACCAGCAAATCGTTAAATGAATTGCGCAAAGAAGGCGAATCCGGCCGCGTTAAAATCAATCAGTATACTCGTTATTTGGCAGTATTGCTGGCCATTGTTCAGGGTTGGGCAGTTGCAAAAGGATTGGAAGCAATGGCGCCGGTTAATGGCGTTTCAGCAGTTATCAATCCAGGCTTGTCGTTCGAGTTGTCTGCAGTAATCGCGCTGGTCGGCGGAACGGTTTTCGTAATGTGGCTGGCCGAACAAATAACCGCACGCGGAATAGGTCAGGGTGCATCCTTGCTGATTATGGCCGGCATTTTGGCCGAGATTCCAGGTGGTATTGCAAAGTTATTCTCGTTGGGCGGTGTTGGTCAGGTTTCACCTGCAATGATTGCGCTTATTGTTGGATTTGTGGTCGGTATTATTGCGCTGATTGCATTTATGGAGCAAGCACAACGTCGTATACAAATTTTGTATCCGCGGCAAGTAATGGCAAATGGTGTTGCAAATACTAACGCTTCTTATCTTCCCATCAAGGTTAACATGTCGGGCGTTATGGGACCAGTTTTTGCATCATCTATTATGATGTTGCCTGCATTTTTACAGCGTTTTGTTCAAAGTGAGAATCATATTGTTCAAAGTGTTATGGGATTTTTCACTTATGGGACTTGGTCTTATTTGTTGGTCTTTACTTTGCTGATAGCTTTCTTTGCATATTTCCAGACGGCGGTTGTCTTTAATTCAGAAGAAACGGCAAACAACTTGAAAAACGCTGGTGGGTATATTCCAGGGGTTCGTCCTGGCGAACAGACAATACATTTCTTGGACAATGTGGTATCCCGCACGACTGCGATAGGCGTGGCGTATCTGATAGTTGTATGTGTAATTCCTATAATTCTGAACACTCACTTGGGGATGCCGCTGGTAATCGGCGGAACCAGTGTATTGATCGTTGCAGGCGTAGTTTTGGATACGGTCAATCAGGTTCAGTCTTACTTGGTGGCAAAGCAATACAGCAGCGTCATCAAAAAAGCCCAAAAGAAAGGCAGATTTAGGGTTTGACTTTTGCTGCGCATGATATAAAATACCTCGGCAAAAGTAAATTTAGCGCGCGACAAGCGCGAACACAAAAAGTAAAAAGGGAAAAAAGTATGGCACGAATTGCAGGTGTAAATATTCCGGAAAATAAGCGCGTCGAAATCGCGTTACAATCCATTTATGGTATCGGTCCGGCCAAAGCCGCGCAGATTGTAAAGGCCTTGAAGTTCAAGGATTCTTTGCGCACCAAGGATTTAACCGATGCCGAGATTGTAAATATTTCCAACTATATTGAAGAAAATTTCAAGGTAGAGGGCGATGTCCGTCGTGAAATCTCTATGAACATCAAACGCTTGCAGGATCTGAAGGCATATCGCGGGATTCGTCACCGCAACCGCCTGCCGGTTCGCGGGCAGCGCACTCAGACAAATGCTCGTACTCGCAAGGGCAAGCGCGTCATTGTATCGGGTTCGGCAACAAAGGGAAAATAAAAAATGGCAGTTAAATCTACGAAAAAGAAAGTTATTAAAAAAGTTTCACATGGCATTGCCCATGTTTTGGCGACGAATAATAACACTCGCATCACCATCACTGACCAGTCTGGTGCAGTTTTGGCTTGGGCGACAGCGGGCGCGAATAATTTCAAGGGTGCCAAGAAATCTACGCCTTATGCTGCGACCATCGTTGCAGATGCGGTTGGAAAGAAAGTTGCGGAAATGGGAATGAAAACCATCGATGTCTTGATGCGCGGAATCGGCCAAGGACGTGAGTCTGCGGTTCGCGGTCTGGGCAATGCAGGTTTGATAGTGCAATCTATCACTGACACTACCCGCGTTCCACACAATGGATGCCGTCCAAAGAAAGTTCGTCGCGTCTAAAATATATTTTGCTAGCGGGCGCGCTGCCCGTTCCCAGGGTGAAAATAATAAACTAAGCCACAGGAGCCTTAAATGATTGAAAAAAACTGGATGACCCTTATCAAGCCGAAAAAATTGCTTGTAAAAGTCAATGAAACAAACCCCAACGAAGCCGTTATTATTGCCGAGCCTTTGGAAAAAGGATTTGGTTTAACACTGGGCACGGCATTGCGTCGCGTTCTGTTGTCGTCTTTGCAGGGTTGTGCACCTATTTATGTAAAAATTGATGGCGTTCAGCACGAATTCCAAAGCATTACAGGCGTTCGCGAAGATGTTACTGACATCATCCTGAACCTGAAGGGTGTTTATTTCAAGGCCATTAACGAAGGTCAGCATAAAGCTGCTTTGCACGTCAAAGGTCCAGCTGTCGTTACTGCTGGTATGATAGAAACCGCTGGTGGTATTGAAGTTATTAACAAAGATGTTGAAATTTGCAATTTGGATAAGGGCGCGTCGCTGGACATGGAAATCATGTTGGGAACTGGCCGCGGTTATATTCCAGCAAGCGCACGTAAAGAAGGTCTGACACTGGGTCTTATTCCAGTTGATTCTATTTTCTCGCCAATTTTGAGTGTTGCGAACATCGTATCTGAAACTCGCGTTGGTCAAAGCACTGATTATGATCGCTTGGAACTCAGCATCAAAACAAATGGTTCAATCAGCCCTGAAGATGCGGTTGCTTTGGCATCTAGAATTCTGACGGATCAGTTGGTTGTCTTTATAAACTTTGAAGATCCAACCCAGGTTAATATGCCAGCTGAAGAAGAAAAGAAAAAAGAAACATTGCCGTTTGATCCGAAATTGTTAAAGCATGTTGATGAATTGGAATTGTCTGTTCGTGCCAACAACTGCTTGAAAAACGACAAAATTAACTGGTTGGGCGAGTTGGTGCAAAAGACCGAAAACGACATGCTGAAAACCCCGAACTTTGGCCGCAAAAGCTTGAACGAAATCAAGGCGCAGCTGGAATCAATGGGATTGGGATTGGGTATGGAAGTTCCAGGTTGGCCACCAGAAAACATCGCCGAATTGGCAAAAAAATACGAAGATCCGTATAAATAATAAATTTCTATGGGTATTTGCTTGTGTTTTCAAACCCTCGCGTAGCATTTGTACGCGTCGGATTTGAAAACTCGGCGCATTTGCCGCATATAAATTGATTATCTAGCAAGCATATTTCTGAAAATAATTTCAGGTATGCAAAATGTCTAATCCTCGTTACGAGGCAATAACGCAAAAGGAGCGCAAATATGAGACATATGAAAGCAGGACGCAAGTTCAATCGTGATACAAATGCACGCAAAGCTTTATTCCGTGGTCTGGCAAAAAACTTGATTGAAAGAGAACAAATTAAAACAACATTGCCAAAAGCAAAAGATTTGCGCAGCATTGTTGAAAAATTGGTTACCAAGGCGAAAACAGATTCTGTTCCGAATCGTCGTTTGGTCGCTGCCGAACTGGGCAGCAGCAGTGCAGATGTAGTTAAAAAATTATTTGCAGTTTTGGGTCCGCGTTATGCAAAGCGCCCAGGCGGATACACCCGGGTTCTGAAAGCAGGATTTCGCTATGGTGATGCCGCGCCTATGGCAATAATAGAATTTGTTGATCGTGATGAATCTGCAAAATCAAAAGCGGGTGATAAAAAAACAGAAAAACCAAAAGCTGAAAAAGCTGAAGCTGAAAAAGTAAAACCAGCAAAAGCACCAGCAGCAAAAGTTGCAAAAGAATCTGCAATCCCCAGGGCCAAGGCCACAGGTGGCGCAAAGATGGTCGCGGTAAAACGCCGTGCAACTGGTAAATAAAAAAGCGCCGCGAATGCGGCGTTTTTTTTCAATAAATTCACAAAGTGTTATCGCGTGAATTGGACTATTTCTTGCAGGGACATTGGTTTTTTCAGAACTTTGGAATAATCGTAAAGTTCGCTTAAATCCGGTATGTTTATCGGATTCCAAGGCAGAATTTTTAAACCATTGCTGTCGCCAAAATTTCCTGAAATTGGAATTGCCATTGCACTGGCATGCATATTCATATCAAGGTCTTTTATTTTTTGTAAATCATAAAAATTAAAATTATGTTTTTTTTCGGTTTTATAATCACAATAAATTTGGCTTTGTTTGTCTTTCATAATTTTTGCTTCGCTCTTTTTATTACCTGCATTATCCAGAAAATAAACAAGCTTAATTATATTGTCGGAATCCGAGGTCTGCGCCAATGCTGCGCGCAGGTCGCCTTTGATACCAATATATGAAAAAATATGCTCGGTCGGCATGCCACATATTACATTCTGCGACTTTGGCAAGACGTATATGCCAGTTGCGGCATAGCCCCAAAGCCAATTCATAATTTTTTTTATATCCACAACATTAAAATCATATTTGGTGCCTGGAATAACATTGTCAGGAATAATTCGCAAATGTCTGAATTTTTCAACCCAGGTTTCAATAGTGAAATAGCCGCGCTTTTGTCCGTCATCAATAAATTGAATTTTGGCGGCAGATAAAATAGAGCCATAGTATGGATAGTTTTTTTCAATGCTGGAAATATGTTTTTCTAGGTTATTGATAATCATATTATAGCTCTGACATATCTGTTATTATTTTGACGCCGTCTGCATCCCACTTTTTGCGCAAGTCTGCCAAGTCCATTATGTTTTCGGATTTTAGCAGCAAGACCGGTATTGCGTTTTCAGTTTTTGCAGCGGCCACAGCTGCGGCGACTGGCGAAGTTTTTTGTTTTCCGGTCGCGAACCAATTATCGCCATCGGCAATCCAAAAATCAGGATCATCATGTGTTGCTATGGCAAATTTTTTATCCCCGAAAGTTTCAATTTTTACTTCTGATTCCAGGGTTGTTTGGACATCAGAATCATCGTCTTCCCAATTTAATTCTTTGAATACTGGTGCGGTTGATTCTTCATTTGCTTCCAGGTCAAAGTTTTCAGGCAATGCCATTGAAGAAACATCATCTGCATTTGGAGTGCATTCTGCAGATAAAGCATTTGGTTTAACCGGATTTTCCACGGCCTTGTAATCTGTTGCGCCGCGCGAAAGCTGACCGCGAATCAATCTGGAATAGGGCACTCGCATTTCTTCGGGCAGTCCAGCCGGGAATACGATTTGTTTTTCTTTTGGCGCTTCGTCAGCGGGCGTGTCTTCTTTTTTTTCTTCTTTTTTTTCAGCGCGCGCCAATAAAGGGCGACCTGTTTTGATAATAACCATACAACCAGCAATCCATATTGGAACCCATGCAATCAGGATTGCACCAAAACTGAAACCACTGAATCCATGCAGTGCATAGCTGGGAATTTTTGCCCAGTCGCTGATATGCAAAATGTCGAAACCAAAAAGAATCAGAAAAATTAAATAAGACGCGACAAAATACCAGCCCGTCCAAAGAGCAATGTTTTTTACAGGGAAAGATTTATTTTTACCATCTTTCATTTGTCAAGAGTGTAACATAATAGGGTTTTTTGTCAAGTATAGAGTTTGCCTGTTGTTTTTGGTCCCTTTTTCCATTTCCATCTATTCTTATTTGTGATATAATTAAACAAAATAGAGGGAACGGGATATGAGAAAAATACTAGGTTTTCTGTGCACTTTTGCTTTTGCTGCATTTATTGGAATGTTTGCGCAGGCAGCGTCGATGCCAAATGCAAGGGGTGGCGATGTTTATCGTGCAACTTCTGTAACTACATCAAATCGCATGCCCAGCATGCCTGGGGGAATGGGCGGAGTAGTTGGTGGAAACTTGGGTGCTAATGTCAGCACAAATGTCCCGACAGATTGTGGTTGCGGCACTTGCCCGTGTCCATCTGGCTGTACGCCCGGCGCCACGCAAACTTGCACAACACCATCTGGACAAACTGGCAGCCAGGTTTGCAGCAACAACGGAATCTGGGGTGCATGTGTCGTGTCGTCGTATACGGTTGACGATTGTATGAATGCTTTGTTGGCATGCATCAACACTGGGGCGCTGCCTGGTGGGATCAGCGATCTTTATGATGCGAACATCAGAAACTCTATTATTTCTGGCAGTGGGATATGCCGCTCGACCATTGACAACTGCGTTGCAAATCTGGACGTTTACAATAATGCGTCCGATGTTTGGATTGATTTCAATTCCCGCGTAGTTCAGCCACAGTATTACAATTTTGTTTTGCGCAAGACTGGTTTGACACCAAATCAAGCGCAAAGCACATGTATATTGATTGATAAAAGCACACAGGGTCGCTCGTTCCAGACCGCGGACGCGCAAACCCTTGCGCTTAGCAGCAATGATGGCAGTCGTGGCAATTATGCGCGCTGGGACGCCAAGGCTGGCGAGTGCTTGGTACGCGTTGCCGCATACAACAAGGATGATTTGATTTCCAATAGCTGGCTGTTTGGCATTGCGGGCGATGAAAAGCCGGCCGAAGCATGGAAATCCGCAGGCAGCAGCTTTACCTGCAACAAGGATTTATTTGATTTCAGCTTGATGAATCAAACTTCGACGGTTGCGGTCGTCGGCGCCAGTGCCACAGTTCTGGGTACTGGAATCACCGCGCTGGCCAGTATTCCTGAACAAGCAAGAAACACCGGGGTCTTTGATTGCAACAATTCAGATCATCGCCAAGATTTGCGCCGTGCAATTCGTGAAAATAATTTGGAAGGCGCACTGAATTTGTACATGAATAATCAATTAAGATCCAGCGATCTTGAATTAGAGTTTGATGCCTGTGAAGAAATTGTAAACCTGCAAGATGTTCTCCAGGAAATCAAGTCTGATCCATGCTATACGAATGCTGGCGCAACTAGCTTGATTCTAAAAGTTGACATTAATGGAAATCCTGTTGCGGCGAATGCAACCAGCACTAACTATGGTGACCAGCCAACTTGCGCTAATGTAAAGTGGAACAGCTTGCTGAACACAACGCGTCGTTGCTCGGGCCCCAGTGGTTGCGTAGAAAATCAAATAACCAAGGCCGAAGTGGACCAACTGGCAAGCAATTTATCCAAGGTTGCCGACATATTGCGCAATGGTGGTAAAGAAATGAACAAGGTTGTTCGGAACTCGTTAATAGCGGCGGGTGTTGGCGCGGGTGCGACGGGTCTGGCGACCGCGATAACGGCCTTTGTTGAAAAGAACAACATCAGCTGCCGCGTCGGGAATGATATGGAACGCGTGGCAATGGGAAAAAGCGGCAGTATTGATTCATTGAAAAATTTCTATGTGAAATGGAATCTGAGGCTTCCCGATACCATTGGCCCATCACCCAGTGTTGTAGTAACAGATTGTGCCAGCTGGCGCAGCGCTTGCGCGGCAATCAAAGACATCCAGCAGTGCACAGGTGCGACATTGAATTACAAGCCGGCCGGTGCGACATCTGCAACGATAATTTACAACGCTTGTGCGGTAACCAATAACGCTTGTGCAGAAAATATTCCGGTTGCGACCAGCCAAGGCGCATGCCCGTAAAGTAATAACGTGTTTTGATTAAATAAAAAATCCGGTAATTACCGGATTTTTTTATAAGGTTTTTATGGAAATTGTTTTCGGGATAAAGCCCATTGCAATCGCCAGTTCATTTGCTTTATCAGCATGGTCGATTACACTGGCCACCAGATTTTCTGCGCCGTTCCAGCGAACTTGGCAAGACCCGGAATAAGAAATACCAGAAAACTTTGCGACCCCGTACCAATTACCATTAACCTTGGCAAAGCAGTACAAGTTTGTGCTGTCTGTATAATTTTTCTTTTGGAACTTGAATTTAGATATGTCAACTTTGGATATATTTTGTTTCTGATTTTCAGGTGTTTGAACAGAAAAATCTTTATCGTCATTAGTAAAAGCAATAGATTCAATTTCTCTGGCATCAACACCAATGACATGTGACATCTTTTGTTTAAATAAAACCCAACAATAATCTTCGTCATAATAAATCGGAAGTCCGCGGGCTTTGGCATGTTTTTTATATTCCCAGGCCCAACCTTTTTTAAGGGCTTTTTCAACAGACTTGTTCATAATATGCTGTTTGGGACTGGTGGACATGTTCGGATTTTTAATACTATATTTGCGAAAAAAATCTGCATATTTATTTTTCAAATAGTTTTCTATTATTGTCATAATAAATCCCGTTTAAATAATTCCGGGAATATACAACATTAATTTTTTTTGTCAAAACTTATTTCGCATTGTTTCCTATAAATCCAGATAGTATTTGATAAAAAAATGGAAAATAAATTTGCCCGAATCGGAATAATAT
>CAYJAG010000009.1:0-4689 GCA_964368385.1 uncultured Muribaculaceae bacterium
TTTACAAATGTTTTCCGCAAACGGCAATAATTATTTTGATCAATATATCAGAAAGTCATACAATAATAATTTTGATTTTTATATTGATCTTATACTTGATGAAAATAAAATACACGCAAAATTTGATGAATTCTTTTCCCATTATATTATGCATTTTTTGCCAAAGACACATAAGAAATACAACGATGCTGCATGTGCAGAGTTTGACTCCGATGGCAACAGCATATTATTGGACAATAAAAATCCTTTTGTTGAACCCTTTTATAAAGGCGTATATTTATCATTGAAAAATAATAAAATTACAGAAAAAGAAACTTTGGATTTTTTATGTAATTCCGATTTGGCAAAAATACAAAGATTGGTTTTAATGACACATAACAATTATGCTGAATCACCATGGCCATTCTTTGAACCAGACAATTTAATTATTCGTGGTACAGATTTAGATTCGCAGACTTTTGATGCTGTTTTAGCATACAAAAAACAAATGATTTGACTTGCAAACAACATTTTTATTTTATAATATGACACCAAGAAAGAGGGTTACAGATATGAAAGATTTAACATTTGATGGCGATTTCGGTAAATTTAACGTTCGTGTTGCGGTTTTGGTTGAACACAACGACAAGTTGTTAACCCAAAACAAAGATGATTGCTATTGGCTGATTGGTGGACGCACACATTTTGGTGAAGATTCAAAACAAGCTATCATTCGTGAAATATCCGAAGAATTATGTTATGAAATATCTGATAAAGATTCCCTAAATCTAAACTTTATATGTGAAAATTTCTTTATGTGGGATGACATTCCATGCCATGAATACACGTTTATTTACAGATTGATTTTATCAGATGATTCAGAGTTGATCAAAAAAGACAACTTTAAGTGCGGTGACAATGATAAATTTAATGAGAAATGGGTTCATTTTGACGATTTGGTCAAAACATCAATTGTTCCAAAGTTTATCCCAGAATATATAAGACATCGCGAATTTAAATACTGCGTCATCAGGGATAATAAGATAATAAAGAGTTAAATTAAACTCTATAAGATAAAAATCTTTTCTGCCTATAGCTAGAAAGCTTCTGCGATTTGCAAGTTTAATCCATTTGGAAATATAATGTTCCTATTGAATTTTTTGTGGTTGAGGCTATCATCGTTTTATGACCAGGATAAATTTATTACCCGTTGTTGAGTTATCAGACCAGCACCTGATGGCCGAGTATCGCGAACTGCCGCGTATCGTCAATGCCGTTATTTGTGGCCGGCTGTCTGGTGCGCGTGCACCAAAAAAGTATGTTTTGGGCGTCGGGCATGTCAAATTTTTTGCGGACAAAATAGACTTTTTATATACCAGATATATCAAAATCTGGGACGAGCTGGTTTATCGTGGTTTTACACTAAATCCAGATTTTGCGCCCGAAAACATGGGAAAAAAGATTAAATCCAGTAATTGCGACATTTCCAATAATTATAAATTTTCAGATACGGATATTTTATTATCGCGTGATCGGATAATCGAAAAAATTTCGCAAAAGCCCGAGTTTTACAAATGGACCCGCCGACAAATACCGGCCGGGATAAAAAAATAGCCATATTTTACTAAAATACTTGACAAATGCATCCAGAGATTTACAATACAGGTAAATACAACTTGGGAGGCAAAAATGTCCACAAATAAAATTGACCGAAACCAAGAAGATTTTATAACTCAAGCGTTGCGTTTTAATGCATCTAAAAAATACTTTGGCGGTATTTCAAGTAATGATCTGAATCAGGCCTGTGGGCAAGTCAGACGCCAAAATTATAATTGTGAAAATACCGGTTTTGGAAATCCTGATCACAGCTGGCGGTTGCTGCATGTAAATAATTTTACCGATGCGGATGTTGCGCGGACTTTAAAGGAGCAGATGGAATTCAATCCGTTGCGTTGGCAAGAAATATCCAGCCTTTATTATTCCTATGCGGGCGTTGGAAATATGTTGCACATGAAAGACTGGTATAAAGAAAATTCAGGTGGGGAATTGTACGAATTTTTACACGAAGCTTACATAAAAGGTGTTTTAAAGCTTCATGGCAATGTTGAAATAAATACAAATAAAAATGCGTCGACATACAAAAACTATTGGGCATTAAGAAATCTGTTCAATGCGTTTAAGACTGTATGCGATACAAATATCCAAGATTTCAAAGACCCAAAATATCGTGATGCAATTATTGTTGCAGCGAACGAAAAATTTCCTGGTCAGGTAAATCTCAGAAAGTTTGGATTTATCGAGGTTCCAGAAAAATATCCAATAGATTTATTTACAAAATGGAATTGGGAAAAACAACGATAACAAAAAAACCGACGCATGTGCGTCGGTTTTTTCTTATTTGTCAAATGTATATTTCTCTTTGACTTTCATCCTAATGTTTGCAACGATTCAGAGTGTCCACATCAAAACAACTTGCTGTTGCCAACGATGGGCGGCGGGGATGTGGCAGCCGGTCTTGCCAATAATGGGGGTCGGTTATAACCAAAGGAAAAACAAATGAAAAAAAGTCTAAGCTTGGCCGTAATCGCCGCTGTATTCACAGCACCAGCGTTTGCTGCTAATTTGGAAAATCCACTTTATGTTCCAGGGCAAGGGGGTTTTTATTCTAAAACCGGCATCGGCATGATGGCAAAGGTCACAGATGACACAGATGCGCAGATTAAAAAGGGTCATGACGGAGAAACTGAATTCCCGATTTGGCGCATTTACGAAGATATGGGTTTTGGAATAACCGATGACTTGTCAGTATATGGCCAGGTAGGTTATACCTATAACGGCGATATAGACAGAAAGGGTCTGCACACTGGAAGACTTGGCTTGAACTATCGCATTTTGTCGGACGTGAATCAGCTGGTGTGGGATGTCTATGCGGACGCCCATCTTGGTGGCCTGTCCAAAATGACGGGTGTTATGGCCGATAAAGGATTCAAGTATGACAATTATGGAACCGGTCAGTATGGTGTTTATGTCGGATCCAAGGTCGGAAAGACTTGGGATAAATTAACCGGCGCGCTGTATGCCGAACTGGGTCACATGTTATCGAATGACAATACGGAAATTGAAATTGATACTTTGCATGTGGAGCCTTTGATGCCGATATTGACATTCACGGGAACCGGTGTTGCAAAGTTGAAATCGTTCAACGATTGGAATGTCGGGACCAAGTGGGCGTATGAAATGGATAACGAATGGACTCTGGGTGCAGGCCTTGCTTGGAAGCATCACGCGGCGCATATTGTGCAAAGCGCTAAAATAGCCGGCGCGGCGAATACTACTGCTTTCACGAGCACGGTGATTGCGGGTCTGAAAACACAGTTCAAGGGTTACGATTTCCAAGATGCCTTTGACGAATTTCCGCTGACCGTATCCATTGCCAATCAATTGTCTGAAAGTGTGCAGGTCGCAGTTTATGGCGAATACACATTTGACAACGGCGATTCTGGCAGCCAGAACACAACTGATGTAAAGGCCGAAGCCGGCGTTCGCGTCAATGTAGCGTTCTAAAATAAACAAAAACAAACTTATATTGGACAAAATAAATCCGCGCTTGCGCGGGTTTATTTTTATTGTATAATCTGCGAGAAAAGGTAAAAAAATGCAGAATGAAAAAATCAAAATCCGCGAAGAAAAATGGCAAAAAAAATGGCGTGAAGCCAAATGTTGGACCCCGAAAAACGATGGGTCAAAGCCGCGATTTTATAATTTGATTGAATTCCCATTTCCATCTGGTGCTGGTCTGCATGTTGGGCATATGCTGCCTTATACCGGTATGGACGCAATGGCACGATTTCGTCGGATGAAGGGTTTTGATGTTTTATATCCGATTGGATATGACTCTATGGGAATTGCGGCTGAACACTATGCAACCAAGGTGGGTAAACATCCGCGTGATTCTGTTGCCGAGTTAATAAAAAAGTTTGAATCCGATATTGCTGTTATGGGGTTATCATTTAATCCAGATTCTGTCTTGGCTACGTCGGATGCAGGTTTTGTTAAATGGACACAATGGCAATTCATAAGGTTTTTTAATTCTGGATTGGCGTATAAATCTGAAATGCCAATCAACTGGTGCCCTCATTGCAAAACTGGTCTGACTAACGAAGAACTGGAGGACGGCAAATGCGAACGTTGTCATGGTCCGGTTGAAAAGAAAATGAAAAATCAGTGGAATCTGGCAATGTCAAAATATGCCGACAGATTGATTGATGATTTATCTTTGGTTGATTATCCGGAACATATAAAAAAACAGCAAATAAATTGGATTGGTCGCAGTCATGGGGCCGAAGTTGATTTTATTATCGGCACGGATAAAATGACCGTTTATACGACCCGGGTTGATACTATTTTTGGCGCTACTTTTTGTGGAATTGCACCGGAACATAAACTGGTTCATAAATGGTTGGAATCCGGCGAAATAAAAAACGCTGATGAAGTGCGCGCTTATATTGCCGCGGCCAAGGCCAAGGATGAATTTGAACGCACAGATGCGTCGTGCGAAAAAACAGGCGTGGAATTAAAAGGCATTCATGCACGCAATCAGTATAATGGCGAAGAGATTCCAATTTTTGCAGCGGACTATGTTTTGGCGGATTATGGATTTGGCGCAATTATGGCGGTCCCAGCACATGACCAGCGCGATTGGGATTTTGC
>CAYJAG010000009.1:4789-20492 GCA_964368385.1 uncultured Muribaculaceae bacterium
GATTTGGCGCAATTATGGCGGTCCCAGCACATGACCAGCGCGATTGGGATTTTGCGAAAAAATTTGGATTAAATATAATCCCTGTTTTGGATAATGGCGATATTTCCCAGCATGCCCAGGAAGGTGATGGACTGCATATCAACAGCGATTACTTGAATGGATTAAACAAAGAAGATGCGATTAAGATTGCACTGGAACACGGGGATGGATTTGCGCGCGCAACAACACAATATAAATTAAAAGATTGGGCATTTTCGCGCCAAATGTATTGGGGCGAACCAATACCAATGGTTTATTGTGAAAAGTGCGGATGGGTTCCGGTGCCTGATGACCAGCTGCCCGTTTTACAGCCACACATGACCGATTTTACACCAACGGCTGACGGGGAATCACCACTGGCGCGGGCAACCGATTGGGTAAATACTACTTGTCCAAAATGCGGTGGTCATGCAAAACGTGAAACGGATACTATGCCGGGTTGGGCCGGATCTTCGTGGTATTTCTTGCGTTATTTAGATTCCAAGAATGAAAATGAATTTTGCTCGCAACAGCAGATGAAAAATTGGATGCCTGTAAATCATTACAATGGTGGTAATGAGCATAACACGCGTCATTTGTTATATTCAAGATTTTGGTACAAGGTATTGTTTGATTTGGGATTAGTTACGAATACAGAACCTTATCATAAACGTACTACCAATGGTTTGATGATGGGTTCGGACGGACGCAAGATGTCAAAATCTTTGGGTAATTACATCCCCAGTTCCGAAGTTGTCGCACGTTCTGGCGCAGATGCATGCCGCATGACAATTTTATTTTTAGGACCATGGGATCAAAATATGAATTGGTCCGAAGATACTTTGCGTGGCGTAGAAAGATTTTTGAAACGTATTGAAAACATGTCGGTTTCAGATGTTGCACCAGATGTCGAGCAAGCACGCCTGATGAATCAACTGGTCAAAGATGTTGCCGAGCGTATCGAAAATATGCAGTTTAATACTGCTATTTCGGCAATGATGGAATACATCAATCAGTTTATTGGTGAAATGCCACGTAGCTGCTATGAAGCATTGTTGCAATGCTTGAACCCATTTGCGCCGCACTTGTCCGAAGAAATGTGGGAAAAATTGGGACATACCGAAATGCTGGTGTTTCATTCTTGGCCGATTGCAGATGAATCCAAACTGGCGCGCACATCACAAAACATTTCTGTTTCTGTAAATGGAAAACATCGTGGCGCAATCCAGGTTTCTGTTGCCGCAACTGAAAATGAAATTGCAGATGCTGCAAAAATTGTCGCGGAAAAGTTTTTGACGGGCGAAATCATAAAAACAATTTTCGTACCTGGGAAAATGATAAACTTTGTAATCAGGGGTTAAAAATGAAAAAAGTATTTGCTGTCTGTTCTTTGCTGTTTGCTGTTTGCTCTTGTGGTTTTACCCCGATGTATTCAGATGAATTATCTGCAAAAACTGGCGACATCTGGGTTGCACCGGTTTCTGGCACAAATGGAATTGACCTGCGTAATGCATTGCGCGCAAGATTGGGTGATAGAAACGAAGAGTCTACCGCAAAATATTCATTAAATATAGACTTGAAAGACCCATATACAAATTTCAAGGGATTGCAGAAAACAGGTGATGCGACATGGCAGGAAGTCCGCATGACAGCCAGCTATACGCTGAAAGAAAATGCAAGCGGCCGTGTGTTGGTCAAAGGGACCGAGGTCGCGTCTGAATCCTATACCTTTGTTCGCGACTTGGTTGCTGCCCAGGCTTCACAAACAAATGCGGCCCAGAATACTTTGCGTCTGCTGTCGGATAAAATTGGAACCCGTGTTGCGGCGGCGGTGGCAAAGTGAAGTGGAAAGAATCAGATTTTAGCAACGGATTAAGCGCGGTTCGTGGGGTATTGATTTACGGGCCGGACGCGGGGCAAGTCGATGAACTTTGCGATCGCGCGATGGAAAAATTACAGATTGAAAAAGACAATCTTTTCGCAGTTGATTCTGGGGATCTAAAAGAAAAACAAGACGCGATTTTTTCCGAGGCCTGTTGCCCATCAATGTTCGGCGGAAACAAAATGGTTCTGATTGCAAATGCCGGCGATTCTGATGCTAAATTGATTGCTGAATTGATAGAACATTCTGGGCTGGGTGCATTTGTTATTATCACTGGAACTGATTTACGCTCAGGCGGCGGATTGCGGTCTTATTTCGAGAATGGGGACAAAGTCGCAGCATTGCCGTGCTATACGGATGATGCGCGAACTCTTGCAGCATTGATACAAAAAGATTTATTTGCGGCTGGAATAAAACGGATTGATCCGGATGCTATGAATTACATGACTATGCATTTGGGTTCGGATCGTGGCATCACACGCAGCTTTCTGAAAAAAATCGCAATTTATGTTGATGATAAAAAAATAGTCGCACTGGAAGATGTGGAAAAATGTTTGCCCGATACCGGCGCGGCCGATACGGATGAGTTTATGTTTTCATTGACTGCTGGTCATATTACCCAAACTATGAAGGCATTGGACAGATTGTTTTTTGATAATACAGAACCAAATATGCTGGTTCGCATGCTGGATTCACATTTCAAGAAGTTGCTGGATGCAGTTGTTGCCGGACAAATGCCACGTTTGTTTTGGAAGGTCGCAGACAAATTTAACATTGCTGTTCGCATTTGGTCCGAATCAGAAATTGTTGGTGTATTGGTGCGTTTAAATGAGCTGGAAAAACAACTTCGCACGACCGGCATGCCCGGGGAAATTCTGTTGCGCGATTTTGCATTAAAGCTGTCTGTACGTGCGGCAAAGTTGGCACTTAAAAACCGTAGTTGCTAAATAAAATTCATCGATTTGGCTGAAAAAATTTGGTCACCTGCAACCAGCAAATGATCATGCAATTCTATATCCAAATTTTTCAGAACGTTTTGCACGGCTTTTGTTATCCGAATGTCGTCTGATGAAAATATAGGCGATCCGCTTGGGTGGTTGTGAAGCAAAATCACACTCACAGCATTTAATGCCAAAGCGCGTTTCAGAATTTCACGAGGATACGCAACCGCATGATCAACAGTTCCAACAGAGTGCGCGTCATCAACAATCAGTTGATTATTTCTGTCTAAATAAATTACATGAAATTCTTCTATGGTTTTGCTGCCCAAATTCATCTTGCAATAATTTTCCAAAATTTCATATTTGTGAAAAACAGGTGCATCCTTCATTTCTGAAACATAGCTGCGCAAGGTTCCAGCATACAAAGCCTTTATAAATATGGCGATTCCTGATCCTATATTTGGTAGACGCATAAGTTCTTCGGTGGGCGCAGAAATAATTTTGCTGAAAGAGCCGAATTTATCAATCAATGCGCGAACAATAGGCTTTACATCAATTCGTGGAACGGCATAGGTCAGCAGCAATTCCAGCAGCTCCGCATCGTTAAGATGCGGCGACTCCAAGAATTTGTCGCGCAGCCTTTTTCGGTGCCCAGCATAAAAGGGTGAAGGATGTTGGATGATGGATGAATCTGTATTCATTTGTTCCCAGTTCTTTTTGATATAGAACAAAATATAGCGGTTAATTCATCGGCTTCTTTTCTTATTAAATCTAACATTGATTTTTTTACAATTTCAGAATCAATAAGCAGTTCAATCCAAAATAAAGTTTCATCTATTTCTTCAAGAACGATATGGATTTTTGCAATAAATTCTTTTTGGCTTCTGGCTCGTTGTGCTGCTCTATAATTTGCCGCCACAGAAGTCCCAGAACGAACAATTTGTTTTCCTATTGTTATACCAGATTTTGTGTTGGGTAAATAATCGGCTAGTTTTATAATTCGTATTGCGAATATTTTTGTTCTATCTAAAAGATTTTTTACTTCTTCCTTCATCCATCATCCCTCATCCTTTCAGTAAAAATCACGGCTCCATCTTCAGTAATGCCGATAGTGTGTTCCCACTGGGCGGACATTCCGCCATCAACAGTGCGCGCAGTCCAACCATCTTCATCAATTTTGCATTTACTGGAATGTTCGCATAAAATCGGCTCTATAGTAAAAACAAGTCCTGGCACCATTTTTATCTTGTCAAAAGCTTTATCATGCCAGTGATAAATCTGTGGATCATCATGCATAACTTTCCCGATTCCATGACCAATAAAGTCCTGGGAAATGCTGAAACCACTCGGCTTTACAATCGCCTCGATAGTGCGTCCAATTTCAGAAAGCGCAACCCCAGGGGCGCAAACAGCAATCGCGCTGTTTAATGCATCCTGACAAACCTGAACCAACTTTCTGGAATTTTGTTTTACATCGCCAATCAGAAACATGCGGGACGCATCGCCGTGAAAACCCTTGTATTCCGAAGTCAAATCAATGTTTATTATATCGCCATCTTGTAAAAATTCATCATCACGTGGTATTCCATGCACAATAACATCATTGCGACTGGTGCAACAATGTTTTGGAAAACCTTGATACCCCAGGTCTGACGATCGCGCACCATTTTCATGCAAAAACTGGGCAACCATTCGGTCAATGTCGCCGGTCGAAATCCCGGCGCAAATTTGAGGGGTAATAAAATCAAAGCATCGCGCAACGATGTCGCCAGATGCGCGCAATCTTTTAAAATCTTTTGGAGCGTATACTGACGGCAACATATTTATCCCATCTTATTCTTGATTTCTTGGATTCGTTTAAGAATTTCTTCCATAGTGGCGGTGTCTGCTTTATCCTTGGACATAATTTCATCAGCCAGAACGATGCACAATGTTGCCAGCAAAGAGCCTTCGGGCAAAACGCCGATTTTACTTTGTATGTCGCGGGCGCGGCTATCAACCATCCGACCAATTTCGACCAGACGCATTTCCTGGCCATCTTCGCAGCCCATGGCATAATTTTTGTTCAAGATTGGAATTGCAACAACGCTCATTTAATGGCCTTTAATTCCTTTATTGATTGATCTATCAGCTGGGTCGCGCGGATATTATTTGCGCGCATGTCGGCCAGCTGGCGCGAGCAAATTGCGACCTCTAAATCGGTTTGAGTTTGGGCGCCGGATGCATTGGCACGCAACTTGACCATGGCGGCCTCTAATTCATCCAGTTCTTTAAAGATTTGATTGGCTGTTTCCAACATAGCTTTATGGTAAGACATTTTTTTTATGCATTCAACATTAAAAATGTGTTATGATTATGCATCGTGCGGGGGGATTTATGGTGAAGAATAAAATCATTTATATTTCTGGTGGTACAGATCTGGACAAGTCGGCTATCAAGGCGGCATTTGACGAAGTTCGCCAAACGTTGGGGCTGGATTCAGATTCGTTGCTTTTTGGCGTTCCGTTAGAGGAAGAAGAGGACTGCGCGGCGCCAGTTGCCGCTGAAAAACCAAAAAAAGTTCGAAAAGCAAAGATAGAAAAGCTGGAAATTGAAGAAGAAATAATACTGGAAGAACCAGCAGAAGAAATACCTGAAATTCAACAGCCTCAGCGCGTTATCCCGATTTTATCAGTACTTTCTGGTGGTATGGCCGAAACGCCTGCACAAATGCCTGAACCAGTTGATGTTTTGCCCCAAATTGTTTCTATTATGGAAATTTCAGATGTGCTGGAAGAGTGTTTGCCGGATCCAGAACCCCAAACTCCGCAAACCATAGAAGAGATTTTTGAAAATTTAACCCCATTGCCAGAAGAAAAAATTATAGAAAGCACACGTGCGGACAGCGATGATTTTCGCGATGAAAACCTGGATGATGATGCAACACTTACAAAACTGGCGGCAGAATTTGTTGAAACTCAGAAAGAACAAGACCCCGAACCTGTCGCACGCAGTGGCAGAATGGGAAAATTGAAAAACATCCTGCCATTCAAGAAAGCGAAAAAAGATGATACAGGCATGCTGGGCGATTTGTTCGGCTGGGCCGGTATTGCGGCAAACGAAGACGACGCCGTCACGCCGGGTTTTTTCGCGACTCGATAATGAATGAACACAGAAACAATTCTTCGCCATCTTGAAAATTCCGGATTTCGTATAATCGGGTCGGATGGGGTTTCTATCTGGCTGGAAGATCCAACTTGTTTTATCCGCAGCTTGGCTGACTTTATTGATATTGCCTGGATTGCAATAACTGCATTTGCTGCATTTCTGCTGCTAGGCTGGGCAATCGCTTTAATTCGTGGCGCCAAGGGCGACATAATTAAAAATATCCGAAATTTATTTTTAATGTTTTCTGTTCTGGCTGTGTCGCGCCCTATCGTGAATGCTATTTGGGGCGGGGACTTGTTCGGCATGGGGTGCAAGGTAATTCAGGTTCCAGTGGCCCAGGTTAATACAATTATAGATGCCGCGAAATTAAAGTTAAAAACTCAGGAAGAAGACGCTTTATTTGAAGACATTGACATATATGATTCTGCAATCAGCAGTGCTGCGCCTGAAATCATGGGCGACATTGATGTGCAAATTCCAACCAGTCCGGTTGAAGAAACTAAAATAGTTTCCAGCGGGACAGGCCCCAGTTCACTGGCCCCCAGCATAACACCACAACAAGTAAGGGTCGTGCCCCCAGCCAAGGGCAGCGTCAGCACATCCGGCAGGCAGGTAAGCTTTATAGGTATTGATGGTCGCCGGCATACCAAATTTGGTGGCAGTCTTGCATGGCGGAATAATAATCCAGGGAATATAACTTGCGGCGCTGGATTGATTTTTAATTCTATCGCATGCAACGGACGATTCTTAGTATTTCCGGGTGAAAGTGTCGGCGCGCGCGCAATAGTTTTGCAGTTGAAAAATCCCAAATACCAAAGCAAGACGGTTGGCGGTGCAATCGCCAGATGGGCGCCACCAAATGAAAATAATACGGCGGCCTATCAGCGCTCGATAGAGCAGGGCACTGGACTTTCCTTGAATACGCCGATGTCTTCGCTCAGTGATGCCCAGCTGGCGCGGGTTGCACAAGTTATAAAAAAGATAGAAGGCTGGATACCCGGCAAAGAAATTGTAGAGTGATACAAAGGATCAAAAATGAAAATTGAAACTTCAAACATAGAAAGAATGGATGGGGCACGTTCGCCATTGCCTTGGATTTTACTGACGGTTATTTTGGCAGCGTTTGCGGTTGCGGCTTATTTTTTCCTGATGCGACCGGCTGCAAAATCGCCTGGAACAATAACGCCAGAAACCCATTATGTCGCCGGACAAATTCAAGGCAATGGCGAAACCCAGCAGTTGGATGAAAATTACGAATTTGATGATGGACTTCGTAACCCGGTCTCGCAAAAAACATTGCCACTGGACGAGTTCGGCGAAGGCATTGCCAGCATAGATGTTTTTCAGTCAGACATTAACGGCGATGGACGTGCAGATACCATTACTCGAACCAGAAATGAAAATGGCACGGCCCATTTTTACTATGATTATCAGGTGCAGTTAAATACGGACAACGGGATGATTAATATAACCCCTGATGGATTCAGAACGACCGAAGGCGCAGATTGCGCATTGCAAAAATTGCGGTTTGTTTTTATCCCGGGATTTCAAGTAATTAAAATAGGGCGTGACTGGCAAGAAAGCTGGACCACCCCAACAATGGCGAAAAAAACTATTTACAAGATAGATGGCAATGCGATGAAAATTTCATCCACCGAACAGATGAAAAAAATCTGCAATGTCAGCGAGCTTTTTTAATGGAAATGTAGGGTCGCAACTGCGTCATCACTTCTTCCAAAGTGTTTGATTTTTTTGCGATGAATTTTTCTATTGCTGCGCGCCGCGTGATAAAGAATTTTTTGTCTTCCAAAAATTTTAATACCATACTGGTCAGCTGTGATGTGTCGGCAATCCGTTCCAGGACTTTGTCGGCTGCCATCTCGTCATAAACTTCATCAAATGTGTTGGTATACTTTCCAGTAATCACGATATTATCCAGCTGTATCGCTTCGATCGGGCTGGATCCGCGGCATTCGGGCAGCAAGGAACGTCCCATAAAGGCTACATTTGCACATCTGTAAAACAATCCCATTTCGCCCATTGTATCTGCAACATAAACATTTCCGTTGGGCGTGGCATTATCTGTTCGGAATGCAATTTTCAAATTGCCAGCGGTGCTTGCCAGTTCTGCCTTCATACTGGGATGACGTGGAGTAATCAAAAGCAGTGCGTTCGGAATTTTTTTCAAGATTGCGCGGTGCGCATTAAAAATAATTTCAGATTCGCCTTCGCCCAAAACTGCTGCGTGCCATATTGGGCGCTTACCAGCGGCGGCCAGCCATTTTTTGCGCAACTCGGGTTTGTCTGCAACTGGTGGAACACTGTATTTCAGGTTATCCATAACGCTGACATTTTTTGCACCCAATCCACTGAAGCGTCCAGCGTCCGCGGCAGACTTTGCCATAATTTTTGTAAACGAGCACATCATTCTTTGCGCGAATTTTTTATTTCTTTGATGACGCAAATATGATTTTTCACTCATTGCGCCATTGATCAGAAAGTTGGGGACATTCGCATGTGCCAACGTGTCCAGCTGAACAGGCCACAAATCTGAATCAACGCGAATTGCCAAATCAGGCCGCCAATGCCGCATAAAACGATTGATAACAAAAGGAACATCAATTGGTACATATTGGTGCAGCACATCAAAATTTTTAGCAATCTTTGCGGATGCTGTCGTGCCGCTGGTTAATAAAATTTGCGCCCGCGGATAATCATGATGTAGCCCTGCAATCAAACCACGCATAGAATTTATCTCGCCAACGGATGCGCCATGCAGCCAGATTAAAAATCCATTTGGTCGGGCCAGACTGGGGCGTCCCAGACGTTCAGCAAAGCGATCGGGATGTGCATCCTCTTTCCCTTTGCGTCGCCGCAACCCCAGGTAAATTCTGATTATTGGGTAAAAAATCGTTACCAACAATTTATACAAAAACATAAATTATCCTTTTTTCTTTTATTCACAAACTGCGACAAACGGCGGCATAGAAAGCTGTTCGTCAATCGCGCCAACCGCGCCGCAGTCCAAGCAATTAAATTTTCTGTTCTGCGAATGCGCGCCATCAACTGGTATCGACACCCCGGCCAGTTCTGGTATATTCACACGAACATTTTGCTTGTATGTTGAGTCATCCGGAAAGCCAAAGTAAAATGCGCGCGAACTTCCACGACATTCTGACGCGCCCGGATAGCATGCGGTTGAATTGACTTTGGTTTCATCTGGCACACATGAAACTTCACAAGTTTCTTCATTAGTGACCATTTTCTCGCAATCGTTGCAAAGGTTTGCAGGTTTCAGTAAAGTCCCGCCCAAAACACGCCCTTTGGCAATCATCATGCTGGGACATTTAGATCCGCTGCTTTCCGTTTCTTTTGTAACGCAAACCCATTCCATATTGACATAGTCCAACTGCGCGGTTGTGCCATCAGGACATTCACGAATTGGCGACGGATCTATGCACTGCCACATGTCTTCAATTTCTACTGCAGTTTGACCGGTGGCGCACAATGGGCGTCTGGACGGATCAATTTCGCAAACTTCATCGACAGAATTCCAAATTGTGTCGCCAGTACAAAGCGCCGAGGGATTTTGTGATAAGCATTCCCATTTACCAAAACGAAAAATCTTTTGCTCGCCAGTCATACAGAATATATTTTCAGCCGCTGTCTGTGACGGATTTCCCAGGTTTATATCAGCCGAAACCGAGTATTGGGTTATATAAATCAATCGTCCTTGTTCAAGACTGGCAGCGTTAATTATACTTGATGGAATTTTTCGCCTGTGCCCGTTGCCTGATAGTATTGCCAGTGATCCGTCATTCTTGGTAATTATAATTCCAAAATTCGATGCCGCATCAAAATCCTGGGCCAGTGTTTTCAGCACCAAATTTGTATCTTTTTCTTCGGGCATATCGGCGGTGGTTACAATAAAGTTTCCGATAGTTTGTCCCACTCGATCTGGTTTGCAGATTGTTACCTCGCGTCGCTCATCTGCACATAACTTTATGCTTTGAACATTATATTTTTCGGTACAGGGTTCGGATTTGGGTTCCAAGATTTCTTTTGCCCCAGCGCGAGCGGTGGTATCCAATTCTATTGCACCAGAATGAGCGCGCGCCATGCAAGACAAAATAGATTTTATTTCGGTCATTCGCAGGGCAGATTCTATTCTGTCATCGCGAACACGTTGATTTGGGGCATCAATCAGAAAATATCCCGCCATCAAAATAAAGACCAAAATCATGATGAAGATATTCATTTTTTCTCCGTATCCAGACGGCATGATAAAGCAAAAAATAATCGTTGGCAATAGATTTGCCAATATGATAAAATGTTAAATATAAAGTATTGGGAAGGAAAATGAAAAAATCTGGAATTTTTGCCGTATTCATCACAATGCTGGCGACCCCCAGCGCTTATGCGGCCTATCAGGCCTATGGCGCAACGACGCAATATGTCCCATATCAACAAAGGGCTGCGACAACCAGCCAGGGATATACCCAGCAGCAATATGCTCCTGTTACCGGAAATAGTCGTTTAACTACGGCGGCAAACCCGAATCGCGTTACGGGAACATTGCCACGTGTTGGCACATCATCAGCGGCGGCGGGGCGTCAGTATTATCAACCCGAAGATTATGACAGATTGGCGGACAGCGGGCTTTACATTGGTTTGTCAGTTGGATACTCAACGGCGGTCAGCGGCGGAATGGATGCAGATTACAAAAATGAAACCGATGCATATTTTGCACCTGGTGCGTTTGAAACTGCGGATTTCAAAACCGATACAGTTCTGCCATTACAAATATCTGTTGGTGCGGCAATAAACAGCGATGTCCGTGTCGATTTTTCATATTCCAGATACAGCGGTTTGTCTTATCCAGACAGCGTAAAAACTGGCGATGGCGCTGGCGGATATATTGATGTGAAATCAACGGGTGGTTCTATTTCCAGCACGGCAACCATGCTGAATCTTTACTATAACTTGGATTCTTATACTGGCTATATGGCTGGTGGCGCACTGCGCCCTTATATCGGGGCAGGTTTGGGTATAGCTGTAAATACGATTGCGGATTATCTGGTATATGACCCGAATTTTTATTCCGAGGTCGGAATAACCGAAGGCACAACTTATGCTATAGGAACTTTGACTGCGATTTCCGACATATATGCATATCATGCGGGTGGCACGTCCGAGCAGTTATCCTATATGGTAGAAGGCGGATTAACGACTGAGTTGGAAGGCGGAATAAAGCTGGACTTTTTTGTTCGCTATGCAGGATTGGGCAAGGCCCAATCGTCTGGCAGCATTGTGGTATCTCAGACCGAGTGGTTATCAACTGGGGCTGCGCCGATTGGTACGGATGGTGCGGAAGAACCCGCAGCGCTGGACAGCGTGTTCCATTACACTAATTGGTTCGAAAGTGGCAATCTGGCAACAGTTGATGCCGGTATTCGTATGAGAATTCAGTTCTAATAGGGGTTCGGGGAGAGAGAATCTTGAAAACTTCAATAGTTTCTTTACTTTGTGTTTGTTGCGTGTGTAGTGCCGAAGCGGCTTTGCGTGTCGGTAACAGCGGAACCGGCCGCGGCGGAACTTATACGGCTGTGCAAAGTCAGGTTGCGACAGAAACACCTGCTTCTCAGCAAGAAATTATTGCGACTGCAAAAACATCGAAAGATTTGGGGTTGTCGGTGCGGGTGGCTGATATGGAATTGGCACGACAGATAGCCGCGAATAATCCAAATGCGGGCATTACCAGCGCCCAGCTGGATGCCTGTGCGGCGATTTATCCGACCGGTGCGTTTGCGTGGGACACACCGAATGTTGGCGTTAAAACCGCAACTGGCTGTGTCGCAGATGTTGAAATGCGAATGGTCAATGGAACCGACGATATAATTCTGGCAACTGCGCGCGTCGCGGCGGGTGATGTGATTAAGTGCAACATCAGCAACTTTCCACAATCTGGATATATGACAAATGCCGGAAGCATTATTTTCCCTGCGGATCGCGAGCCTACCATGGATGAAGTAATCGCCGTGATGAATAAAGAGCAAAAACAGAACGCAGGAATGAAAATTGCGGCCGCAACGATAATTGGTGGCTTGGGCGGAAATTTTGTTGGTCAGAATGATCCTGGTACGGGTGGATCACTGGGAACCAGCAGTGATAAAATGACCAAAACCGCAATCGGTGCCATAGCCCTTGGTGGTTTGACGGCCATATCGACACAATCAGGCAAGGTCGGTGGCGATGTTATTATGGGCGCAACTGTTAATGCGATTGGTGGCGGTCTGATTGGAAATATATCGGGCATTGGCGATGCAGTTTTGCTGACTCGTAAGTGCGAGGGTACAGATTGCCTTTATGGATATGTGGCAAAGAATACGGAGCTGGGCGGAACCCAGGCGGGATTTTTGGGCACCATGAATCGTCAGGTAAGATGTAATAATGGCTCAGATAATACATTTAATTCATGTGGTTCGGTTCATTTCGAGTATTGGTCTATAAATGGAATTGGCGATAATTATACTAAATCAGAAGATTTACAACGTAATCTTGCGTCAAGTACTATGGCCAAGTATTGCTTGACGGGTTCAGAAATGAAGCCAGCAACATTGGGCTGTGATGGTGGGGAAATTTTCTATAAATTGAACACAGCTGAAAGTCAAGGCAATCCACAATCTGCGGTCATAGTCGGCTGGAATACCGTATTAAAAACGAATTCTGATTTCAGACAATGGCGTCGTAATGCTAAAAATCCAGATATAAGATTCCGTTATAACGACGGCACAATAGGTCAACGAGTATCAAAATCGGATTTTTCAGCCAGAGATTTCGTTGCATTAACCCAGGACGCAACAGATGGTGCAATTATTGATTTGAATAATAGTGCGCGCACAAACGCAACATTGACCGGTGCAGGCGTAGGCGCAGGATTGGGCGGATTCAGTGCATACCAGGGCGCGACAACTGATGTAGAAAATCGTTGGGTTGCCGAAGTCCAGGCATATAAAGATTCACTGACAAAGATTTATTGCGCAACCGGGAAAAGATATTTGTCGCAATATAATGAAGTTGCTATAATTCCTGCGATGGGGAATTAAGATTTATAATAACGTTTGCGGCCATTTTCTCCATTTGACAGCCGCCAGTACTTTCTGAATTCGCATAAAGAATTTTGTATATCATGCAAACTGATGTATGACGCATTTGAATAGTCTGGATTTTGCCAACGAACCTGCATCCATTTATCATCCAAAAATTTACTTTGAACAGAGTGTAAGTATTTACATTTTTCTATCGCATCTTTGGCAGATAAATTTTCATTAAAAATTATATCCAATCCCCATTTTGCGCCAGGCCCAACAATCAGAAAATCATTGTCTGTGAATTTGACCAAGTCTTTGGTATATGTGGCGTCCAACAAAATTTGACCCGCCAAGAAAGGTCCACTTAATGGAACAAATTTATTTATTATTGAAATAGCATTGTCTGGTGTGGACAACATTATTTCTTTGGTGAATTCATCCATTTTCGGTGCCAAATCGCGCAGCATCATTAAAATCTGAATATGCTTTTCGCCTGGACGATAATTTGGGTTATAGTTATGCGAAGAAACCAGATAAGCATTATTAAAAATGTTTTCATTTAACTTTGCAGAGTCAAATTGCTTTTCCAGTTTTGCAAAGTCAAAATCATAGTTGTTTAATGGTCCACCGAACAAGGTTTTAATAGTGTCTTTTTTATTAAAAAAACGATACGCGACAATGTTAAATAACTTTTGCTGGGGCGATAAATTTCCACCACAAATATGATTGGTAATTGCGATTGTGCCAGCATCCAGTTGTCGATAAATGTTGCAAAATCGAAAGCTGCCCAGGACCGGGTCATCTGTCCATGGCCCGGGCAAATTTTCCACAAAACGTTTGTGCCAAATCGTCTGGCGATCAATTATAAACTTGAAAAAAGCAGCAATCATGAACTTATTATTGCCGAAACAGATAAATTTTTCAATGCCCCGGGTAAAAGAAATAATGGTGGATGATAGAGGACATGCTCGCCACTTTGTGGCTGTGCGGCATTCGTTCTCGTGAACTGCGCCACAGGTGGCTTTGTTCACTGCGCTCGCCCTTTACTGGCTCGCTGACTCATTGTCGAACCTCAGGTTCTCGTCCATACCCATAGACCAAAAACAAAACGACCCATTCGGGTCATTTAATTTTTGGTGGATGATAGAGGACTCGAACCTCCGACCTCTTCGATGTGAACGAAGCGCTCTAACCAACTGAGCTAATCATCCAAGGTCGGCAGATTATATCAGCACAAATTTATTTCGCAACAATGAAAATTTTTGCTTTATCCGCAGCATCGATAACTTTTTCACGATCAATAACAAAGCAAGTGCCGGCATTAACCACAATGCCACGCAGACCCGCCGCCACTACATCGCGCACCGTATCGACGCCGATTGCCGGAATATCAATGCGCAAATCTTGTTTTGGCTTCGTCATTTTTGCAAACACGCCGCTGCCGTGTCGCCCCTTGCGAATGGCAATAACACGTTTCAGCATTTCTGCGGTGCCTTCGGCGGCCTCGACCGCCAAAACTTGTTTGTCTACAACAACGCTCATTCCTATGTCTTCTGCGCCCAAGGCGCGTGAAACATGGGCCGCGCGTTCTACCATTTTCATTTCATCGCTTGATGGTTTTGCACGCGTTTTAATGCCTGGCGTGAATGTCAATTCAGGGCATAAATCTTGGGCCGCAAGAATCTTAAATCCCTTGGATTCAATTCCAGCAATCAGGGCAGATGCCATAGAGTCATAGCCTTTCTGGTTTTTCAGCACGCGTGCCATAACCGACACAGACCACAAGTCCGGACGAATGTCGGCCAGATTCGGATGCCCGATTGCGCCGACAAAGCAAAATTGTGTAATGCCACGCTTTTTGCATTCACGCGCAGCTGTGCCGCCGCCGCCCAGACGTATATCCAAATCAGGCTTTAACGCAGGATCATAAAACCCGCGCAGTCCGACGACAAAAACATCCCATCCATTTGCGCGCAGTGCATCGCGGGTCAGAAATGGCAGACGCAATGCGCCGCAGAATAAAGCTATTTTTTTATCGATAATTTTCTTCATGCTTTGATTTTGGTTTATTTTGTGATAAAATTCAAGCATGAAAAAAATACTTTTGCTTTTTATTTTATTGATCGGTGTTGCTGGATGCGCGACTGATTATAATGATTCAGCACTGCGCAGCGAGATAGAACGCGGACTTTACTGATTTCCCCGGCATCATAAATAAAAAAAAGCCCGCGTTTGCGGGCTTTTTCCGAATGTCCAAAAGGAGGGAAGGAAAGGAGAAAATTAGGACATTCTGAACTGGTTGAGCCCCCAGGGTTAGAGGAGAGAGAATGTAGGAGGGAGTCTAACTCCCAAGGGCTCTATAAAGCTACCTAAGCAACCTTACGACGATAAATATAATACAAAAATGAACTTTGTCAAGCAAAAGTTGTCAAAAAAGTTTACGCGATATAAAATTGTGTAAAAACAATGTATTGTATTGTAATTTTGTCCAAAATTTATCTAAATGGTCAAATATGTTTTGGACAAAATTGTAGTTGCTTGTGTTAGAAACGGATAAAAAAAGCAATGGTTTTTGTCGGAAATTCGGGGTAATTCTAAAAAGCGATTGACAAATCATATTGACA
>CAYJAG010000010.1:0-19263 GCA_964368385.1 uncultured Muribaculaceae bacterium
CTGCTAATGTTTCTGTATCAATAGTGGATAAAATTACAAAAGTTATAAAAATCAATAATAATGGCAAACAAACCAAGCTAACAATAATCAATAATAAATTATAAGAATTTGAAACAGACAAAGATCTTCTGTCTATCGATAATTATGCATTTTGTGGTTGTATTGGGCTTACATCAGTAAAACTTCCCAATAGTCTTAAAACCATTGGAGTTGATGCATTTTCTGGTTGTGAACTTTTGAAATCAATAACAATTCCAGCAAGTGCGACCTTTATCGAGTCAGGAGCATTTGAGGGTTGCACAAGTTTGGAATCAATAACAATTCCAGATGGCGTAAAAAAGATTGGAAAACAGGCGTTCTGTTTTAATCAAAAATTGAAATCTGTAATAATCAATGATGGTGTAGAAATTATTGGAATTAAAGCATTCGCTGTTTGCGACAACTTGACATCGATAAAGCTTCCAAATAGTGTAACATCCATAGAAGAACAGGCTTTTTTAGAATGCCAAGGATTGTCCCAGATAACAATCCCAGGTAGTGTGAAATCTATAGGAAATTATGCATTTGATCGTTGTAGACGTTTAAAATCAATAACAATGCAAGATGGAGTAGAATCTATAGGAATTGGTGCATTTAAAAATTGTACCAGTTTGACCTCGGTAATATTTCCGGATAGTATAAAACATATTGACTATTCAGTATTCGTGGGTTGTATCAGCTTAAAAACAATAACAATTCCAGATCATTTTACATCTATTGGAAAATATACACTCAAAGATGCTACAGGTATAAATATTAAATGGCGTGGTAAAGATTATATCGTCGACAAAGAAGGCAAATTAAAAGAAGTAAAGTCTGTTTTTGCAAATGCAAAGAACAATTTAGATGTTCTAGAAAAGATTGAAAAATCAAAATCAGTTAAACGTGTAAATAGTAAAACAAAATAAAAACCGCGCATTCGCGCGGTTTGTTTTTAATTTTTCTCTTAAACTGGCGGAGATGGAGAGATTCGAACTCTCGATACCCTTGCGAGTATACTTGCTTTCCAAGCAAGCGCACTAGGCCACTATGCGACATCTCCTATTATAAAACTCCCTAACTGCATATAGGGGTGCCCGCAAAGCGGAGGCAGATGGTTATTCCTCGGTTTTTTCTGGTAATGAGTTATCCAGCTCTTCAGCAATCTCTTCGACAGCCATCGGTGTTTCAACAATAGCATCTTCCAATTCGGCATCCAGTTCTTTCAACAATGGATCCTCGGATTGAGATTCTATGGATGTTTCAGATTCATCTGCGGTTGGCATAGATTTGTAAGATTGGATAAATTCATGGCGCAAATTGCCAATGTCCAGCTTGCCGCTGGCGATTTCATGTAATGCAACGACGGTTGGTTTGTCTCTTTTTACTTGAACAATAGGTTCAGCCCCGCCATTCAGATCGCGGACGCGCTGTGTGGCAAGCATCCCCAGCTCGTACCGGCTGTCAACATATTTCAAAGTATCGCTGTTTGTAGTGCGTGCCATGTAAAATCCTTTATTGCAATAATTTTTAGCGACGTTATAATGCCCCGAAAGTTCTGAAAATGCAAGAAAAAAATATAAAATTTGTCGCAATGGGCTGTCGGCTGAATACGCTTGAGGCTGAAAAAATCGCAAATATGCTGTCATCTGCCCTTGCAAAGCCTGCAATTATTGTAAATACTTGCGCCGTCACAGCCGAGGCCGAGCGTCAATCCAGACAAGAAATCAGAAAACTGGCCCGTGAAAATCCAGATATCCCATTGTTTATAACAGGCTGCGCAGCAACGCGTGCCCCACAGGACTATGAAAAAATCCCAGGTGTTGCGGCAGTTATAAAAAACACCGATAAAATGAATCTGGAAGCATATAAGTTTTCAGAGTTCAGAATACCAAGCTCGGATAGAAATACTGCAAACTGCACTCTGAAAAATGCAAACTTATCAAAGGCATTTGTTCAGATCCAAAATGGCTGTAATCACAGCTGTGCCTATTGCATAGTCAGCAAATTGCGCGGAAAAAATGTGTCTTTCCCATATCAACAAATTTTAACAGAGGTTCGCTGTGCTGTGGATGCCGGTTTTTACGAAGTTGTTTTAACTGGTGTTGATATAGCCGGATACCACGAAAATGGTGAATTTTTATCAGATTTGTGTGAAAAATTATTAAACGATGTGCCGGACCTGAAACGTTTGCGATTATCATCAACCGATCCTGCCAGCCCCCAATGCTCGCGAATTATAGAATTGACGGCGCGCCAGCCCAGAATGCTGTCTCACATGCATCTTTCTATGCAATCGGGCAGTGATAAAATTCTGGCCGCAATGGGACGTCGTCATAATGCCGAAATGGTCAGAAAATTGGCGGCTAATCCAGTTTCTTTTTCTTGGGATATAATTTGTGGATTTCCAGGTGAGACACCTGAATTATTTAATGAAACATTGGAATTGATAAAAGAATTAAAACCTATTCATATACATGCGTTTCCTTTTTCACCGCGTCCAGGAACATTGGCAGCGACTATGCCAAATCAAATAGAGCGTGCGGAATCAAAGCGGCGGGTTAAAATTATTAATGAACTGGCAAGTGAAAATCGCCGCCAATTCATGCAAGCGCAGGTCGGTCGAACCACCCAGCTTTTGATGGAGCAAGACAACATCGGTCGTACCCCAGATGATATTCCTGTTCGTGTGTCTGGTGCGCAAATCCAACCGCAAACAATCATTGATGTAAAAACGATCGGGATTCAAGGCAATTATTTGCTTGTATAAATTTCCAAAAATCTATAAAATGTAGTGAAATGAGAAAAGCAGTTTTTGCTATTTTTGGCTTATTGTCTGTCGTTTGTGTTGCGCACGGCGAATCGCCGCAGAATCCGCGTAACCCATCTGCTGGCATGCAGCGGTCGGAAAGAACCCAATCTGATTCTGTAAATCGTGCGGCCACTTCTCGAACTCGGGCGGGGACTTTGGGTGCCAGAACGGCCGTTCAACCAATTCAACAATCACGCAGTGCACTGCCTGGGCGCAGTGTCAGTGTCCAACCATCCAAGGGTGTGCCGGTCACATCCGCGCGCAGCGCCAGCGTATCGCGCAGTGCGGCCGCGCCGCGTGCAGCAGCGGTTTTTTCCGATGTATCAAAGCTGGGTACGGGATATAACACTTGCCGCGAATCCTATAATACTTGCATGGATCAGTTTTGTGCTGGCGCAAATGATACTTACAGACGTTGCATTTGCTCTGAAAAATACAAAGATTTCGCAGATATGGAATCTGCGCTATCAAGTGCAAAGACAATGTTGCAAAGCTTTTCCGACAATAATCTGTCGAATATTGGATTAACTGCAGCCGAAGTCAGTGCTATGGGATCTGCTACTTCTGGCGAATTGGCGGCAACAACAGATAAATCTGCGGCAGCGGCAATGCTGGACGAAATAAGTGATTTGTTATCGGGAAAAACAAAACCTGCGCAACAATCAAACAGATTGGATTTCAGTAATCTGAACTTTGATGCCGCCATGAATGATGTTTGGTCCGGCACAAATGCTTTTGACACCAGTGTGCAAGATTTATCATCCTTGACCGGAGTGGATCTTTATAACGAGGTTAATAACCAATGCAGTCAGTTGTCGGCTTCATCCTGTGAATCCCAGGCTACGGCCCAGATGGTGCGCAGTGCGTATAGCTTGCTGATAAGCCAGGACTGCCAGACTTATTCCAAGGGTATAGATTCCCAGAAAGAGCAGGTTGCGCAAAAAGTTCGCGATGCAAACAAGCTGTTGCGTGATGCGCGTCTGGATGAGTATCGCTCGCACAATTCCGCCAGTGTGAATGAATGTATTACAAAAGTTCGCAATGATATACTGAACGATGCGGCATGCGGTGCGAATTTCCAACGTTGTTTAGACTTTACGGGTTTGTATATTGATTCATCTACGGGCGAGCCAATTTATTCCCCGCGTTTGTTCCAACTGGCCAGCCAGATAAAATTGGAAAACACAAATGCCGCAGAAAATAAATCATTTTTGGCTGGATTGGATTTGTTCAAGAATCGCGCGACGGCATCTCTTGACAGCTGCCGTGATGATGCAACTGCGGTTTGGGATGCATTTAAACGCCAAGCCCTGATTGAAATTGCCCAGGCTCAAGACAAGAAATTACAAGAAGTCAAAGACAGCTGTGTTATGACGATGAAAGATTGTTATGATTCAACAACCGATGCGTTAAACAGCTTTGATGATTCAACATCACAAAGAACTAATGCTTTGTCCGCGCGTGCCAGCGAGGCTATGTGCAAGGACAAGGTTTTGGCATGCGCGGCTCTTTATACTCCTGCGGGCGGCGTTGCATGCAAGTTTGACACTAATAATAAAATAACGAACGCGGGCACATGCGGACTGCGGAATTTAATGAATTTTGTAAACAATGTTAACGCTGTCAAAATTGCCGAAGGTTGCGATTCCGCACTCGAGGGTTATATTGCGGAAACTTGTGCGCCTGCAGCTGGTGATACCATTAACGAGTCCCCATATGGTTGCCGGTTAACCAGTCCTGAAAAGCTTTTGGGGAATTTGCAAACATATGCAAAAACATTCTGTATGGGGTCTGCAGATTCGGTTTTGGATACAGAAACCGAGAACTCTGTGAATAAAGTTATGGAATCAACCAAAGAGCAAATCACGGGGCGGATGCAGCAGCAGTGTCAGGAATTGAACGGGAAATGGGTATCTGATCCTGCTGAATTGACCGGAATGTCTAAATTAGAACTAGAACCTAATTTCCTGACTACGGTATTTGGTGGTCTGGATAACTTTAAGAATACGGTTGATTCTTCATATAATATGGTTGCAGCGACACCTGTTTCGGCGGGTATTGTGCGCAGTGCTTTGGTCCCACGTGCTGGAACTACGCTTTTACAAGCAGAAAAAGTTAATCAGTTAAGTGATTTGACTATCAATCCAACCCAAAAACAACCAGTTCTGGTAACCAAATCCCTGTCGACCGGCAACAAGATTTTTTCAAACATTAAAGATAGTTCCACTTTACAAAAGGCAGTTGGAAAAATTGATTTATCGCGCGCATTGGTTAAAACTGCGACGCCAAAGTCTATTGGATGGGGTATATGCCTTTACTGGGGTGATTGGGCAAAATGTAATGCCCAGAATACAGCATTGGGCGGAATTGGCCTGGCCAGCTGGGACGGCAGCCAATGCGTATACAGCGCGAATTTTCCAAAAGCTGTATGTGAAACCATCGGTAATGCCAAATGGATGCAGGAGCAAAAAGAATGCTGGATCGCAAGATGAGTCATAAATACATAAAATTTTTTGCATTATTTATTCTTGCGCTTGGCGCTGCGGGTCCGGTATCCGCTAATTGCCATGGGTATGAATGGACTTATAATTGGGAATCTCCGTATGATAACCGAAACGCATTTGGCTGTGATTGCAGCGAAAGTAGCGACGGGTACAGAATTTATGAAAAAAATTACGGCACATACAATTATTGGGATGGCACCAAGAGCCAGTGCAAGTTTCCGAATTATAGCCGATGCAATGACATCAGCGTCTGGAGAGATAAATGGGAGACATGCTCAGGCAGTTGGATAAGCTCGAGTTCTCCATCAACATCCGTAACTGCACTTACCGAAGGAATGACCGCTAAGATGACAAGTAATGGCTGGCTGTGGAGTTGTAAAGAGGGGTATGCTTTAAAGAGTGATAAAAGCGGATGTATGATAAACCCTGTAAATCCCTGCGGAACTGACGGCACAAAGGTATTATACAAAGGGCAGTGTTATGACAAGCCTGCATCTGGATATGGATTTGATTACACCCCCGGCACAGTCTCGGATGCAGTCATAGAGTGCAGCACAAAAAAACTTGCGAACGGGTTAGTTTATCAAAAATTATTTGACGGATATGTTTGCATAACCTGCACGGGTAATTTCTACATAAGAAATACCGAAATGTGGTTCGAGAACGGAAATTGCGGGGAAGTGAAAAAAATAAACCAGTATAAATTTACGGAATGCGCAAAGAAAGGCTTGGTGGATAAAGATCTTGAAAACTGCCTGTTGAACTAAATCAGCATAAATCAACGAAAAAATAAAATCGCCAAATGGCGATTTAATTTTTGGCTTGTCAGCCATAGGCTGGTGGGGCGTGTTATTGCAGGGACTCGCTCGCTGGGCACTTTGTGCCCGCTGTGCGGCAATCGTTCCCGCAAACTTCGTTTACTGCGCTCGCCTGATGGCTCGCTGACTCATTGTCGAACCCGGGTTCTCGTCCGCCTTTGCATCCAAAAATAAAATCGCCAAATGGCGATTTGATTTTTGGTGGGTCGGCAGGGACTCGAACCCCGGACCAAAGCGTTATGAGCGCTCCGCTCTAACCAACTGAGCTACCGACCCAACCGCTCGATTATACATATTTTTTTCCGTCTTTCAAGTGGAAAATAGAAAATTACGCAATAACACTCTTGCAAATCATTCCTATTTCGGATATAAAATAGGCATGTCCCAGCCATTTGTTCATCTTCGCGTTCATACCAAGTATTCCATAGGCGAAGGGACCCTTTATGTCCACGCAAATCCTAAAAAAGACCCAAACCGCCAAACCATTGTAAAATTATGCCAGCAACATGAAATGTCTGCCGCCGCCATAACGGATACAAATTTGATGTCGGGCACGGCCGAATTTTCCGATGCTATGTCTGATGCGGGAATCCAGCCAATTATCGGGATTTGTGCATCGCTGAATCATCATGATCGGGCCGATCCGAAAATCTTGCGCATCGAACAACTTTCGCAAGTTATCTTGTTGGCTCAAAATGAATTTGGCTGGAATAACCTGTGTAAATTAAACTCTTTGATGTACATGCGGCGCGATAACCAGCATCTGGGCGCGTTTATTACAATGGACGAGCTGGAAAATAATTCAGCCGGATTGATTTGTTTGTCTGGCGGACATACCGGGCCACTGGGGAAAATGATTCTTCAAGGTCAAAGCGCGGATGAAATGGCGCACCGAATAAAGGAAATCTTTGGCGACAGATTTTACATTGAAATAATGCGGCATGGTCTGGATGAAGAAATCAAGACCGAGCCTGAATTTTTACGCATAGCCGCCGAACAAGAAATTCCAGTAGTTGCAACAAATGATGTGTGTTTTGCCGGACCTGAAAATTATGAGTCTGCGGACGCGTTGGCATGTGTTTTGCAACAGACCAAGGTAATTGACCCTGATAGAAAACGCAAAAATTCTGAACAATACTTCAAGTCTTGCGCCCAAATGTCGGAATTGTTCAGTGATTTACCAGAAGCATTGGAAAATACTTTTGTGATTGCGCAGCGTTGCGGATTTATGGTTAATACAAAGTCCAAGCCATTGCTGCCGAAATTTGGCAATGATTTCGAGACCGAGTGTCAAATGCTGCGTGACAATGCGCACGATGGGTTGGCGCTGCGCATGACCGAACAAAAAATCCCAGAGCCCGAGCAAAAACAATACTTTGATCAGCTGAATTTCGAGCTGGATGTAATTATCAAAATGGGCTTTCCCGGATATTTTTTGATAGTCGCGGATTATATCGGTTGGTGCCGCAAAAATGATATTCTGGTTGGGCCTGGACGCGGATCGGGCGCTGGTTCTGTTGTAGCGTGGGCATTGCGGATTACCAACATCAATCCCATGCAGTACGGATTGCTGTTCGAGCGATTCTTGAATCCAGATCGAATTTCTATGCCTGATTTCGACGTGGATTTCGAGCCAGCCGGTCTGGAACGGGTTGCCAATTACATCAGCGAAAAATATGGCCCAGATCATATTTGCAGAATCATAACTTTTGGCAGCATGCAGGCGCGTGGTGCAATACGCGACATTGGGCGCGTGTATGGGATGCCTTATTCTAAAACGGACAGATTTGCGAAACTGATACCGATGGACGCTAAAAAAATTGCTGATGCAGTGCGTCAATCAGACGAAATTCAAGATTTGCTGGACACTGACCAAGACTTGAAAAAAGTTGTAGATGTTTCTATGGAGATTGAAGGCGCATTCAGAAATTTGGGTCAGCATGCATGTGGTTTTGTTATTGGCGACCGACCTACGACAGCAATAGCGCCGGTCTATCGTGATCCAGGCAATGAAATGCCCAGCTGTCAGTTTGATGGACATTTTTTGGAATCGGTTGGTTTGATAAAGTTCGACTTTTTGGGTTTGGAAACTTTGGCGATTCTGAAATACGCGGTTCAGATTGTAAAGCAAATCCGCGGAGTAAATTTGAACCTGGATGAAATTCCACTGGAAGATGAAAAGACTTTTGAATTGTGGCGTGCGGGTAAAACCATAGGCGTTTTTCAATACGAAGCCCCGTTTGTTCAGCAGACATTAAAAAAGATGCAGCCAACATCTTTTGCAAATATAATCGCACTGAACGCGTTGAATCGTCCGGGCCCTATCGCCTATATTCCGCAATATATTGCCCGAATGCACGGCGAAGAAGATGTGAAATACCCGCATCCTTTGGCGGAAGAAATCCTGAAAGAAACATATGGAATTATAGTTTATCAAGAACAGGTTATGCAGTTGTCGCGCGTGCTGGCGGGATTCACTCGTGGGGAATCAGATACCTTGCGCAAAGGTATGGGAAAGAAAATTAAAGAAGTCATGGACAAGATGCGTGTAAAGTTTGTTGATGGGTGCGAGACGCAAAATACACTTTCTCGTGCCGCAGCCGAGGATATGTATCAGCAGTTTATAAAGTTTGCGGAATATGCATTTAATAAATCACACAGCGTTGCGTATTCGGTTATTGCCGCGCAATGCGCATATATCAAGGCGCATTATCCGGCCGAATTTCTGGCGGCTGCAATGTCTTCGGAATTAAACGACAGCGACCAAATTTCACTTTATCTTGACGATGCGCGGACTAATTTTAATTTGGAAGTTGTTCCCCCAGATATAAACAATTCCGAGTCTTTGTTTATTGTTAAGGATAACAAAATTATTTTTGCACTTGCTGCAATCAAAGGCGTGGGCAAGCTTGCAACAGATGCGATTATTGCCGAGCGAAATGAAAATGGAAAGTTCAAGAACTTAACTGATTTCGCAAAACGTACAGCTGGGATTATAAACAAGCGAGTACTAGAGGCATTTGCAAAGGTCGGAGTGCTGGACTGCCTGGAGCCGAATCGTGCAAAAATTTTCATGAATGCTGATGCAATTCTTGCCTATGCTTCAAAACAAAAACAGGGCGCAAATCTGCTGTCATTATTTGCAAATACGGCGGGCGACGATGTAACTGAAAACCAACTGAGCAAAAATTTTACTGCTGCGCCTGTCTGGAATTTTGGTGAGCGGATGGCGAACGAGTTAAGCGCATTGGGATTTTATATTTCTGCGCATCCGATAGATCAGTATAAAAATTTGATAAAGCGTGAAAATCTGACGACCAGTGCAACATTGCCGACAAAGCGTGACCGGGAAAGTGTTATGATTGCGGTCAGTGTGAACAGCTTTAACAAGCGTATAACCAAAATGGGAAAATTGATGTGCAGCGTCAATGCTGCAGACAGCTTTGGAAATATAGATGCGGTATGCTTTGGCGACACTGTGTCGTCGGTTGTCCAAGTCTTGCAAAATGAAAATTTGGTTTTATTGCGGGGCAGGGTCAGCATGCGCGACGACAGGGTTTCAGTTTTTGTGGATAATGTAATTCCGTTGGGACATTGGATTGCGGACGTGGCAAAGAAAATTATTTTGGACACTCACACCCCAGATAAATTGGCAGATATAAAAAATTTGATTTATGGATTGGGGACAGGGCAAACAAAAGTCATGCTGAATCTGACGACAAATGGTAAAATAACCAGTCTGGCTTTGCCATGCAGTGTGCGGATTTCCCCAACTATTGCAGATGATTTAAGTGCATTGGGTGTAAAAGTAGTAATAGAATAAAAACAAAAAAACCGCCAAACGGCGGTTTTTTTATTTCAGCTTTCCACAGCAATGTTTATATTTTAATCCAGAACCGCAAGGGCATGGTGCATTGCGTTTGGATTCAACATTATTTAACTCGGCATCGTGTTCGTCATGTTCGCGCTCGGTCGCTGCGATTGTATCTGGCGAAAGCTCCATCCGGCAAAGATATGTCATAGACATTGATTTAAAGCTGTTCATCATCGTGCGGAATAAATCAAATGCTTCGTTCTTGTATTCATACAGCGGATTTTTCTGGGCATACCCACGCAGACCTATGCCTGATTGCAGCATGTCCATGGCCGCCAAATGCTTGCGCCAGTTGTTATCCAATGCGCTTAACATCATTTGCTTTTGCGCGGTCTGCATCAATTCTTCGCCATAGCGCTTTGTTTGATACTCATACCGATCTTGGGCCAGTTTTAACAATGTTTCAAAGGCCTTTACTTCCGTAATAGTTTCATCTGTTTTCCATGCTTCAAGGTCAGTTATATCCAGTCCAAATGTGCTTTGCATGGAATCATGAATAGTGGTCAGATTCCAATCTTCGGGTCGCGCCTTTTCAGGAATGTTTGCTTCTGCAATGTTTTCTACGACATCGGCCATAATTTCTTTTGCAAAAGGCGTCAGGTCATCCTGGGTCATCAAAGCATCGCGTTGCTTGTATATGACACTGCGTTGCTCGTTCATTACATTATCATATTTCAGCAGCTCTTTGCGTGATTCAAAATAACGGGCTTCCACGCGCTTTTGTGCTTTTTCCAAGGCCTTGTTTATCCAAGGATGCATAATTGCCTCGCCCGATTTCAACCCCAGACTGGTCAGCATTCCATCCAATCTTGCCGCGCCAAAAATGCGCATCAAATCATCGTCCAATGCCAGGAAGAATTTGGAATCGCCCGGGTCGCCTTGGCGTCCACTGCGTCCGCGTAATTGGTTGTCAATGCGGCGTGATTCATGCCGTTCTGTGCCAATGACGTAAAGACCGCCGGCATCCAAGACAATTTTTTTGTTGGCTTCAATTTGCGCATAAATTTCTTTTTTACGCTTTTCAATTTCATCTGGCGACAAATCTGGGTTTTCTGTTGCCAGCCGTTCAATCAATTCTTCGGCATTTCCACCCAGTTTAATATCGGTTCCACGTCCAGCCATATTTGTTGCAATAGTCAATGCGCCTGGCGCGCCGGCTTGTGCGACTATTCTTGCTTCGGATTCATGATGTTTCGCATTTAAAACAGCTGGTTTTACTTTTAAACGTTTTTCAACAATTTCGGCCAGCTCTTCAGATTTTTCGATTGAAACCGTTCCAACCAAGACCGGTTGTTTGCGGGACAGACAATCCTTGATTTGTTCAACTATTGCGTCAAATTTTTCCTGTTTGTTGCGATAGATTTCGTCATGATGGTCTATGCGCGTCACGGGGCGGTTGGTTGGAATGCTGACCACGCGAAGCTTGTAAATTTCATCAAACTCGGCAGCTTCGGTCATTGCTGTGCCGGTCATTCCGGACAATGTTGGGTAAAGGCGGAACAGGTTTTGATAGGAAATGCTGGAAACAGTTTGGTTTTCAGGCTGAATTTGGACGTGTTCTTTTGCTTCCAGTGCTTGATGAAGTCCCTTGCTGAAACGACGACCCGTCATAACGCGACCGGTAAATTCATCAACGATTAAAACTTCGCCACCACGCACAACATAATTTACTTCTTTTTTAAATAAATGATGCGCCAATAACGCCTGTTGCAAATGCATAACCAAGACCGCATTTTCAGGTGCATATAAATTTTCACCATTTAATAATCCGGCCTCGCGCAGCATTGTTGTTGCTGTATCGGTTCCCGTGTCAGTCAATGTTACATGGCGATCTTTTTCATCTTTTTTGTAATCGTCTGGTGAAAACTGGGCCACGATTGCATCAACAGAGTTATAAAGTTCACTGGTATCTTCGGCTGGTCCAGAAATAATCAATGGAGTGCGCGCTTCGTCAATCAAAATACTATCCACTTCATCAACGATTCCATAAAAGAATGTGCGCAAAACTTGTTGCCCTTTGGAAAATTTCATGTTGTCGCGCAGATAGTCAAAGCCTAATTCGGAATTTGTGACATAGGTAATGTCGCAAGCATATGCAGCCTGACGTTCTTCGTCGGTCATATCGTGTTGAATAATTCCGATACTCATTCCCAAAAACTTATAAATTTCACCCATCCAGTTTGCGTCGCGTGCCGCCAGATAGTCATTAACCGTAATCAAGTGAGCGCCTTTGCCATGCAATGCTTTCAGGTAAAGCGCCAATGTTGCGACCAAGGTTTTCCCTTCACCGGTCTTCATTTCGGTAATCTGACCATTGTTCAGAACCATTCCACCAATCAGTTGAACATTAAAATGGCGCAGTCCAATGGTGCGAATTGATGCTTCGCGCACAGCGGCAAAAGCATCTGCCAAAATGTCCTTTTCGGATTCCCCGGCGGCCAATCTGGCGCGCAGTTCGTCGGTTTGTGCGCGCAGCTGCGCGTCAGTCATATCATGATATTTTGGTTCTAAATCGTTAATTAACGACACGATTTTGTCATAAGAGCGAACGATGCGGTCATTAGCACTGCCCAGTACTTTGCGAATAATCTTCTGAAACATATTTTTTCCTTTTTGCAAGGCGGAGCATAGTCAAAAACACCCCCGCGGTCAATAAATTTTATGGAAATCTTCCTTTTGCTGTGATATAGTTCTAAACATGGAAAATTCAATAGAAGACATAATAAAAAAGCCAGCGACCAGCACATTTAAACTGCGGCCAGAGCAGATTTCATCAGAGGTTTTCGTAGTTGCACCCACCCAAATCAATTACATTTCGGAAATGTTTGCAAATTCTGTGGCAGACGCGATGAATATGCGTGCATTTGCGCCAAAAATTCGGACTTTGGCGGAAAAATCTTTACGCGCGGCATTGCAGTCTGCAAAAAAGCAAGGCGTGGCTTGATTTTTCCTAAATTTCCCCTATAATATACATGTCCCGCAAGGGAAGACGATGCTGAATGCTTTATGCAATAGGTTTTTTGGACTGGGGGGCGGTACCCCACATCTCCACCAATAAATTTTATGGGGATGAAATAGCTTCGACAAGGGCTGAAAGATAAAGAGTGTGTCCGGCGTGGTTGCCGCGAAAGACCGATAAAAACTGAATGGCGATAATTTCGCTGCGAACGACAATGTTCGCTATGCAATGGCTGCCTAAATGGCATTGGAATCCGTCGGCAATTGTTGATTGATTCCGTTTAGCTTTTGCGGGGTTCGCCGGTACCTGGCACCAGAAACCGGCACTTTTTTATTATTTATCAGGGTACTTGCAAATCCCGGAAAATCTTCTATATTATAAGCGCTATGAAAGAATTTATTTTACCATTAAAGGATTTAGTAATTCAGCCCGGTTTAACCGTGCCGATTTATTTAGACAATCAAATTTCAGTTGCATGTATGGATGCCGCAGTTGCTGGCAATCGCCGGATTATTTTGGCGCCTCAACACAAATGGAACTATCCAACAGACCCCGAAGAGTTATTCAATGTCGGGACACTGGCCGATGTTATCCAGATTTTGCGACTGCCGGATAATTCAATTCATACGATAGTCCAGACAAAGTCTGCGGTTTCTATTTCTGATATATCGGTCAAGGATGGCCTGTTCAGTGGCATTCCGACCGAATTGCCATTTACGGACGACAGCGCGTTTGAACAAACGGTTGCGCTGCGTGATAAAGTTGCGGATCAGTTGCCAGAACTGGCATTACCACGAAAATTCCGCATGGATAAATTAAATACGATTATAGAAAATTATCCAATGCCTGCATTTATTGACGCTGTTGTTCAAATGACCAGCATGGAAACAGATGCTGCGGTAAAAATTTTGGGTGCTGGCAATTATCAAGACAGATTGGTTATGTTACTGGAACAAATCAGCATGATGTCTGAAATTGCAAAAATTGATGCATCAATCAGCAGGCGCGTCCAACAACAGCTAGAAGGCGGCCAACGCAATCATGTTTTGCAAGAAAAGTTAAAAGCGATTCAGAAAGAGCTGGGCGAAGACAGCGAAGAAATGGACACAGAAAGCCTGAAAAAGCGCATAGAAGAATCTGCGATGCCCAAAGAAGCGAAAGACAAGGCAATGTCTGAATGGCGCCGTATGCGCAGCCATAACGCAATCAGCACCGAAGGCGCAGTCCTGAAAACTTATCTGGACGAGTTATTGTCAATGCCATGGGATAAGTCGGATTCCGAACCAATTGATTTGGGTCGGGCGCGCGAAGCATTGGACAGCGAACATTCTGGAATGCAACCAATCAAAGATAGAATTTTGGAACACATCGCAGTTATGCGCAAAACTGGAAATGCATCGGGCACTATTTTGTGTCTTGTCGGCGCACCAGGTGTTGGAAAAACCAGTTTGGGACGCAGCGTGGCGCGGGCTTTGGGGCGTAAATACCAAAGAATTTCACTTGGTGGGGTAAGTGACGAGGCCCATTTCCGTGGGCATCGTAAAACTTATATTGGCTCGCAACCCGGTCGGATTATGGATGCGCTGAAACGTTGCAGTGCGAATAATCCGGTAATAGTCTTGGATGAAATTGATAAAATGGGACGCGACCATCGTGGCGATCCGGAAAGCGCTTTACTGGAAATTTTGGATCCGGAACAAAATAAAAGTTTCCGCGACCATTACCTGGAGGTTGATTTTAACCTGGGCAATGTGGTTTTTATTGCAACATCAAACAGCCTGAACATTTCACCAGCATTAAAAGATAGAATGGAAATAATAGAAATTCCAGGATACAACGAAGATGAAAAAGTTAAAATTGCGCGCGAACATTTAATTGTGCGTGCCGCGCATGATGCCGGATGGAACGCTGATAATATAACAATCAGCGATGAATCGTTACGTCATATAATAAAAAATTATACAGCCGAGCAGGGCGTCCGTGAATTACAAAGAACACTGACGGCTATTTTGCGCAGGACTTTGTTGCTGGCAGATGGCGAAGATGTTTCCACAGAATTTACCGCGCAGAAAATTGATGAATTAATGACGGCCAGAAAAAGTGGCGGGATTCGTCAAAAAATTGGATTTAATGCCGGGGTCAGATTGTAATGATTTTAATAATTGATACATCTTCATCTGGAATTAAACTGCTTTTGGATAACAAATACAAATTTGTTGAATCGGAAAAACAATCAATTTCTTTGCCAACCGAAACAGAAAAATTTCTGAATGAAAATAATGCAAAGTTTTCTGATTTAACTGCGATTGGTGTAGTTGTTGGACCGGGCAGCTTTACAGGAATAAGATTGGGTATTGCCTATGCCAAGGGATTGGCAATGGGATTGGGAATTTCAATTATCCCAGTAAATGCATTCGAGATTTATTTAGAATCTGACCCAGACGCTTTTGTTGCGATTGATTCGGCCAAGGGCGATTTTTTTGTTGGCGCAAAAGATTTACAGCCGCAAATTATGAGTATAGAACAGGTTGAAACAAAACAATTTGATTATGCGAAAACCACAGGCCACAAACCATTTGATTTAATGGATGCTTTGCCAATAGTGCAAAGGAAGTTAAATGGGGATGCAGCACCTGTAATTCCACTTTATATCAGGGCAAGCTATGCTGAACAAAATCGCAAATCTTCATAAATTATGCTTTCCACACAAACCATGGGATGCGTCAGAATTTGCCAGCTTGCAGCATGGCGGGGCCCAGGTTATTGCGTCTGAAAACGGCTTTATAGTTTGGCGGTGCGCGGCGGACGAGTGCGAACTTATAACCATAGGTGTTCATCCAGATTTTCGGGGGCAGGGAACAGCAGACGCATTATTGCAACTGATGGAGAAAGAGGTTGGTTATAAAAAAATCTTTTTGGAAGTAGCTGAAAATAATGCAGCAGCACGAAAACTTTACGAAAGAAATGGATATAAACAAATTGCGATTCGACGTGGATACTATGACGGAATTGATGCGATAATAATGGGAAAAAACACATAATGAATATGTTTCCTAATACGCATTTTATTCCAACCGACGACATTATAAAATATGTTAAAAGTATTGTCAGCTATCATACAGTTTTAAAAGAGTATGTGGACATCGGTCTTGGAGAGGACTGGTATATGGAATATACTTATTTGGTGGTTCCCAAACATTTTTATTTTATTATTATTGCTGACGATAGTTATGATGAAATGTATCGGTTTGGTTTCTTGAATAATAAAAATCAAATACTGAAACATTCAGAAGATGAAAGTTTCCATCATAATATAGAGAATATTTGTATATTTAAATCCAAATCTGTAATTGCTAAAGATCAAAAACGCACAATGCTTCCAAGTACTCTAAAGTCTATACCATGGACGCCCGGGGATATAGAAATGATTGAGCGCCGGATAAATTCTGTTGTCAGCCAACGAAATCTAAAACTCGAGAATCAAAGATAATATCGCTTGTTCGCAGCGGGGCGGCTATATGCATGTCTGCGGCTTTGCGCGTGCGTGATAATGCTACATAAGTTTGACCATGCGTGAATGCACCGCGCGAAATGTCAATAATCACAGAATCCAATGTTTTCCCCTGAGCTTTATGAATAGTCATTGCATAGCCCAGCATAATTGGAAATTGACGATAGCTGCCAGTTTCATTTTCTATCAATTTATCGTTTTCATCGCGGCTGTATTCTATTTTTTGCCATTTTTCTGGTTTTATTGTAACAACTTCGTTTGTTGCCAATAATTTGATTTTAATCTCTTTTTGACCCAGTTCTTGAATAATTCCCATTGCGCCGTTCAGACAATCTTTGCCATATTCGCGAACATTTCGGGTGAAAATTATCAAGGCTCCGATTTTCAGGGTTAATTCCAATGGTGATGGAACATCTTTCTCATTAAAATTCCCGGACAATTCGCCACGATATAAAACCTCTGGCGCATTGATTTGCGCCAATCGGGATCTGTTTATATTATCTGCAACCGCGCGAAAAGGTGTAATAAGTACAGCATTTTCACGCCGAACAGCATCATCTATTTTCAAGTTGTTAAAATATGCCAATGCAATTTCATGATTTTGTTCATTCCGCATAGAGCATAAATGTTGCAGCAAAGAATCATCACTTTGGCGATATACCAGGTCAAAATCTGCCCGCCTAAAATCTGCCCGCTTGTAAACATGGGAATCAAAAAAATAAGCATTTGGTATGCCATAGGCATCGGTATAAAATTGCTGGGCATCACGGGTAATAACAGGTGGCAATTGGAATAAATCGCCGATGGCAACAACCTGCAATCCGCCAAATGGAGCATTGTTTTTGCGGGCCTGCCGCGCCAAAATGTCCATGGCATCCAATATGTCTGGCGATACCATTGAAATTTCATCTATTATCAGTAAATCGGCGGCGCACAGCACATTCCGTGGCTTGGCATGAAGCTTTAATAAATCAGGCATTACAAAATCACGCGGCTGAATTTGGAACAGGGAATGAATAGTTTGCCCACCAATGTTCAGCGCGGAAACCCCGGTCGGGCAGGCGCAAATAATACGCTTTTTTGATGCAGATTTCAGATAGGTTACGAATGTGGATTTTCCAGTTCCGGCCTGACCCAGAATTAAAATATTTTTTGTCTGATTTTCAATTGCGTCAAACGCGCGCAGTTGTGATTCATTCAAGATGGGGGTAATTAAAGACACGGCTGCATTCTGGCGAATTGCGCCTTGCAAATCAATAAAATTATTGTACTATTGATCTCAATCAGACGGGCGAGGCATAGCTGTCGCAAGACAGAGGAAAGTCCGGACACCACGGGACAGCATACGGGCTAATGGCCCGGCGGGGCGACCCGACGATCAGAGCAACAGAAACGATCCTATTAAGTTAGGCTGAAACGGGCAATCTCTATGTGGTGCAACTTCAAATAGGCCCCCTTTGGCGTGTCCCGCGTGTGGGGGCGGGTAGAAGGCTTGACATTCGCAGTAATGCGATATGCAGATTAATTATGCCATAAAACAGAATCCGGCTTATGGCTCGTCTGATTTTTTAATATGAAAATAAATTTCGATTCTTTAAAGGGAACCCAGTTCCAAAAATCCGTTTGGCAGGAATTGATGAACATTCCGCGCGGCCAGGTCATTACTTACGCACAGCTTGCGCGCCGCGTGGGGCGACCAAATGCCGTGCGTGCTGTGGCCAATGCTGTTGGGAAAAATCCATGTGCGCCAGATGTGCCTTGCCATCGGATAATCCGCAGCGATGGAACACTGGGTGGTTATTCGGGGGCGGGCGGAACAGAAACCAAGAAAAAACTCTTGCGCGCCGAAGGCGTTACCCTAGTTTAGAAAAACAACCATTGAATTCAGATATAATGCAAAGCATAACCATGCGATGTATGGCCATACCAGATATCCGGCTGTTTTGCTGACGCTATAAAATTCTTTATACATCCAAAAAGCAACCGCAATCAGGGCAATGATGTTTAACATTCCCGCAACCGGCCAATGCATACCAAAAAATATAAAGCTCCACATGCCGTTCAGAATCATATGAATATAAAAAGGAATAATTGGCTTTTTAGATTTTTTCCATCCATGGCGTAAAACCAGGAACAGGGCAATACCCAACGCCAAGAATAATAAATTCCAAACAACTGGAAACACCCAAGATGGGGGATTTAATACGGATTTGTTCAGTGTTTCATACCACATCCCAGGATTGCCCCTGGGGGAAAACATTGCACCAAAAATGCCGGGTAAAAAAGATAAAAAAATGGCCAGAATAAATTTTAATATAATCATAATAAATCCTTTTTGTTTTTCAGACTTACAGATGTATTTATTTAATTATATCATTTATTATGCTTTACGGCAACATCTATATTCTTTTCAATCAAAATTTTTCCACTAACAGATAAATCGATTTCTTTATCCAAATTAAACAAGTCAAACGAGGTTATATCTATATGCTTGCAGGCGGAATGTGTTTCTGCCCCCCGTTTGACCAAATTACAATAATTTACAAATTCTGCAGAATTAAATTCCCAACCTAGAGAAGTTGCATTATAAGAAAATATTCTAAAAAATAATTGATTTTCGGGCAAATAGGATATAAGATGGCGAAGTTCCGCGCCCATAGCTCAGCTGGATAGAGCATCAGATTTCTAATCTGCAGGTCACAAGTTCGAATCTTGTTGGGCGCGCCAAATTTTATTTATATTGCTTTTGGTTATTATTAGTATACAC